>JBIOJL010000144.1:0-13149 GCA_044450885.1 Tepidisphaerales bacterium
CGCGCCACGGGCATCTTATACACCCGCTTGTTCGGCGCCGGCCCGCTCAGCGGCCCCAACGGCGACGTCCGGATCCACCTGGGCGATGTCTTCCGGGCCGTCGGCCCGCGGACGGTGCTCGACGAAGTCGCCGCCGAGATGGGCCGGCCCAGCACCGTCGACCTCGGCAGCGTCTCGGGTGACGTTCAGAAGATGGACCTGCTGGTCACCCGCACCCAGGTGCTTCGCCGCTCCCTGGCGGAGCTGGACCTGAACCGGCGCACCGGCGTCACCGTCGCCAGAATCATCCGTTCCGGCATCGACCTGCCGCCCAGGTCCACGCTTCGCCTGCAATTCGGGGACAGGCTCCGCGTCGTCGGGCCGGCCGCCGGGTTGAAGATGGTCGAGGTCGAGCTCGGCAATTCCCCCGACATTCTCAATCGCCCACAACTGATGCCAATCTTCCTGGGCGTGGTGCTGGGCGTGATCGTCGGGACCATTCCCCTGTTTCTCCCCGGCATGCACCTCAAGCTGCGCATGGGCCTGGCCGGCGGCCCGCTGATCGCGGCCATCGCTCTCTCGCAACTGGGCAACATCGGCTCGGTCGTCTGGTACATGCCCGTGGCCGCCAACCAGCTCTTCCGCGACTTCGGCCTGGCCGTCTTCCTCGCCTGCGTCGGCCTGCGCCTCGGCGACCACTTCGTCCAGACCATCGTCCAAAGCGGCGGCCTGATCTTCATCGCCTGGGGCGCCGCGTTGACGGTCGTCCCCGTGTTCATCATCGGCTGCATCGCCCGCGTCGTCTTCCGCATGAACTTCGTCACGCTCAGCGGCTGGGTCGCCGGCGCCATGACCAGTTCTCCAGCGTTGTCCTTCGCCGGCGAACTGACGGGTTCCGACACGCCCACAGTAGCCTACGCCGCCGTCGCCCCCCTCGGGATGCTGACCCCCATTGTCTGTTCTCAATTGCTCGTGGCGTTGCTGATGTGAGAAGGTTTCAGCTCGATATCGACCAGGCAATTGAGACCCCGGTGAAAGAACAGCAGGTCAAGTTCGAAATCGCGCCCGCCGACTTGAATCGGGTAATAGCTGCCGACAAAGCAGAAGTCGCGGCCAAGTTCTATGAGGAAGTTCTTGAGATTCTCGACCAGAGCGTGGTGCAGATCGGCTTCGGAATGGTCCTGCGGCAGGTTGAGGAACTCGACCAGGTAGCTGTCCTTGAAGATGGAAGCGGCGCCGGGGTGTAATTCTGCCACCACTGGTGACAGAATTACAGGCGAGAGAACAGTACGCTCAAACAGTGCTCCCGCAAGCTGGCGTTCGAGTTGACGCTTGCCCCAGCGTTCGCGAAGACAGGCGCGCAGATAGAACTCCCGCTCTTCGTCTCGCTTGCTGCGGCTCATGATGAGCAGGTTGTGGGTCCATGGTAATTCTCTCACCAGTGGTGAGAGTTTTGGGGAGGCGCAGTAGGTCTCGTAGAACTGCCGCATCCGCCAGAGGTTCTGAGCCGAGAACCCGGTCATCCCCGGCTGGTGACGCTGGATGTGTTCGGCAAGAGCCTCAACGGTCCCCTTGCCCCAGCCCTGGTCGGAGATCCTTCGGCTGATGTGTTCGCCGATGGTCCAGTAGAGATCGATCAACGCCGTATTGACGGCGGCGACGGCGCGGGTGCGGGCGGCGTCGATCAACGCCAATATCTGGTCGAACTCGGCCTGCGCCGGGACGATCGGGGCCGCTCGTCTGACAATCGCCTTCGTGGTCTTGTTTGGTCTCTTCTTCATGCAGCCTCCTCGCTCCACGACAGTTGCCCCAGTTCGCTCAGGCGGCGAAGTCATCCGCCGCCCACGGACTGACAGTGTAGTCACCGTTTGGAATTACGCCAGTATGCTAAACGTAGATCATGCCTGGCGCACAAAGAAACCGGCCGCGGATTCGCGGCCGGCTTCATTTCACTTCATGCCTCAGTGCCTTCGTGCCGTGGATGACAGACAAGAATGAATGTCTGTCCTACTTCACATCCGACATCTTAATCGCGTGCTTCTCCTTGGCACAGATCAGAGCGGCTTCCATGACGCGCTGGGTCTGGTAGGCATCCTGGAAATCGGGGATTGGCACGGTGGGTTCCTTGCCGGCCAGCACTTGCAGGATGTCGAACGCCTGGTTGGCGAAGGTGTGTTCATAGCCCAGGATGTGGGCGTCCGGCCACCAGTTCTCCACGTACGGGTGGCTGCCGCCGTGGGTACACATGATCTTGGTCCAGCCCTGCACCTCGCGCGGGCGGGTGGCATCGTAGAACTCCAGGTAGTTCATGTCCTCGAAGTCGAACTTGAGCGAGCCCTTGGAACCGTTGATCTCCCAGCCGTTGCGGTTCTGGTTGCCGGTGGCCTGGCGGGCGGCCTCATAGCTGCCGACAGCGCCGTTGTTAAACTTGGCCAGGAAGAGCACGGTGTCGTCCACGGTGACCTTGCCCATCTCGGCCTTGTCGGACTTCATGCCCGCGGCGATCCCGCCCGCGGCCACGCCGCTCATGATCTTACGTTCCTTGATGAACGTCTCGGCGATGGCGCCGCTGATCTCGATGATCTCGCCGCCGGTGACGAAACGGGTCATGTCGATGATATGGGCGTTGAGGTCGCCATGGGCGCCGGATCCGGAGAGCTTCTTGTCGAAGCGCCACAGCAGCGGCACGTTCTCGTCGGCCCAGTCCTGGAGGTACTTGGCGCGGACGTGGCGGATTTCGCCGATGGCCCCCTGCTTGACCAGCTTGTGGGCCAACGCGACGGCCGGCACGCGGCGATAGTTGTACCAGACGAAACTCTTGACTTTGGCCTTCTTGGCGGCCTCGGCCATTTCGCGGGCCTCATCCAGCGTACCGGCGATGGGTTTCTCGCAGGCGACGGCCTTGCCGGCGGCGATGGCGGCCTTGGCCGGGGGCGCGTGCATGAAGTTCGGGGTGACGATGTCGACCAGGTCGATCTCCGGCGAACTCACCACGGCCTGCCAGTCGTTTGACGAGTTCTTCCAGCCCCAGCGGGCGGCCATGGCCGCAGGGTCTTCGTTGGGCATTCCGAAGACGGTGTGCATGACGGCCTTCACCGGCGTCTTGAAGAACCGGGAGACCTGCCCCCAGCCGTTGGAGTGAGTCCGGCCCATGAAGCCCTGGCCGATCAGTGCGACGTTAACTTGGTCTTTCTGTGCCATGATGTGTTTCCTTTCCTGGTTGTGCCCGTTCTCCCACGTACCTGGTGTGCGGAACGTGGGCCGAATGATAACGCCGATGAACGGGCTTTCAAGCGGTTTTTGGGAGTGCGGCGGTCTTGACGCCGCTTTTCCATGTGCGGCACGGTTGCTGTCGAGATCCAGAATCATCGCGATGCGGCGAAAGGCGAGACCGATCTGCCGCCGAGCGGCGTCCCTGGTTCCATTCCGCACTTTGTGACGGCGATGGGAAAGCGGCGTCGAGCCGCCGCACTCCAAAATTGCGGGCACTGCTATGTGGCCTGCGCCTGCGTGGTGAATCCGGCGGCCTTGTAGCCGAGGTCGGTGATGGCGTCGATGAGTTCGCGCACCTTGACGGCGCCGGGGTCGTAGATGATGGAAGCCTGCGAGGAGGGGAAATCCACCTCGCACTCGTGGACGCCGGGGACGAATTGCAGGAACTTCTTGATCTTCTCCTGGCACCGGTGGCAGTGCATGCCCTCGATCCGGACGATGAGGAGCTGATCTTTGGACGGCTGGGACATTCAGTCTTCTCCGGAAACAAGGCGACGGCAGCATGTTACCCGGTTTCGGCGGAGGACTCAAACACCTTCTGTATTCGCGCCGGGATCTCAGCGCAAAAAAAGAACGGATCGGCGCAGCGCCGATCCGTTGGTAGTTCGTATGAGGTCATGCCCGGTCGCAAGGCTCAGGGCAGGATGATGGTCTGGCCGACCAGGACCTGCTCGCCCTTGATGCTGGGGTTGGCGGCGCGGATCTTCTTCCACTGCTGGCCATCGTTGTAGGTCTTGGCGGCGATGCTCCAGAGCGTGTCGCCCTTCTTGACGACGTATTTGGTTCCACGGGCCGGAGCGGGGTCCGCGAGCTTGGGTCCGGGCGCGGGTAGGTCCATCCCGGCCGTCGTCACCACGCCGCCACCCGCGGGCGTGCCGACTTGCGCTATGGGCATGCCCGGGTCATGCAGCGGGGGTGCGGGTTGGGGAGCATAGTCCGGGGCCTTGGCTTGTTTGTTGTCCTTGCCCGAACTGCATCCGACAGCCAATCCGGCAACCGCCAAGACACCGATCGTCAATAGTCTCTTCACGGCACCACTCCTTCCATCAAGGTATAAGCTTCCACTTCCAACCCGGCGATCCGCGTCCGGGTCAAATTTCACCGATAGTGTTTTATCGGACGCCGGTGGCGGGCAGCATGAGAGATTTTTCCCGCGGGCATCGCGGGGCGGCAAAGAAGAACTTGTAAGTGCTTTGGAATAATGTGGTTGCGTCAATCTGGCGGCACGGGCAAGAGTCTCCATCGCGGCTGAAGATGGTGCGGGCTTCCGGCCTGCGTCCGGGTCGGTGCAGGCTGGAAGTCCGCACCACAATTACCGTACCCGCCCGATGCCGAACTGATCGCCGGCCCGGACGGGTTTGCCGCCGGCGAAGTCGATTTCGAGCAGCTTCTCGCTCTGGACCGGGCGGCCAGTCTCATCGCTGAGCGTGGCGACGATCTTGCGGGTCTTGACGTCGATGACGTCGCCGCTGGAGGGATACGCGAGCGTGCCGTCGATGCTGAAGGTGATCCAGCCGGGTTGATCGCGGACGGGGATGCTCTGGATTTGCTTTGGCGGCATGACGGTGTTGTCGAAGACGTGTACGCGCTGGTTGAAGGCATCGACGACCCAGACTTCCTTCTCATCGGGGGTCAGGCCGATGCCGTGGCTGGGGCAGCCGTGGCGCTTCACCTCGCCTTTGGAGAACCCCTTGATTTCCACGCGATGCAGCAGCTTGCCCGCAGCCAGGTCGCCGATCTCAAAGCCCAGGAGTTCGTTGACACAGACGTAGACTAACGTACCGCGACCGTTGACGGTGAACGGCCGGATCATGTCCGAAAAGGGAACTGTCTGCGCGGTCAGGTCGTGGGTGGATGTGTCGGCGATGAAGAGCGTGGGCGATTTCAGGCCGCCCATGAACGCCCGGGTGCCGTCGAGGGCGATGACGGTATTGTGCGCGCCCGATTTGGTGATGATCGGCTTGATGGTGTCGCCGCTGGCAGCGTCGATGACGTTCCAGCGGTCGGATTCAAAGGAGGGCACGTAGAGAAACTTGCCATCGGGCGCAATGGACATGCGGTCACAGCCCTTGTCCGGGGTTTTCTCCCAGAGAATCTTCCCGGTGAGCAGATCGAGGCACATGATCTGCTTCGGCGTGGTGATGTAGGCCCGGCCGGTGGCGGCGGAGGCGCAGATGCCCTTGATGTTCAGCGGCTTGCCGTTGGTGTCCAGGCCGCCGATGGGGATGCGCTTGACGAATTTGTGGCCCTTGTCGATGTCGTATACGAGCACCCCGTGGCCGCCGTATTCGAGGTAGTCGCGGATGCCGGGCGAGGCAACATAGAGATAGCGGCCATCGGGCGTATCACCCAGGGCCGGCAGGACGAGAAGCGTAAGAAGTGAGAGGATGAGTTGTCGCAGCATGGTTGATCTCCGGTGAACGGACTGGAGGATTATACGGGCAGTGGGTTCAGTCCGTATGTTTTGGCGCAGTTTAGGATCCGCGATGGAACAGCGGTCCAGATTTTGGGTGCCACGGCTTGTCTACTGCAAGCCGTGCTTCGCGGTCACGCAGACACGGCTTGCAGTAGTAGACAAGCCGTGGCACCCGAGAAAGGAAGTCCGGCAGTTCTTGATTGCCCGTGGTCACGCGGTCATGCAGAGCGAAGCGGAGCATCGCCGGATCGGATGTGGACGTCGTGCTGGGGAAAGGGGATCTCGATCTTGTGTTTGGCGAACTCGCGGTTGATGGCCTTGTTGACGCGGTCGTGGACTGCGCCCTTCACCTGCGGCGAAGGGATGAACACGCTCAGCTCGAAGTCGAGGGAACTGTCGCCGTGCTTCACGAACATCACCGACGGCGGCGGGTCCTTCAGGACGTCGGGCTGGGCGCGGGCGATTTCGGAAAGAAGCCGGGTGACGAGGTCGATGTCGCTGCCATAGGCGACGCCGATCTTGATGACGGTGCGGTTGATGGTGTCGCCGCGGGTCCAGTTGGTGACCTCAGTGGTGATGAGGTTGCGGTTGGGCAGGATCACTTCCTGGCGGTCGAAGTTGAGGATGGTAGTGGCGCGGATGTTGATGCGGGTGACGGTGCCGGACATGCCGCTGACGGTGACGATGTCGCCGACCTGCACGGGACGTTCCACCAGCAGAATGATGCCGCAGACGAAGTTGGAGACGATCTCCTGCAGGCCAAATCCCAGGCCGACACCGATGGCCGCGACGAGCCAGCCAAGGCGCGTGAGATCGAGGTGGATGGCGGAGAGGCCGAAGACCACTCCGACGGTGAAGATGGCGTAGCGGGAGATGGTCAGGATGGCGTACTTCAGGCCCTGGTCGAGCCGCAGGCGGGGGAACACGGCCAGTTCGTAGATTCCCGGCAGAGCCCAGAGCAGCCAGAACGTGCCGCCGAAGTAGAACAGGCAGCGCAGCAGGTCGGCCGCGGAGAGGAATTCCTCGTTGTCGCCGGAGCCGCTGATGGAACGGACGTGGACTTCATCCAGCGCCTTGAACGCCTGGGCATCCATGCCCCAGAAGCCGGCCAGCAGATACAGGGCGAGCGCGACGAAGGTGAAGCGGACGACCCGCTTGACGCGCCGGTCGAAGCGGGCGTGGTTGTCCGGAGTCTCGTCCGGGCCGGCCGGGTCGGCGCTAGCGCGGCGGAGACGGACGAGGACCTCGATGGTGGCGCGCGTGCCGGTGTACACCGGGACCAGGACGATGAGCGTGACCACCGACTTGATGAAACTGATGGCCAGGCTCCAGGAGCCGTAGCGGTAGCCGGCCATGTCCAGGGCGATGATGGTCGCGATCAGCAGACTGATGAACAGGCCGATGACGCCCCAGCGGCGGGCGATGAAATTGCTTTCGCCGGCGGCCAGGGCGTGCCGCATGAAGGCGGAGCGCGGCCGGATGAGCCAGAGGATGGCCAGCCCGACGCTGCACTGGGTGAGCGTGTCCAGGAGGCGCGGGATGGTTTCGAACTCGAAAGGAGGGCGGCGGAGGATCACGGTGGGGATCAGGAACATGGCGCAGCCCAGGAGCACCAGGCGCATGGAGGTGTAGAGCGACGTGGCCGCGTCGCGGGGAATTCCCAGTTGCGCGTGGGCCATGCTGCCGCGGCCGAAGAAGGCGCGGGCCAGCAGCCAGAAGAAGAGGAAGAAGGAAAGGAACTCGATGATCTGGGCCGGCACCGCCAGGTCGGTGGCGGAGAGCAACTGGGCGGCGACATACCAGTAAACCGGCAGCAGCGCCGCGCTGACCACGGCCACGCCGATGGTGGACAGACGGTTGGCCAGCGTCCGCCGGATGTCGAAGGTGACATCGTTGCGGTTGGCAACGAACCGTCGCAGCCGCTGCCGGATGGCGATGAGGATGATCGGCAGAATGGGGAAGAGCAGTAGCCCGGAGAGAAGGCCCCAGACCGAGCGGGCGGAGTGGATGAGGCGCTGCAGGACGGTGTCGGTGACCAGGTCGCGAGCCCAGTCGGCGAGGCGCTTGCACTCATCCCAGAGCGGGTTGGCCATTTCCAGGCCCAGCGGCCTGGCGTCGCGCAGCCAGAAGGCATTGGCCCGGATGAAGCGTTCCATCTGGTCCTGCTTGCCGAGCCGGCCCAGGTAGAGGATCTGGAGCTGGTTCCAGTGCCCGATGGCCTCGGCCAGGAGGTCCTTCTCCGCGCGAAGGGCGCTGCGGGTCTTGTCGAGCAGGCCGGCGGTCCGGGCGGCGAACAGGGGCTTTTCGGAATCGGGCAACTGGGCGAGGACCGCGTCGCGTTCGGACTTAAAGCGGTCGTTTATGGCAACGAGAGTGTCCTCGATGTCAAAGCGGCGGGTGCGGTACTCGGCGATGCGCTCCGCGGAGCCATCGCGCATGGCCTTGTTGATGAGCACGCGCCGCTGCCTGGCCATTTGCAGGGACTGCTTGATGCGGTCGGAGGTCCGCTCGGAGGCGCCCGCGAGCTTGAGGAACTCCTGGAGGCGGGTGAATTCGTCCTTCTCGCCGGCGAAGAGCTTTTCCTGCTCGTCGACCTCGGTCTTGAACGCCAGGCCGAGGCTGTCGAGATCGCTCTGGTTCTTTTCGGACAGGGCGATCTCGGCCTCCCAGCGGGCGACGAAGCGGTCGGCGGGGCTCTGGGCGGTGGCGGCCTGCTGCTGCTTGCGGGCCAGTTCATCCTTCTTCTGCTGCTGCTCGCGGAGGAGTTGGTCCTGCCGGGCCTGGCTGTAGACGGCGAACTGTTGTTCGAGGCGTTCGAGTTGTTTCTCGGCCAGTTCGAGTTCCGCGCTGCGGGCGGGTTCGATCGCCTTGGAGACGTCCGCGTCGGTCAGGAGGGACTTGGCCGCCCGCTGCGCCACAAAACGCTCCAGGCGGGCGTTATCGATCTTCATCTCGACGAGCTTGCGGGCCGCGGCGTCGGTGGCGGCCGACAGGTCGTCGGCGAGACGGGCACTGCGCTTGTCGGCATCGTCGGCGCGGGCGCGGGCTTCGGCGATGAGCTTTGGAGTTTCCTCCAGCCGCGCCCGGCGGAAGGTGGCGCCCGAGCGGAGCGAGGCAACGCGGTCCCGCTGCTGGGTGACGATGCCCTTGAGCGCCTCGAAGCTGCCCTGGGTTGGAGACGGCAGCGTCGCGGGTTTCGACAGGGCGAAGTCGGCGAGTTGCTCTTGGGCGAGCTTGACCCGGCCGTCCGCGCCCGCCAGGGCGGTCGCCTGCTGCTCGGCCGACGCCAGCAGGGCCGCATATTCCTTGAACAGCGCCACGCGCTTCAGCAGGACCATGCGGCGCTGCGCGTCCGGGCTGTTTTCGGGCACGTCCGCAGCGATGGCGGCCAGTTCGGCATTGGCCGCCGCCAGCCTCTCGGCAAGGCGCTCCGCGGTCATGCCTTCGGCCGGGCTCGCCGGCTGGGTTTGCGGGGCTCGCTGGGTTGTGGGGTGTGTCTGGGGCTGTGTCGCCGGCACCGCCGGCTGTGCGGCCAGGCTCCCGGCAGTGGCCAGCATGAGCAGTGCGATCGAGATAATTGGCCCGGGCTTGATGGTCATGGTCTTTCCGTCCGTCGTGGTGCCGGGGGGGGTTTCCCGGCCATGCCGATCAGAGCGTCGGCACCACTTTCCGCCAAAGCAGGGTTCTTCGGCAGAACCCTGGCCAGCGAATCCCCGTCTGGGGATCGGACGAATCATAGTCGGAACCGGACGAGCGATGAAGAACCTTTGACCCTTGAACTCTTCAAGCTTCGAAACTTTGAACCGACCCCCGTTTCTGGTATCGTTCCATCTTCGCCGCCTGCGGCCCCATCGGTTGAGGCCGGCGACCGGCCGAATACCAGATGTGCGGCCGAGAGAGACAGAAGAAATCCGTCACGGACGGCCGATAAAGGATGAATACCCACGTTCCCCGCTTCGGTGAACGGCTCGTGCAGGAGGACCCAGGGATGGGACAGACAACCGCAGCACAGAGTATTCCACAGAATACCCCGCAGAAGAAAGAGACCCTTTTCATGTCCCTTGTCAAAGAGGAAGAGGCCGGGCCGCCGCCGGTGCTTAAGATAACTCCCGTGAAACGTGAAATACCCCGTCGCGAGACCGCCGAGTCGATGGCCGCCAAGCAGAAGGACATCTCTGTCAGCGAGTTCTTCGCCAAGAACCGCCACCTGCTGGGCTTTGACAACCCCCGCAAGGCGCTGCTGACGACGGTGAAAGAGGCCGTGGACAACTCGCTGGATGCTTGCGAAGAAGCCGGGATACTCGCGAGCGTAACGATCATCATTGAGGATCTGCAGCCGGACCGGCCGGCGACGGCCAAGCAGTCGCGCTATCGGGTGACGGTCATCGACAACGGCCCGGGCATCGTGCGACGGCAGGTGGAGAACGTCTTCGGGCGGCTGCTCTTCGGCAGCAAGTTCCACCGGTTGAAGATGTCGCGCGGACAGCAGGGCATCGGCATCTCGGCGGCCGGGATGTACGGGCTGATCACCACGGGCAAGCCAATGGTGATCCACACGCGGCCCAGCGCCAAGAAGCCGGCCCACCATATCGAACTGGCGATGAACACCAAGACCAACCGGGCGGAAGTGACGGTGGATGCGGAGACGGAGGATTTCCCGCCGCAGCGGTTCAAGACGCTCAACGCCGGCACGCGCGATCCGGGGTTCCTGAATCCCGAGGACTACATCACCGGGACCAGTGTCAGCATCGAGCTTGAGGGACGGTATCAGAAGGGACGGGCGAGCGTCGATGAGTTCCTGGAACTGACCGCGATAGCCAACCCGCATGCGCGGATCGCGTTCGTGCCGCCGACACGGGTGAGCGCGGATGAGCAGGAGGAGCAGGTGCTGCTGAAGCCGGCGTTAGCTGTCGCGCAAGCGAACGTGGTCGATGAATCGACCACGCCGGTGGCACCCAACGGGGTGGATCCGACGATCACCACGGTTGAGAAGGATGGAGTGATTCTCTTCCCGCGCGGGACGGACCAGCTTCCTCCCGAGACGCGGGAGATTCAGCCGCACCCCAAAGGTATCGAACTCGGCACCCTGCTTCAGATGCTCAAGGACTACGAAGCGTTCAACAAGACGGGCACGCTCTACAACTTCCTCCAGGAGAAGTTCTGCCGGATCAGCGCCCAGCGGGCGGGCGAGTTCTGCGAGGCCATCGGCGTACACAGCCGCACCAAGTGTTCGGACATCGACTCGCCGCTGGCGGAAAAACTGTTCAAGGAATTTCAGGAGGCCAAGGTCCCGCCGCCGCCGACGGATTGCCTGGCGCCCATCGGCGTGCGCCAGTTGCTGGCGGGCATGCTCAAGGGCGTGAAGGCGGAGTTTTATGCGGCCAGCTCGCGCGAGCCGGACGTCTATCGCGGCCGGCCATTCCAGATCGAGGCGGCCATCGCTTTCGGCGGCGAACTGCCGGCCGACGACACGGCGCGCGTGATCCGTTTCGCCAACCGAGTCCCCCTGCTCTTCCAGCAGAGCGCGTGCAGCAGCTTCAAGGCCGTGAGCGAGACCGGATGGAAGAACTACAATCTGTCGCAGCCGCGCGGCAGCCTGCCGGTCGGGCCGCTGGTGATCATGATCCACATGGCCTCGGTGTGGGTGCCGTTCACCAGCGAGTCAAAGGAAGCGATCGCGGACTACGACGAGATTCGCAAGGAGATGAAGCTGGCCCTGATGGAGTGCGGGCGGAAGCTCGGGGTGTATTTGCGAAAACGGCAGAAGATGCAGCGCGAATCGGCGAGGCGCGACGTGTTCGAGCGCTACATCGGCGAGATCGCCAAGGCCATCAACGCCATCAACGGCACGGATGCGAAGAAGCTGTATGACACGCTGCTGGCCGAGGCCCGCAAACGGACGGCGATTGCGGATGTGGAGCTGGACGATGAAGGCAAGGCGATCAAGAAGGATGAGCACGGGGAACTCAAGAACGACGATGGAATCGTGATGGTGGAGAGCCGGGCGGCGCATCTGGCCGAGGCGCAAACAGCGACAGCGGCCGCCACGCCGTCAGGTTCGGACACCAACGGAAACGGCGATGGCAACGGACACACCCCGGAACCGGAGCGCGTGTCGCTCGGCAGTAACAAGGCGAAGAAGAAGCCGGCCAAAGGCGACGGGCTGTTTGATTAACGAAGATTGGCCGCGGCTTTCGGGCCGCATGATCGTACAATAGGACTATGAAGATCAAGGTTATCATTCACGATGCGGAAGAAGGCGGCTACTGGGCCGAGGTACCGGCGATTCCCGGCTGTGCGACACAGGGCGAGACCTTCGAAGAGTTGCTTCAGAATCTGTACGAAGCGATCGAAGGTTGCCTGAGTGTTGACGTGGAGTTTCCCGAGCCGGTGGCGAATCAGCGGATTCTCGAGATCGCGGTATGAAACAGGTTTCAGGGAAGGAATTGGCCCACGTCGTCGAACGCCATGGATGGGTTCTGCTGCGAGTCAACGGCAGTCACCACATCTACGGCAGGACTGGAAGTGCGGTGAGGCTTTCCATACCTGTTCACACAAGCCGGCCCCTGAAGATGGGGCTGCTCAGAACGCTGCTCAAACATGCGGGCCTGACGGAAGCCGACATTTGATCACCACCAAGCCGAGGACCATCATATGGCCAAGCAACGCAAAACTGACAACCAGACCCAGGCGCAGGCCGACAAGATCAATAAGCGGTCCAAGGATCGCGACAAGGCCACGATGGGCAAGATCGTCGGTCTTGTCGACAATATCACCACTGCCGCGTTCAAGGGCAAGGACATCGCGGTCGCCATACCGACCCGCTCGCGCGCCAACACTCTGTGGAATCGCAAACGCGGGATTCTGCAGATGGGCGACGCTGTTCAAGAACGCGAACTGTTCAACCTGAATCAGGCCAAGCAGTTCATGCAGACCATGCTCCATGCGTCCACGATCAAGGGGCTCATCGACTCGGACAAGACGTCCAGCCTCCGCGGCGTGTTCTACGACGCCAAACACACGGTGGCAGGCACCAGCGAGAATACCTTTGAGACACAGGATGAATCCGACCCCATCCTGGAGGATCTTGAGGTTTCGCTCGGCTGCCTCCGCGAGGAACTCCACATCTTTGCCGATAACCGCGGCACGATGGTCGGCAACATCACCGTCGTGGACAAGGGAGACGAAATCAACTGCCGCCGAATGGGCTCGGGCGGCTACGGCATTCCCAGCATCGTCGAGCCGGACGTGATCCAGTTTCGCAAGTGCGAAGCTGATTTCGTCCTCCACGTCGAAAAGGGCACGGTCTGGAACCGATTCAACGAAGATCGGTTCTGGGAGAAGAACAACTGCATTCTCACTCATGGCGGCGGCCAACCTCCGCGCGGCGTCCGGCGCCTGCTGCAACGGCTGAACCAGGAACTCAAACTCCCGATCATCTGCGTCCTGGATTGCGATCCTTGGGGACACTACATCTACAG
>JBIOJL010000145.1:0-13051 GCA_044450885.1 Tepidisphaerales bacterium
ATAGAATACGGACCATTGACGTGACAAAACAAGCCTCTTGCTTCAGAATTGATCCCTGACCCGTTTTCCAGGTCTCTTGCTTCAGAATTGATCCCTGACCCGTTTTCCAGGTCGACCCGTTTTCCAGGTCGTGCAAATCGCTGGATTTCGTCGAGTGATTTCAAGGCCACTCGGTGAAGGCCTACGGATGCACCTTCCATGACTCTCTTGAGGCTGGCAACTGCCCGCTCCTCGTCCGCATAACCATGAACCCGCGCCAATTCGCCCAGTCCAGCCGCAGAGGCGAGGCGTACGTACGAGTCTGGGTGTTCGCAGTGCGCCAGGAAGATGTCGCTGGCCCACGGCGCAGGCAACGATATACAGTGAGCTCGAATTCCCTCAAGTGCGTCTGCAACCTCGTTTCGATCACCGCTGGCGAGATTTCTCCGAACAGATCGCATGTTCAGCCGATCCCAGCTAACCGGTGCGCGCTCCTGCGGCACCGGCACAACCCCGAAGCCAATCCTTGCCTTGAACCTTGACCACCAATCAGTCGAGACCGTTTGATAGATCGAGAATGAACATTTAAGCGACACACGGTTCTCTGACGGAACCCATGTGACCGTCATCCTGCAAAATGGCAGCGTTGCTCCACCCCGAGGCCGCCGGAAGTGCCAAGGCACGTCACGGCTGTCGATTGAATACGCATGCGCCCATTCTTCTTCGGTTATACCCACAAAGACGGGTATATAGTTATGGTAGAAGAAACCGTCCGACATGTCACGAAACCGCAGATGCACGAGATCTCTGCCCGCGTCACTGACAATCCAGTCTTCGGCGGCCAAATCCGCATCGCGAGGTTGCAGGCCATTGTCGTGCTGCTCTGCCATGACTTGTCACCATTTGAGGCTTGCGATCCGGCCGAAAAAGCCAGACTTATACTAAACAGGCGGCTACTTCATTTCAAGTCTTCTCGACACGAAGATGACGTGAGCAGTCTGCGTGTCGTCGTGATCCTCAAATTGGACCGTGACATCACAGACTTTCCAGCTCAATGGGCGCATTTCGACGTCCATCCGACTGCGCGCACCGATCGACGACGTTTCAAGGATCCTCGATGCCCTCCATTGTCCTGAGCCACTCAGCCTGGGGAATTCCAAAGGGGACGCAGACCTATTCGACGGCCAACGGCTCATTTGACCTCCTTGGCCGGCCGCGCGGCCTCATGGACCACTCCAGACCCAACGTTTTCACGGTCTGGTCCCGCCACTCATCGGACCCGAGCGGGCTGCGGCGGTTCACGCTTCGCCGGATCGCCTCCAGTTCGCCCTGGGTCCGGGGTTCGTTCGTCGAGTGCCGGTGGTTGGGCATCAGGCAGTACGCGAGGATGCGGATCGGGACATGCTGGCAAGCCTCGGCCAGCACCCGCTCAAACGCGGCGTAGTCCTGATCCTTGTGGAACAGGGTCTGCCGCCCCACGCCACGGTTGATGACGTGATAGACAAACCCACCCGGAGCGTTGCGCGGCCCGCGAGGCATGCCCGTACGGTACTACGTCTGTGGCGGGTGGTCAATAGCGCGAGAAGAGCGGCCGAGTCGGAGCGATTAGGTCCGCGTCCCCTTAGACCGGCCCCGTCCCGTTAGACCGGCCCCTTAGATCGGCCGCGTCCCGTTAGACCGGCCAGAAACAACTCCGCCGTTTCGCCCCCTCGCACAGTGCCGGCCCTTCGGGCCTCAGATGATCGGGCCTTGGTTACCGTGGCCTTACGGCCACGGCTACCACAGGTGACGGCCCTTCGGGCCTGCGGAGTTGATTCTGGACGGGTTCTTACGGATTGCGCGCTCACATTCCCCCATGGCTTACGCCATGGGCTAACATGTATCGCCACTACGTGGCTTGGGGAGGGAAAGGCCAGACGGCGGACGGGCCGCGGCGGCATGGCCGGTGGGGCACCGGCTCTACTGCATGGAGGAATCGCGGGGCGGCAGCATCTGTTCGACTTTGGCGACGAAGGCGGCGTCGAGGTTGTAGGGGATGTCGGTGGCCAGGGGGACGACGCCGGGCCTGGCGCGGACGCAGAAGAACTGCGTGGGGGAAGGTTCGCCGGCGATGAGGTCGATCCAGGTGCCGTCCAGCGGGGCGAAGAGGAGCAGCATGGCCGACGGATCGAGTTGGGTTTCGAAGAACCGGGACCACAGCGCGATGGCGGCGGCCGGTGAGTCGGCGCAGGCGGGCACGCGCATGTGCCGCGGCGCGCCGGCCGGGGAGCGGGTTCCCTTGAGGAAGGCCGCCAGCTCGCGCTCGATGTGATAGAGCAGGATGCACAGCTTGCTGTGATCGGGGCCCATTTCCGGGCGGTCCGCCAGTGTGGCCAGCGGGCCAGGATTATCGTCGGGCGGGACCTCGGGTTCCGGCAGCGCAAGTTCCGCCAGTTCGGCGCGGGCGCGGTCCATGCCGCTGCGGACGACCGCGGCATCGGGGGTCGCGGCGAACTCGGTCTCAAGGCGTTCCAGGATCGGCCCGGCCTTGTCGATGAGCCATGGCGCGGGCAGATGGTCGGCCTGGGCGGCGACGATCATGGGATATTTCCTGCGTCCCTTGCCGTCGCTGCTGGACCAGAGCCGGGCCAGCACGAGGCTGTTGCCGCTGCGCCAGAGCATGAGATGGCGGAAGGTCTCCAGGCGCTGCTCGGGGGCGAGGGACTCCCAGGCGCCCGAGTCGATGTTGCCGCTGATGCCCTGCACGTAGAGCAGGCGGCGCAGGTCGATGAGCTGCGCGCTCTGCAGGCCCAGGTCGTCCATGTGGTCGTTCCAGCCGGGATGCTTGCCGAAGGCCGCCAGGAATGTCGCCCGCGTTCGCGGCGAACCCCTGAGCTTGTCGAGGATACCGGAGAAGAAACCAGGCACGCCGACCTCCCGTCACTTGGTTGCGGGCCACTCATCCTTTTTGGGAAGGGCCTTGTCGAACTTGACCTTGATCACAACCGCATCCTTGCCCTGGGTGACGATCGGCACCAGCCAGTCGGCGCCGTCGCCGACGGCGCCGGGCTCGAAGATCATCCGCAATGCGCACCATTGCCCCGTCCAGGAGCGGTCGGTGGCGGCCGCCGGCAGAACGCAGGGGCTGTTGAGGTAGGTGCTTTCGGGGTTCTGCTTCAGGTGTACGCGGAACGGCTTGCCGGGCATGGACGGATCGCCGAAGGGCGAGTTGCCGTTGATGTTCTCGTTGGCCACGCGCAACTGCGAGCCCACCGTGCGGTCGTCCTTCTCGTTGCCGGCCGGATTCAGCGGATAAAGGGCGACGTAGTTCCACTTGTCGTCATCTTTCGTATATCCGCCGGCCTGCAGGGCCTTGGTCCACTCGTCCGTGGCGACCGTCAGCAGCGACACCTTCAGTTTGTCTTCGCCCTGGGGCAGGAAGTCGAGAATACGCAGCATTTTCTGGAGGACGGCCTTATCCCGGTTGTTGATGTCTGTCGAGTACAATGCCTTGAGTTTATCGTCGATGTCGCTGTAGCTGGTGCTGCCACCATCCTGAATGAGCGAGCCGGTGCCCGCGGCCGGCGCGGCGCCTTCGGGGGCGCTCGCCACGCGCTTGGCGAGTTGCCTCGCCTCGGCGACCTGTTCGGGGGTCAGCGGATCCATGCCGGGGTCCGGCACGGTAAGCGGGAACCGCCGATAGTCGCGGAACAGTTTCTTCAGATCCGCCTGGAGCAGGTCCTGGGCCTCTTTGCCCAGCGCCTCCAGCGCCTTGACGAAGAGTTGCGTGAAATAGGCCTGGTAGACGGGCTGCAACTGGTTGGGCGGCGGCACCAGCATATAGTCCTGCATGAACTTGTCGGGCTTGAGCCGGACGATGGCCGCACGGGCCCGGGCCGGATCGGTGTTGGCGCACCAGTTCCGGAGTCTGCGGTCGACCTCGACCTGGAAGCGGTCGAGCGAGGTCTGATCGGCTTTGGCGGTCAGGTCGATGGCCTTGTCGATGTCGGGCTTGAGCTTGGCCGTCGCAAACGGCGAGACGGTGGTCAGGGCCGCGTTCTGCTGGTTGCCGATTTTCAGCAGGCTGGTCAGCAGCGAGAACGCCTCGGGTTTGCTCTTGGCGAATTCCTCCCAGGTGAAGTCCCTGACGACCAGCAGCCCCGGGACCGTCGTTGCCCAGTAGCCGCGATACTCGTCGATGTATCGTTCCTCCTGCGGCCGCAGGGCATCCATGCGCTCGCGCAGGGGTTTGGGTTCGATGATCTTATTGCCCGCCTTGGCATCGTCCGCCAGCGTCGCCTCGATCGTCCGCCAGCCCTCGAGGACTGCCTGTGCGGCGGCCGGGAGGTAGGTGGCCTTGAAGCGCCCGGCGTCCTTGAGGTCGGTGAACGGCACCGCGTCCTGCCTTAGCGGCGGATATTTCTCCACCTGCTGGGCAATGGCTTCGACGCGGGAACCCAGCACGTTCTTCGGCGGCGTTGCAGTCGGGCCGGCGCCGGCGGCGGCCGATGCGAGTTTGCCCAGGATCGACTCGCAGACCCGCTGTCGCTGGGCCGCCGAGCGGTAATCCAGCACCTTGGAGCTGCCGTCGATGGCCGTTTTCAGAACCTCCTTGAACGGGGCGTTCTTGTTCAGCGTCTCGTCGTTCCGCGTCTTCACCGAAGCCAGTTCCGCGGTCACCCCCGCGAGGGTTTCCGTCACGGTTTCGATTTCCTTGGTCGAGTCGATCTTGTCCTGCAGGATGGGCGAGATCGCCCGGGAGTAGATCGCCTGCTTGACGGCGAACAGCCGCAGCGGTTTGCCGTCCGCATCGGCGGCGAGGCGGAGATATTCCGCATCGACCTTGTCGATGTCTTCCTGCAGTTTCAGTGCCGCCAGGGCCTTGGCCGCGTCGATGCCGGCCAGGCGCGACTTGATGCCCTCGAGCGCCGCGCGGACGTCCACGAGGAACTTGGGTTGTTTTGCCGGTTCGCTGTCGGGGAGTTGTCGCAGGATGCCGTCGATGCCGTCCTGGCCTCGGGCGAGGCTGGCCTTCAATTGCTTGTCGAACAGGTCGCGGAGCGGCTGGCCGTCGTCCCAGCCATAGGTCTTGATCAGCGCAATCAGTGCTTCGGCATCCTTCTGCGCCGCCTCGTACTCGGCCAGCGCCTTGAGCCATTTCTGCGAGCGATCGTCGTAGTCCTTCATGCTCACGGGCGCCTGGCCGACGTTGATTTCGATCTCTTTTTCGGCCGCCCGGATGCGCTTGAGCGCGGCGGTCAGATCGCCGATGTGCCGAAGGCACTCGCGGCCGCCCATGGCTTCGATCTGCCAGTGATCGTTCAGGGCCTGCACACCGGTCTGGATGGCCTGGTGGTCGGCGTCGCGGCCGGCGGTGTCGGCCGGGTCGCGCTTTCCGGGGGCGTCCTTGCGGGCGGCCATGGTTCCGTAGACGGAGTCCAGGATTCCCTGGAGCCGGTCCTTGTGCCCGTTGAACGCGGAGACGTCCGGCCCCTCAAGCACGTAGCCGAACAGGTCCTCGACCTTGACCTGTGCCTCGCCGGGGCCGGCCAGCACCACCTTGCCTGTCTGCGCCGGGGCCAGGCCCGAAGCAAGCGTGTCCAGGCGCACGAGGTCGCCCAGGGCGGTCGCGGCGGCCGGCGTCCAGGTGGCGGCCGTCTCGAGGCCCATCTTCTTGCGGGTGGCGCCGAGCATCGGCCAGACCATGGCGTCGTCCACGAGCACGCGATATGCCTTGTGTTTCTTTTCGTTGATGTCGCCGATGGCGGCGGAGATCGGTTTGAAGATCGGGCTGACCTTGGTCTCTTCGCTGGCATACCTGCCGGCGGACGCCAGCAACGCGACGCGCGTCTGCGCTTCCCCGTCGATCTTGACGGGGTCCTTGTCGGCGAGGACGGCGTCGCCGCCGGCGTATCGGAAGAGGCGCGGCATCGGGCGCGTGGTGGAGGTCGTGGCCGGAGCCGGCCTGTCATCGGGGACCAGCAGGGGCAGACAGCGCGTCTGCCCGGCCAGTTCCGTCTTGGCCGACAGTTGCCCGGTCTTCACCGAACCCCAGGCGTTGTATTCCCGGCCGACGGCCTTGCGCAGTTCGTGCTGTCCCCAGAAAGTGAGTCCCCCGAGCGCGAGGATGGCGATGATTCCGGTGATGATGACGGCCAGCTTGCGGCGGCGCTGGAGTTTCCTGGTGTTGGCGGCCCGGGTGACCAGCCCTCGCTCGCGGAAGACTTTTTCGAGAAAGAGGTCGCGCAGGAAGTAGGAACGGTCGCGCTCCCAGGCGCGTCCTTCGGGCAGCGAGTCGAGCGGGACCTTCATGGCTTCGGCCAGCGCGGCGTCGAGGGCCGAGCCCTCGCGCATGGCCGAGTTGAAATAGATGCCGCGAAGGAACAGCGGCTTGGGCGCCCACTCGCCGGCCACGAAGATCATCTCCAGATAGCGCCGCAGGCGCGGGGCGATCTGCATCAGGCTCTCGGGGAAGGCATAAAGCGCATCCACCTGGTCGAGGCGGCGGCCGTTGGGGTCTTCGGTGTGTACCGGGTCGAGCATCAGCCCCTGGCGGCGCTTGACCAGCGCCGAGGACACCGACTCCAGGTGCTTCTGCACCTCGGCCGGGTTGAAGGGCATATCCAGCGGGTTGGGGTTCGACCAGCCCATGATCTGATCCTGCAGGTGCGGGTCGGTGACGCCATCGAAGAATTCGCGGAAGCCGACGATCAGGTCGGCTTTGGAGATGACGACGAACACGGGGAAGCGCACGCCGAGCAGGCGCTGGATGTTGTCGAACTGGCGGGCGATCTTCCCGGCCTTCTTCTCAAGCTGATCCGCGTTGTCGCGAATCAGCGAGTCTGATGGGATGACCAGCAGCAGTCCGTTGATCGGGCAGTTCGGGCGGCAGCGGGACAGGAGTGCCAGAAACTCTTTCCACTCGGTCGTCTGCCCCGGCGGCGCCTCCTCGAACATCAGCCGCCCGGCCGTGTCGATGATGATCGCATTGTTGCTGAACCACCAGTTCATGTTCAGCGTGCCGCCGGACCCCTGGAGCTGGTCCTGCAAACCGGGCGGGAAACCGATCTTGCTGTGGCGGATGGCCTCGGTCTTGCCGGAGCCGGGTTCGCCGACGAGCGCGTACCAGGGCAGCGAATAGATGTTTTTGCCGGCCTCGCGGAAGCGCTGCACGCCGCCCTCGAACGACTTGCGCAACTCGTCGAGTTTCGCCCGCCGCGCCGGCTCGGAAATTGCGTTCGGCGAGGCGCCCGAGTTCTCCAGGAGCATCTGCTCCATCGGCTTGGCCTTGCGGCCTTTCATGAGCCGCAGAATCCAGAAGTACAGCAGCAGCATCAGCAGGACGACGACGAACCCCGCGCCGACGATCAGCGCCGTCTTCCAGTCCACCGCCAGACCGATGGCGGCCATGACCGAGCCGCCGGCCAGCAGGAACATCCCGAGCTGCGCGGCCCTGGAAGCGCCGCCCATAGCCTCGTTGAATCCCATGTCTTGAGCCATGTCAGAAACTCCTGCCGGCCGGTTACTTGGCGCCGGCGCCTTTGGAGATGATCGTGTTGAGGATCGCCAGAAGCCCGTCCGACGCCGATTTGTAATAGTATACGTACGCGCCGATGAGCACGATGCCCATGCCCAGCAGCACGATCATGATCCCCACCAGGCTCGACGCCGGGGGCTCGATCAGGTTGGCCGTGTTCACGTTCTCATAGGCATCCGGACAGATGCGCGACTGCTGGTCCACCAGGATGAAGTTTCTCACCCGCCCGGCGCATTCCATCATTTTCTTGCGGAGATACTCCGGCTGGCCGGTGTACCAGCCGGTAAAACCGAGGCCCATGCAGGTGTAGAAGATCAGCAGCCGTTCGTTGGCGGCCTCGGCACGATCGGCCAGCGTTTCATCGAGCAGCTCGAAGAACCGCTCATCGCCGGCGAGTTCCTTGCGCTCGAAGGCGAGTTCCTGCCATTCGGCGGCGTTGGGCAGCCCTGCCGACTTGATCGTGAAGTCGACGAAGAACATCAGGACCAGCTCGACTTTCTCGAACTGCGACGGCAGCACCGGGTTGTACCCGGCCGCGCCCGGCGAACTGGCGGTGGCGTTGGCACGTGCCCGCATGTCGGCGAGCATCGCCTTGATGTCGGCCCGCACGGAGGAGAGCTCCATCGCCACGTGCTTGCGCGCCGAGCGGTTGAAGCGGCACATGTACTGGAACAGGGGATCGCAAAGCTCAAGGAGCGTCATAGGTTACTTCTCCCCGGAAATGGTCATGTACAGGGTGATGGCGTAGTCCGAAGTCGCCGCGTCCGGCCAGCGGATCGCCACCGCTTTCTCGTCGCGGATGCGGTCCCACATGCGCTGGGACTCGGTGCGGCCGAGCCGGAAGTAGTGCAACCCCGACTGCGACGGCAGTTCCAGCGGCGGGTGCCGTTCCTCGGTCAGTTTCACGCCCCAGATGCGCTGCGCCGCCAGGCTCCGGGCCATGAACTTGAACTGGTCGGCGTTCTCTACGAGCGTCGCCACCGCCTTGGCGTCGTCCTTGGTCTTGATCGCCAGGAAGTATTCGTTCGGGGCGGTCAGGTGTTCGTCGGTCATGGTGGCCGTGAACAGGCCCCCTTCGCGCACGAACTCGAGCTTGATGAAACGCGCCGACACGGCGCCGCGGAGCAGCGAGCGGATGCGCTGCGACAATTCGTTGAACGCCACCGCCGGGTTGTCGTGGTCATAGGCCGCCACGTCGAACTGGTCGCGGTCGGGGTGCAGGGCGGCCAGTTCGCCGAGGCACTCGCGCAGCTCGAGGTAGATCTGGAAGGGCGTCACCGATGGCGCCATGACCAGGTGGGGGAGGCGTGCCGAGAAGCGGTTGAGCGTGCGCAGGCGCATCATCTGCTCGAACTGCATGCCCCGCATGGTCTCGATGGAGAACCCGCCGCGCGTGAGTTGGATGACCAGTTCCTTGCGGCTGGCCTCGATCTGGTTGGCCAGGTCGCGGCACAGGTCGCGCAAGGTGGGAGAACCCGTGAGCACGAAGCAGGCGGGGATGAAGGCCGGGTCCTGGCGGGGCATGCCCACATCGGCGCCGGTTGCGTGGGTGATGCGGATCAGCGGCAGCACCTCGAGGTCGGTGCGGTCCTCGTCTTCCAGCATCAGCCGGGCGTTGATCCGCCGCGTCAGCATCGGTTGCGGGTTGTCGCCGGTGTTCTCGTCGGGCAGGCTGACCTCGGCCACGCGGTAGATGCGCTTGGTCTTCCAGTCGTCCTTGCCGGTGGTTTCGATGGTGTTGCCGCGGCTGGCGTACCAGAGCGGCACCCCCAGGTAGACGGTGAAGGTTCCCGTTCCCTCGCTGAACGGCTTCTTGATGTCCAGCGCCGGCAGGTCGCAGTTGTCGGGGACGTGAACCTCGAGGCCCGAGGGCATGATTACCCGCAGCCGGTCGAACCGTACCATCAGGTTTTCCATGGCGTCCGGAGAAACCCGCGAGTCGATCATCCCATAGGGGTATGCGAACCCCAGCTTGCGCTCGGCGATGGTCTGCTCGATCAGGGTCCGTTGCGTCGCCTGCAGATGGTGCGGCTGCAGGAACAGACCTTCATGCCAGTGAACCTGTCCAATGTTGGGCATTCGGATGCTCCAGTGCTTGTTCCGGTGGGACAGACATTCCCGTCTGTCATCCATACTACTTGGCCAGGCCGCGCATCAGCGACTCGGCGTAGTCGGCCAATGCCTGGCGGATCTCGTTCTCGATGGCCGCCTCAAAACCCACTGCGTCCTTGCTCGGGGCCAGTTCCAGGTACTTCTTCCAGTTCTTCGCTTCCTTGCTGCCCAGCGACCAGCCGCCTTCCATGTTGGCCAGGCCTTCGACTTCCGCCGGGGCGTACTTGGCCGCGTAATTGTGGGCGAACACCTTCGATGCCTGCGAGATCGCGGAGATGATCGCCGCCACCGCCTGCCGCGTGCGCTCCAGATCCTGGTTGACCTGTCCGCGCGGCGTGTCGCGATCGGCGATTGCAAACCGACCCAGCGTCCGGGTCATCTGCCGCGGCGGCCGGATGGTCGACCGCGGCGAAATCGTCCGCCAGGTCTGCCAGATGAGCTGGTCCAGAGACGCCGCGAACTCGGCCAGCAGTCCGGCCAGTTCCAGTATGTTAGCCGCCGTGGGCGTCTCGCTCGCCTGCAACTGCAATTTTGGCCGCATGGCCGCCACCACGTCCGCGGGGAATTCCGAGTTGCCGGTGGGCGCCAGGCCGGCCTTTTGCAACTGCGAGGTGATCGCATCCCTGGCGATGGGAGACAACTGCGGCACGAGTTCCAGCAGCCGCGACATGAGGAAGCCCGGGTCCTTGAGTTCCTCGAAATCCATCAGTCCCTGGGTCCGCCCCGCGGGTTTGGTGGATATGTCGACCTTCTGGTCCCATGTCGGGAACCGGTCGGCCAGTTCTTTGAGGAAGGTTCCGCGTTCCTCGGGCACCAGGCCCGAGAGCGCGCGTTGGATCTCGTCGGTCAGATAATCCCGCCGCACCTGCTCGGTCTCATCGGCGAAGTCGGCCTGAATCAGCCGCAGCCGGTTGGCGGTGGCACCCAGCAACTTGTCCCGGTCGCGATTTTGCACTGCGTCAGCCACAAGCTTCTCCCCAAATCGTTAGAGTTGATGCATTTGTCCCAACTTCTGGTGAATTGTATGCCCGTCGCCGCGCCCCTACAAGATGCCTCTCGGGCGGGCATGGTTTTGGCTGCCCGATCACGGATTCGCCCCGTTCGCCGTTGCGTATTTCGCATTGTCCAGCAACTCCTTTACCTTCCGGGCAATGTCCGGCTGGGGACCCTCTTTCACCGGCGTGAACGCCAGGCGAAGACCGACGTCGGCATAGCCGATACCGGCGGCGGCCACATCTTTCTGCACGCCCAGACCCGCGGCCGGGTCCGACAGCGCCGAACCGCCGGCGATGCGTATCTGTTTATCGGGTATCATCCACCACGTACTCGCCGACGTTGCCGATCAGGTCTTTGAACTTCGGCTTCCCGCCCGGGTTCGCGTCAAACTCGGGGTCGGCCGGCCAGAAGAAGGGATGCTTGTCGTCGTATGCGCCGCCGGGCAGATTCCATTTGGGCGTCAGTCCGATCGCCGCCGCCGCCGCGGTCAGCGTTGCCCCGTCCCAGGCCACGAGGTCGGTGCTGGGCGCGAACGAGAACTTTTCCAGCAGACACGGCAGGGGGATGATGCCCTGTCTGTTCGGCGCATTGTTCAAATGATCGGCGACCTGTTTCCAACTGCTGTCCCGCAAGTTCGGCAGATTGACCTGTTGGGCCGCTGCCGCAAGCCATTCGGCCGAGGTCGCCAGACGGCAACCCAGTCCGGTGGCGATGCCTTTCGCCGCGTCCGGACTGATCCAGTCGAGCGGGTGGTCCCTGCTGGCGTTGGCGGTCGCGGGAACGAGTTTCGTCGGCGACTTGGGATCGTCGCACAGGGCGGCCGGAAACGGCCAGAAAGTGTTGCCGTCCGGCAGCTTATACGCCGGCAGCCAGCCCGGACGGATGGTCAGTACGGAAATTCCCTTGTTGGTGTACCATGGACACGGACCCTGTTTGTTGACAGAGACGGGTGCATCGATGCCCAGCACGTCCCCGAGTTCCTTGCCGCCGTCCACCAGCGCGTCGACCGCCCAAATGGGCGTCTCCGTCGTACACAGAAATACGGCCTCACCGTTGACGATGAGGCGTCCGAAAACCAGCCGTCTGGTCTGTCCACCGACCTGCCTTTCATAGACTTTGACATCGTCGCTGCTCAACTGTGGGCTCAACGTGAAGCCGGCGTCTTTCGGGCCGCCTTTGGCGTCAAGTTGGGACTGGTATTTCCTCCAGGCGGCCAACTGCTCCTGCAACCCGGCGACGAGGTTCTTGTGGACAACGTCGCTGAGGCCGGCGTCTGGTTTGAGCAGTTCCCCGGCCAGCGCCACTGCGGCGGAGTTGTCGTTCTCCTTGAGCTTCGCCAGCCTGCCCCGGTACAACGCGAGATTGGACCGAATGAACGGGTCTTTGCCGTCGACTTTGGGAGCAA
Source organism: Tepidisphaerales bacterium (assembly GCA_044450885.1). Lineage (GTDB taxonomy): Bacteria > Planctomycetota > Phycisphaerae > Tepidisphaerales > Tepidisphaeraceae > JANYKD01. Next base: position 12,009 of record JBIOJL010000145.1, read on the forward strand.
AACCCATCGTCGCGTTGACCTTCTCCATGTACGCCACGGTGGCTTCCACGGTCGCCGCGTTCCTCAACCCCTTCTGCGCAGACTCGGTGATCGCAGCCTGGATGGCCGGGTCGCCCTTGTACGCATCGTCGGCCAGCCCCAGGACTGCCTTCAGGCTCGCCAGTGCGGTCGCCGTCGCCTGCACGGTGGCCGCGTCCTTCAATCCGTTCCTGGCGAATTCGGAGATGGCCTTCATGACGCCGGCGTCGTTCTTCAACGCCTGCGTGTCCAGTTTCATTACTTCCTGCAAGCCGGCGAGCGCCGCGGCCGTCTCCTGGACCTTGGCCGCATCCTTCAACCCATCCAGCACGAACCTGGAGAGCGCCGCTGCGATCTTCGGATCCTTCGCGAACACTTCCGGCGCCAGGCCGAGGCTCTTCATCAGGCTCACCAATGCGGTCGCCGTTTCCCGTGCTTTGGCCGCATCCTTCAATCCGTCCTGGGCGAACTTGACGATGGCCTCCCTGACGATCGGGTCATCCTTGAATTCGGCCGCGGAATCCCCGAGGCCCTCCAGCACCTTCGCGGTCGCCTCAACGGTCGCGGGATTGCCCAGGCCCTTGCGGGCATACGTGGCCACGGCTTCTTTGATGACCGGATCGTTCTTGTACACGTCGTCCGGCAATCCCAGCGTCTTCTTGAGATTCCCCAGCACCGTCACCGTCGCCTGGACAGTGTCTGGTTTTGCCAGGCCATCCCGTGCATACGTGGCGATGGCCTCCCTGACAACCGCATCGCCTGCCAACACCCGTGCATCCAACCCCAAGGCGGCCTTGAGGTCGGCCAGCACGGTTGCGGTTTGCTCAACACTCGCGGCCTTGCCCAGTCCATTCCGCACATAGCCGGCCAGTGCCATCTTGACTGCGGGATCGGTCGCGTTCAAGTCCGCAGTCAAACCCAGACTCGTCTTCAAAGCGGCCAACGCCGGCACAATCGCCTGCGGAGCGGTTTGATCTCCCTGCACCTGCCGTGCATATGCGGCCAGCGCCGCCAGTTCCTTCACG
>JBIOJL010000146.1:0-13007 GCA_044450885.1 Tepidisphaerales bacterium
ACGATTACGGAAGAGTCTCGCGCAGAGGCGCGGAGGCGCGGAGAAGACCAGTTCCATTCCGCTGTATTCTCTGCGCCTCCGCGCCTCTGCGCGAGATCTTCTTCTCCTGTTTCCGGAAGAACGACCCCGATTGCCGGGCCGGCTCCAGCGGTTAAAATCCCCCGCGTGATCCTCCGCCTGCTCCGCGCGGGCCTGCGCCGCGTGTTCAACCTCTCCTTCCTCGCGGCCCTGTCGCTGCTGCTGGGCATCGGGCTGGGCTGCTTGTGGGAGCGGAGCCTGCGCGTACACGAGGGGATCGAGTACATTCGATCCTCAAGGCAATCGGTGGGGCTCACCATAATTCCGCGAAGGTTCCATTTCTTCGTGTATACCCCATGGGATTCTCCCCCAAACTATCGACCCGGCTGGCATTTCGACTCCAGCGAATGGGATCCGAGACAAACACGTTCATTTCTGGAAGCGATGTGGAAAGACTCGTGGCTTGGCTTCGACCTAGCCCGTCAGGACTATGACGTCTTCGGCGCGGGACGGAGTTTTACCAGCGTAATCATCCCCCTCTGGTTCCCCATGGTCTTGACGCTGATTGCTCCCCTCTGCTGGTTGCGGCGCTGGAGGCGGCGGGCCCGGCGGGTGCGGCTGGGGCTCTGTCTCCACTGCGGCTACGATCTCCGCGCCACACCCGACGCCACCGGCCCGCGCCTGCCCCGCTGCCCCGAATGCGGCCGGGAGTCGTCCTGAACCCGGCGACCCGCTGCGGCATCCGCGGAAGAGTCTCACGCAAAGGCGCAATGGCGCAAAGAATACGGCGGAGGTGATTCGGTCTTCTTTGCGTCTTGGCGCCTTTGTGTGAGATCATCTGCTCCGGCTGCCGGAAAGATCGCCACGGATTTCACGGATGACACGGATGAAGAATCCGAAGGCGTGGGTGGGCGTATTCGCCCACCGCTCGCGCGAACGGCGATGGTTTGTGGAGAAGCTCCTGATTCAGGTCATCTTATGCCAAAGACTTCGGTGAGCCGGACGGGTCAAGGTGTGCAAATCCAGCAGCGTCAGGTGGTGTTCATGTTCGCTCCTTAGCATCGGACCAATCGCCCTTCCGGGCGGAAAGGGAGTCTGAGATGTCGGCGAACTGGATGGAAACGCTGGACCGGCGACTGCACCTGACGGCGACGGCCAACCCTGTGGCGTTGGCGGCGGCCGTTCCTCCATCGGCCACGAAGGTCGGCTCCGTGCGAGCGACACCCGCACAGACTGTCGCCATGATCGCGCCAAGTCCGGTTGTTCAGATTCCGGACGCCAGTTTGCGGGCGGCAATCCTGCAGGCGCTGCATCGATCCGGCGGCCAGATCACGGCGGCCGACATGCTGTCGCTGACATCTCTGGTCGCCATGCACTATCACGATCCCGCACACGAAATCACCAGCCTGACCGGCCTGGAGTACGCGAAGAACCTGACCTGCCTGAACCTGAATGGGAATCACATCACCGACCTCGGCCCCCTGCGCGGGCTGGTGAAACTGAACTCCCTGCATCTCTACGAGAATCTCATCTCGGATGTCAGCCCGTTGCGTGAACTGACCCGGATGCAGCACCTGGACCTGGGATTGAACCATGCCCGCGACATCAGTGCTTTGTCGGGGATGACCAGGATGGTGGCGCTGAACGTTCATGACAGCCAGGTGGTCGATCTCAGCCCCCTGAGCGGGATGACTGCATTGCGCAAGCTAAACGCGCGTAGTTGTGGGCTGACCAGCCTGGACGGCCTGGAACAGATGACACGCTTGAAGTCCCTCGATGTGCGATTCAACCAGCTCAACATCGAATCGGGTTCCACCGCCATGCGGGCCATTGTGGCGCTCGAACAACGAGGGACCCAGGTGTCCTACTCGCCGCAGGCCAACAGGGCGGGACCGACGCCGTTGTGAATTGCCGGCGACTTCGTTGCAGCGTGAGGAGATTTCTGCCATCACCGGATCGCCAGATTGTCAAGTTGCCAGGTTCTGGGACGATCAGGGCGGGTGCAGGACAATCGTTGCGGGCATGGTTTCGGCCCCGGCGCCGGCGTGGCCGGCCGGACGGTAGTAGCCACGGGTGAAGCGCAGCCCGCCGCAAGGCGGGCGGAGCGGAACGCGTGGGAAACGTGTCGATCTGAGCAGTCCGCCCCGGAGCGCCGGGGCGAAAAGAAAGAACCAGGAACCATCCACCACGGGTTCCGCGACGCCCAGGGCGGCGTCGCTCCACCCGTGGCTACACTCCGGCGGCCCCATTCGGGGCCGCAACCGCCCGCAATAACTGTCCTGCTCCCGATCAGGGGCGCGGCCGCGGCGCCCACCTACGTCCCGTGCAGGAAATACTCCATCAGGTTCTCCCCCTGCTCGATGCGCACGCCGCTGGCGGCGTTCTTCTCGCAGTAGGGCCCCTGCTGCGCCTGTTTGATGCCGGTGCCGGCCATCACGAACGGGGCCGGGCCGTAGCCGTGCTTGCGGTTGCTGATCAGCGTGGGGTGGTCGGGCATCACCAGCAGGCGCCACTGGGGGAACGACCGCATCTTCTGCATCACCGGGCCGACAACGTGTTTGTCGATGTGCTCGATGGCGGCGATCTTGGTCTTCCAGTCGGCCTGGTGCGAGGCCTCATCGGGCGCTTCGATGTGCGAGAAGACCAGGTCGAACCTGTCGAGAGCGGCGGCCGTCGCCACGCCCTGGCCGGCGTAATTGGTGTCGTGGAAACTGGTCATGCCGGCAACCTCGAGCACATCCCAGCCGAGCAGGACGGCCAGGCCGCGGAGCAGGTCGACGCCGGTGATCATGGCTGCGGATTTGACACCAAAGCGCTGGACGAAGGTGGGCATGTTGGGGGCGTGGCCCTGGCCCCAGAGCCAGATTTGCGAGGCGTCGTTCACGCCGGCTTTGCGGCGGGCCTGGTTGATGGGATGCTCGGCGAAGAGCTTCTTCGAGGTCTCGATCATCTGGCGAAGGATCTCGCTGCCCTTGCCGGTGGGCAGGTATCTCGCTTCGGGCTCTTCGGGAAACTCGTGCGGCGGCTTGGTCTTGAGGTCGAACTCCTGCCCGCCGCGATAGACCAGCAGGTTGCGATAGCTGACGCCGGGATAGAACTGGAAGCCGGGGATGGTGACGTGTTTGGCCAGTTCGGCCAGGAGCGTGCGGGCATCGTCGTTGGAGATGCCGCCGGAGGAGTGGTCCTTCATGATGCCGTTCTTGATGGTCACCAGGTTGCAGCGAAAGACCCAGTCGGCGGGGGCGAGCACAATATGCTGGGCGGCGGCCTCGAGCGGCGCGCGGCCGGTGTGATACTTCGATGGGGCATAGCCCAGCAGGCACATGGTGGCGACGTCGCTGCCGCTCTCGAAGCCGGGGGGAACCGTGTGGACCAGGCCCATGCGGCCCTCGGCGGCGAGGCGGTCCATGTTGGGCGTCGCGGCCACATCGAGCGGAGTTCGCCCATCGAGTTCCTTGAGCGGCTCATCGGCAGCACCGTCGGGGATGATGATTGCGTATTTCATTGTCGAGGGTTCAAGGGTCGGGGTTCCGGGTTCGCCAGTATTCCGCATTCATCGTTCATCGTTCATCCTTCATCCTTCATCCTTCCGCCCTTACTTTCTTCCATATTCCTGCGGCTGGTCGATGATGCGGATGCAGATGGTCGGCGCGAGGATGGTCGGCAGCGAGTCGATCTCCTTGAGGGCCGACTGCATGGCGCCTTCGTTGGCCAAGTGCGTGGTGATGACGACGGGCACGCCGCCGTTGGAGTCGGATTCGGGTTGGTGGATGGCCGAGAGGCTGATCCAGTGGCGGCCGAGGGCGGCCGTGATCTGCGCCAGCACGCCGGGCTGGTCCTTGGCGGTGAGCCGCACGTAGTAGCGCGACTGGAGTTCATCGAACGGCAGCACCTTCACCGGCTCGACCTTGTCCGGGTACATGTTGAGTTGCTTGAACTGCAACGGCGTGGTGCCGAGGGCAACGCCGATGATGTCGGAGACAACGGCGCTGGCGGTGGGCATCTGCCCCGCCCCGCGGCCGTAGAACAGCGCGTGGCCCAGGGCGTGGCCGTAGAAGCTGATGGCGTTGAATGACCCTGACACGTCGGCCAGTAGATCGTCCTTGTGGACCAGCGTCGGATGCACACGGAGCGAGATGCGGTCGTTGTCGCGGCGTTCGGCGATGGCCAGCAGTTTGATCACGTAGCCGAACTGGGCCGCGAAACCGAGGTCGACCGCGTCGAGCTTGTCGATGCCTTCCAGGTGGATGTCCTCCTCGCGGACGCGGCAGTTGAAGGCGAGGCCGGCGAGGATGGCCAGTTTCTGGGCCGCATCCCGGCCGGAGACGTCCATGGCGGGATTGGCTTCGGCAAAGCCAAGTCGCTGGGCTTCCTTGAGCGCCTGTTCGTAACCCCAGCCGTTCTGGGTCATCCTGGTGAGAATGAAGTTGCAGGTGCCGTTGACGATGCCCAGGAGGGCGTCGACGCGGTTGGCGACGAGCCCGCGCATGAGGGCGTCGATGATGGGGATGCCGCCGCCGGCGCTGGCCTCGAAGGCAATACAGGTGTTGTTCTGGCGGGCCAGGGCGAAGAGTTCCGGGCCGCGCACGGCCAGCAGGGCTTTGTTGGCGGTGACGACGGGTTTGCCAAGTTTGAGGGCACGTTCGATGAACTGCCCGGCCACGCCGGTGCCGCCGATGAGTTCAACGACGATCTGGCTGGCGGGGTCGTCGATGGCGGGCAGGGGATCCGTGGACATGGGCAGTTCGGCCGCGTTGGCCGGGTATTCTTCCTTGCTCTTGACCACGACGTGGCGGAGTTCGAAGTTGACGCCGGTGCGGCGGAAGAGGAGGTCCTTCTGTTCGAGAAGGACCTTGACGACGCCGCTGCCGACGATGCCGCAGCCCAGAAGACAGATGCCGACCGCCTTGTTTTCCATGCAGACCACCACGAGTTTGAGACGGGGAGAATGTTAGAGCGGGCGGGCGGGGAATCAAGGACTGTTGATGTTTGACCGTCCTCCCACATGTGGTAGCCTATCCCGACGACGGCATTCGGGTATACCATGGCGTTTCAGGATCGCCCCTACTATCGCGACCGCGACTCCGGACCCACTGGCAATCCGGCCATGTGGCTCCTGGTCGGCTCGGTGCCGCTGTTCACGCTATTCGGCGTGCGCGTCCGCATGCACGCGAGCATGATCGTCTACATCGGAGTGGAACTGCTCACCAGTTCCGGCGGGCTCGGGGCCAAAAACACGCTCACCGCGATGGCCATCCTGTTCATCAGCGTCCTGCTGCACGAGTTCGGACACATCTTCGGGGCCCGGATCATGGGCGGACACGGCGACGACATCCTCATGTGGCCGCTTGGCGGGCTCGCCCACACGGCTCCTCCGCACCGGCCGTGGCCGAGCTTCGTCAGCACCGCCTGCGGACCGCTGGTCAACATCCTGATCTGCATCGTGACCGGTACGTTGCTGGTGGTCCTCAGCCACTCGGCCGGCGCGATCCCCTGGTTTCCGCTGACGAGCGGGCTCAAGTCGTTCATCCCCACGAGCCTCTTCACGTACTATCTCTTCTGGATCTTCCTGGTGAACTATGCCCTGGCCGCGTTCAACCTCACGCTGGTGTTTTATCCGTTCGACGGCGGCCGCATGATCCAGGAGCTGCTCTGGTTCAAGGTGGGGTACTACAAGTCGATGATGTTCGCCACGATGGTCGGCATGATTGGTGCGATCATTGCGGCGATGGTGGGGGTGGTGACGCTCAACTTCTGGCTCGTGCTGATCGCGGGGTTCGGATTTTACACGTGCATGCAGCAGCGGCAGATGCTGAAGGCGGCGGGGCCGGGCGAATTCGAGGAGGAAGGACTCTATTCGGCCGCGTATGAAGTAGCAGATCGGCCGGGTTGGTGGGCGCGCCGGCGCGCGTCAAGAGCCGCCGCGGCCGAGCGTGGCGAGCGACGGCGGGTTGACGAGATCCTGGCCAAAGTCTCGGCCCATGGCATGCTGAGCCTGAGTTGGCGGGAGAAGCGGGCGCTGCGCCAGGCGACGGAGCATCAGCGTGAGCGGGATGCGGGACGAAGGAAACGGTGAGAAGAGTGCGCGACAGAATCGGCGGAACCTCTTCGAATGACTTCGGAGGGGCAGGAATGCGCCGACAGACAAGAATGTCTGTCCTACGGGCCAATCGATGACAGACAAGAATGTCTGTCCCACCGGCACGACGACGAAGCCTGCTCGGCTTGATCGGCCGTCATTCTTCGGGATAATCCCCCCACCTTAGTGGAAGAGAAACATGACCAGTCAGGAAATCCGCCAGCAGTTCATCGACTTCTTCGTCAAGCAGCACGGCCATACCTACGTGCCGTCGTCGCCCGTGGTCCCGCTTGACGACCCGACGCTCCTTTTCGCCAACGCGGGCATGAACCAGTTCAAGCCCATCTTCCTCGGCACCGAAAGACGAGACTACCACCGCGCGGCCAACACCCAGAAGTGCATCCGCGCCGGCGGCAAGCACAACGACCTCGACGACGTCGGCAAGGACACTTACCACCACACCTTCTTCGAGATGCTCGGCAACTGGTCTTTCGGCGACTATTTCAAGAAGGAGGCAATCGCCTGGGCCTGGGACCTGCTGACCAGCAAGTGGGGGCTGGACAAGTCGCGCCTGCACGCCACCGTCTTCATGGGCGACCCGGCCGAGGGGCTGGACGCCGACCGCGAAGCGGCCGAAATCTGGGCGACCGTCACCGACATCAACCCCGACCACATCCATCTCGGCAATAAGAAGGACAACTTCTGGGAGATGGGCGAGACCGGCCCGTGCGGACCCTGCTCGGAAATCCACATCGACCTGACGCCCGACAAGTCCGGCAAGAACCTCGTCAACGCCGGCGACGCCCGGGTCATGGAAATCTGGAACCTGGTCTTCATTCAATTCAACCGGGGAACCGATGGCCGCCTCACCCCCCTGCCGGCGCGGCACGTTGACACGGGCATGGGCTTCGAGCGCATCTGCTCGGTCATCCAGAAGGCCGGCAGCAACTACGACACGGATGTGTTCAAGCCCCTCATGCTGGCCATCGGCGACCTGGCCAAGGCGCAGTACACCAGCAAACTGGATTCGCAGATGGACACCGCCTTCCGCGTCATCGCCGACCACGCCCGCATGTCCACCTTCGCGATCACGGACGGCGCCAAGCCCGGCAACAAAAAGCGCGACGCCGTGCTGCGCAGCGTCATCCGCCGGGCCGTGCGCTTCGGCTATCAGGTGATGAAGTTCCAGGAGCCGTTCCTGTTCAAACTCGTCCCGGTTATCACCGGGCAGATGGGCGATGCGTTTCCCGAACTGCGTCGCAATCCGGAGAAGGTCGCGACGATCATCAAGGACGAGGAAGCAAGCTTTTTCGCCACCGTCGAACGCGGATTGAGAGTCTTCGAAGACGCCGCCAAGTCGGCCGCTTCCGGGTCGCGCATCATTGAGGCCAAGGCTGCGTTTGACCTGCACCAGCAGCTCGGCTTCCCCATCGACCTGACCACGCAGCTTGCCCAGGAACGCGGCCTGGGCGTCGATCGCGAGCAATACGAACACTTGTGGGCCCAGCACATCCGCACATCCGGCGAAGGCCGCAAGCAGCATCTCGAAGTCGCGGTCGATCTCGGCGGTTTCAAGAAGACCGACGATTCGCCCAAGTACGGCCCGCTTGCCACCCACGCCACCATCGTGGGCTGGATCCAAGGCGCGGGCGTCGCTACGACCGGCCAACTCGGGGCAGACGAATCCGTCGCCCTGCTCTTCGACAAGACCAACTTCTACGCCGAACAAGGCGGCCAGGTTGGCGATGTCGGCACCATCAACACGCCGACCGGCGAATTCGAGGTCACCTCCACCGAGCGCAAGGGCGACCACGTGTTGCACTGGGGCACGGTGACCGACGGGCACATCCAGCCCGGCCAAACCGCCACGCTCACCGTCGATGGCTCGCGCCTGGACACCATGCGCAACCATACCAGTACACACCTGCTCAATTGGGCGCTGCGCAAGGTTCTCGGCGACCACGTCGACCAGAAGGGCTCGCTGGTCGATCCGGACAAGCTGCGCTTCGACTTCTCCCACGACAAGCCAGTGTCGGCTGGTGAAATCGCCCAGGTTGAGAAGCTCGTCAACGAGAAGATTTACAGCGACCTGCCGGTCAGCGCCACGATCATGCCGCTGAACGATGCCAAGAAGCTGGCTGGCGTCCGGGCCGTCTTCGGCGAGAAATATCCCGACCCCGTCCGCGTCATCGCCATCGGCACCGATGATCCGCGACAGCATGCGGCCGTCGACAACTCCATCGAGTTCTGCGGCGGCACGCACCTGGCGCACACCGGCCAGGCCGGCTTCATGAAGATCATCTCCGAGGAGAACGTCGCCAAGGGCATCCGCCGCCTCACCGCCGTCACCGGCCGAGGCGCGGTCGAACATGTGCAGAAGATGGACCAGCAACTCAAGGCCATCTCGCAGACTCTGAGCGCTGCCCCTGAGATGATCCCTCAGCGCGTGGCCGGGTTGCAGGAGGAGATCAAGACGCTCAAGAAGAAGCTGGCTTCCGGCGGCGGAGCGGTCGATCCCGTCGCCGCCGCCGCGAAGCTGCTGGATGATGCCCCGGCCGCCGGCGGCGGCAAGCTGATCGTCGGCGAGATCCCCGGTGCCGCGGATGAGCAACTCCGCGCCGCCATGGACTCGCTCAAGAAGAAATCCCCCACCCATGCCATCATGCTCGGCACCGTGGCCGACGAGAAGGTGAGTTTCGTGTCCGCCGTCTCGGATGACCTGATCGCCAAGGGCCTGAAAGCCGGGGACTGGATCCGCGAGACGGCCAAGGTAGCCGGCGGCGGCGGCGGCGGCCGCCCCCAAATGGCCCAGGCCGGCGGCAAAGACCCGTCCAAGCTGGGCGATGCGCTCGAAACGGCGAGAGCGTTTGCGAAAAAGGTGCTGGGCTAAGAATGGATTGGCGGCAGGTAGGATGAACCACCCACTGGTCTGAGGAAGATCCGGCACAACGGGATGTCGTCCGCTATTCCGCATGCCGAAGCAGCGGCTCGATTTCGGCCCAGAGCGGCCGCACCAAAGGAGTGATGTCGAAGGCATCCGGCGACGACCAGTAACAGAGTGTGTGCGCATGGAGTGCGGGACGAGCGCGAAGAAGCAAGACGAACCTCTGCCACTCATCCATGTTCGAGATGTCCGAGACCGCACGTCCCTCATCGGCCAGATTCTCAAAGCACTGCATCACCGTTTCCGATAGCGTGAATCGCTCGTCATCGGTCAAATCGCCTCCCTCCAACGCGGCGAGGAGCTCTGGCAGACGCGAGAAATCCGCCACCTCCCACGGCCAGTCCTGCATGTTTGGCTCGTTGGGTAGCCCAAAGCGGGTTGCGAGAGCGTCCGTCGCCGCCTTGGTTCGAAAACGCCAGTATCGTTCGGGAACGCCCATGGGCACATCTTGGTGTTTACGCTGGATACTACGACGACGTAGCGGAATCCAGCATCTTCTGGACTTGGTGCTTGAGTTCCGGCAGATCGTGTTCCACGGCGGCCCAGACCTTCTCCAGGCTGATCCCGAAGTACACATGGGCGAGCACATTCCGCATTGCCATGATGTCGCCCCAGGGAACCTCGGGATGGGAATCACGAAACGACTCGGAAAGGCCACGACATGCCTCGCCAATTATCTGCAAATGATGGATCACCCAAGTCTGGATGAGTTCGTCCTCTTCAAACGCTAACCCAACCGGCCCCGGACGGCGTATTTCTCCACGGCCGCGATGGCGTCAAGAATGTCCCGAAGTCTCGCCGGATCGTCTCTCATAGCGGTTGGGCCTCGCGAAGCACACGCTCCCGAACACGGGATCTGAGCCCATCGGAATCTGCCACGTCCACTTTCACTCCCAACAAGCCTTGCAGGTCGACAATCAAGCCGGCATGATCCAACACAGTCCGGCCGGGCTCAAAATCAACAAGAAAATCAACATCGCTGGCCTCATCAGCCTCACCGCGAGCCACAGACCCTATGATTCGCACATTCAGCGCGCCGCGGCTGTGTGCTGCCGCGAGTATCTCCGCCCGCCTGTGGCGAAGCGCCGCAAGAGATTGAATCAGAGCGACCATGGTATCCATTATATCGGCAAAGAGCGGCCCATCACAACGACGAAGGCGTCGGCCCCACTACTAATCCCAATCCCCCTGCCGGCGCGCCACCAGCCGGTCGCGGTTGGTCCAGAGCATCCGGAACCCGAAAACCAGACCAAGCCCGTATCCCACCATTCCCAGCACAGACAGGCCCCACAGTTTCGGCGGAACATCGCGGGCAATCAGGATCGACGACGCCAACAGCAGCGCACTGATGAACATCCCCACCACCACGCGATTGGCGGCCGACTTGAGGTGCTGGTGCTCCAGGTGAATCGCAAACCGGCCGTTCTCCAGCCGGTCGATCATGTGCGTCACCGCCTTGGGCACCGCCTCGGCCGTCCGTTCCCAGTCGGTGTACAGTCGTCCAATCTCTCGCAGCCGCGCCTTCGGCGAGAGCTGCTGCCGCACCAGTTTCCGGCGCCACGGCTCGAGCAGCTCGGCCAGGTTGAAGCTCGGATTGAGCAGGCAGGCCGTTCCCTCCAGCAGGATCAGGCACTTGATCAACATCGACAGATTCCCCGGCAGCCGCAGGCGATGGTGGTGCATGATCCCGGTGATGGCATTGAGCGCGCCACTGACGTTGATCTTGCCCACATCCTGGGCGCCGAACTCGTCGAACAACTCGGTCAGGTCCGTGCTCAAGGCCGCGCGGTCGAGTTCGGCCGGAACTCCGCAGACCCGGAGGACGGCATCGGTCAGGCGCTGGGCATCGCGATCGCCGGCGGCCATCAGAATGTCGATGATCTGCTTGCGCAGGACTTCGTCGATCCGGCCGACCATCCCGGCATCAAGGAGCCCGATCTTCCCGCCGGGCAGAATCAGCAGATTGCCCGGATGGGGATCGGCGTGATAGAAGCCGTCGCGAAAGATCATCTGCACGAACACATTGCCGCCCCGCCGGGCAAGTTCCTTGCGGTCGATGTCCACCTTCTCGAGACTCTTCGTGTCGGCCAGGCTGCACCCGTCGATACGATCCAGCGTCAGAAAACGGCCGGTGGTCAGTTCCGGATGCGGCCGCGGGAACACAACCGTCTCATCGCCGGCGAAATTGCGGCGGAAGATCTGCAAGTTGCGCAACTCGCGCCGGAAATCCAGTTCTTGAAGCAGGGTGCGGCTGAATTCGCGAATCAGGGCGGCCGGCTGATAGCCGCTGAGGTGTTCGTTCTTGCCGGCGATGTCGGCGAGGAAGCCGAGGATGTCCAGGTCGCGGCGGATGGTCCCCTCGATGCCCGGATGCTGCACCTTGACGATGACGCGGCGACCGGTCTTGAGGCGGGCGCGATGGACCTGCCCGATGGAAGCCGAGGCCAGCGCGGTGGGATCCAGTTCCCTGAAACACTCGCTGATCGGACGGCCCAGCTCGCTCTCGGCCGTGCGCATGACGACGTCGGGCGGGTCGGCCGGCGTGTGCGCCTGCAATTTGCTCAACTCGGCCGCCAGGGCCTCGCCGACGACGTGCGGCCGGGTGCTCAGGACCTGGCCGAATTTGATGAAGGTGGTTCCCATGTCCGTCAGTGCCAGCCGGATGCGGGCCTCGAAGGGCTGCTCGGACAGCAATTCGCCGCCGTGGCTCTTGAGGGCATTGTGGATGGGCGCCCACTCGACATCGGTCAGCCAGGCGGCCAGTCCGTACTTGCCCAGGATGCGGGCGATGTCCGCAGCGCGGGCGAGGTCGCCGGCGAACCGAAAACGCGAGCGGATCACGGACGGTAGTTTCATGGCGTGCCCGGGGTGGTGCTAATCTGGTTCGCAGCGGCTTTCCGTCGCTTGGATCGGCGACGGTGTGATGGCTTCTTCCCGCCCGAGCCGGCAAGTTCCCGGGTCGCGGCCCGCACGGCGCTGAGGACCTTGCTCACCTGGGACTGCAGGGTCTTGTGCAATGCGTCGGCCGCCTTCTCGGAGCTGTCCCGCAACCGCCGGGCGATCTTCTCGCCATCCTTTTCCGAAAGGTCGGCCTGTCTGGCGAGCTTCCGGCCCAGTTGCTCGACGGATTCCTTTCCGCTGCCCAGCAACCCAAGCCCAGTGCAGATGGACTTCATGAGTAGTGATTTCATACGTTCTATTTTACCACGTTCGGTGAACAAATGTGTGACAAATCCGGCTTGGCGCGAACGGTGCCGCCGACGCCCTCGTCGGCGGAATCCATGCATCTCAATAACGGAAGAGAACCGCCAGTGGGGGCACTGGCGGCACATTTCCAGGACATGCGGCAGCCCTGGGTCACGGTCCCGGTGGCAGCACATTTGGCACGATGATGTACTCCGCCGGCACGCGATCCGTCAGCCAGACGTTGTTGCCGGTGCGATAGAACACCAACCCGTCCGCGTGCATCCGGCCGGAATCGATCGTCAGCAGCACGGGCTTGCCGTAACGCTTGCCAACCCTCATCGCCGTTTCCTGGCTGCCCGAGAGATGCACATGATGGCGCTTGCCTTTAAGGAGGCCGTGTTGCCGGATGGACTCGATGTTGCCGTCGGCCGTCCCGTGATACAGCACATCCGGCGGGACAGTTGGCTGATATCCCAGTTCCATCTTGATCGAATGCCCCTGCCGGGCCCGGATCATGGCGTGATCTTCGCTGAACTCGAACCGCTGCTTGTCGTTGCTGGCAACGACTTCCTCCAGCAGTTCGAGCGAAATCTCCCGCCCGTGTTCGCCCGCGCAGACCAGCAGCGTATCCACATCCGCCCAACCGGCGGCGTCGAGTTCGAGGCCGATCTCATCGGGGCGGTGGCGGAGAATGTAGCTGAGGTATTTGCTTGTTTGAATGTGTGGATCGTTCATGGTTACGAACCTCGTTTCGCGAGACTGTCGGCGAACCGCCGGCAC
>JBIOJL010000147.1:0-12948 GCA_044450885.1 Tepidisphaerales bacterium
CTACACGACTGCGCCGGGCGTACCGGCGGCAGAGATCTACAGCCGCCTTGCGGAGGCCACCGGCCGGCTCCGCGCGGACCTCGCGGCCGCCATCACCCGCAAGCGCGCCCCGGAGCTGACTTTCTGCATGGTGCCGATTCCGGCAGGAGGTGGTCAATGAGCGACGTCATCATGCACCAGTGGACCTGCGGCCGGATTCCAAGCGACGCGGACGACGCCATCCAGCGCATCGTGCGGGCCGAAGATGTCCGCCACATCGCCATCATGCCCGATGTCCACGCCGCCGGAGTGCTTTGCAACGGAGTGGCCATCGGCACCAGCCGTCTGGTCTATCCGGAGGCCGTCGGCGGCGACATCGGCTGCGGGTACGCGGTCGTGAAGCTCAATGCGGCGGTTGACGTGCTCGACACGAGCAACGCGGCCAGACTCCTCATGCAACTGCGACGGCGCTGCCCGTGGAACCGGCTTCCACGGGCAGGCACCTGGCCGGCGGACCTGGACACCGCCGACCTCTCGCATCCCAGCCTGCAAACGATCGCCCGCCGCGACGGTGCCGTGCAACTTGGCACGCTGGGCCGGGGCAATCATTTCCTGGAATTGCAGGCGGACGAAGATGGCTCGCTCTGGCTCATGATCCACTCCGGATCACGGGCCATCGGCCCCGCCGTCCGCGACCATCATCTTTCACAGTCGACGCGCGGCGCCGGCGGGCTCAGATGGCTCGACAGCGGCACAGGACGCGGCCGGGCATATCTGCGGGACATGCAATGGTCGCGCCAATATGCCGCCGCCAACCGCAGGGTGATGATCGCATGCGCGTCAGCGCTGATCGAAGAAGTGCTCGCCTGCGGACCCGACTGGGATACATACGTGGAGCTCGACCACAACCACGTACAGTTGGAGCAGCATCCAGCCGGCGAATTGTGGGTCCATCGCAAGGGCGCCTCGCCGGCACGTGTCGGCCAATCGGTGCTCATCCCCGGTTCGATGGGAACGGCCACCTTTCACGCCCAAGGCCAAGGCAACGCCGACTCGCTCAGTTCCTCATCGCACGGCGCCGGCCGTGCTCTTTCGCGACAGGAGGCGCGGCGGCGTATCGGCGAGAAGGATGTCCGCAGGCAGCTCGACGGCGTCTGCTTCGATCCGGCCGTCGTCGATGCCCTGCGCGAAGAAGCGCCGGCCGCGTACAAGGATGTCCGCAAGGTGATGGAAGCCCAGCGCGATCTGGTCCGGATCGTCCGGCGGATGCGAACGATGGTGAGCTATAAGGGCGCGTAACGGGTTCGGAGTACCGCCTTCAGGCGGTCTTCAATAACATGAAACCGGCTAAAGCCGGTACTCCAAACAACCGCCTGAAGGCGGTACTACGAACTTTCCCCTCCACCTTGCATGCCCAATTCGGTACAAAGAGAGGCATGAGACCGTTGCATCACATCCTGGCGGCTGTTGGCCTGTTGGTTCTCACGGCTGGCGCGGACGCGGGCCAGCCCTGGACCGACGCCGTCATCGACGACTGGTTCCGCGTGCCCGCGCCGGGTGGCGTGCTCTCGAAGGACTTCACCGCGGCCGGGGGACAGTGGGAACTGCGCGATGGCGAACTGCGCATCGCCCGCACGCCGGGCGGGCCCAAGGCACTCTACAACACAGCGCTGCCCGATGAGATGGAAGTCAGCGTCGAGGTCTTTCTTCCCGGCGGTGGTGCGGGCAACGCGGGGTTCATCGTGCGCGTGGCCGATGCGGCCGAGGGGGCTGACAATTTCACGGGATACGAAGTCGCCATCCAGGCCGACGGGGCGCTGGTCCTGGGGCGGCACCGGCATAACTTCGAGTCGATTCTGAACAAGCGGGATGCGTGGCGCGGCGGTGGCGACCGCTGGGTTCCGCTTGTCGTCCGCACGAAGGGGAAAATGCTCGACATCTCCGTCGATGGCAAGCCGGCCGCCCGCTACGAAGACACGGAGCATCCACTCGGGCCCGGCCGGGTCGGCTTTCGCGCCTGGGAACGCGCCGCCCGCTTCCGCAACTTCCGTGCCAGCACCGCCGGCGGCCAGGCAACACCTGTTGCCTTTGCCCCCGGCGAATCGAGCACCGACTCCATCCACACCGGCGTGGGTGCCAACTGGACCGGCCTGCGCCGCGGCGACGCACGGGCGACCTTCTCCCTCGAAAGCGAGACGCTCTTCCACGAAGGGCGCCGCCAGCGGATCGAGTATGCGAACGGCACCGGCGAGGCCGGCATCCTCACGCCGGCGAAGGATGCGCCCGGATTCCCGGCCGTTTCCGGCAAAGCCTGCCGCGGCCTGCTGTGGGTCCGTTCGCAGATCGCCGTCCAATTTCATGCAGCCATCGAAGCGACCGATGGCGCCGTGCTCGCCGATGCCGTCGTCTCCGTCGAGCCCGGCGAATGGCGCACAGTCCGCTTCGAACTGACGCCTTCGCGCGATTGCGCCTCCGCACGCCTGGCGCTCAAGCTCACCGCGCCCGCCGCCATCGACATCGCCCGCGTATCCCTCACCCCCGGCGAATGGGCCTGGCCGGCGTCGCTCTCGCTCAGGACACTCCCGCCCATCCTCTTCGCCACCCACGCGCCCTTCTCGCCCGGACCGGCCGTCGGCACCAACATCTGGGCCGCCCGCCCGGCGCATCCCGGCTGCGGAATTCACATCTGGGATCCAGCCCACCCCGACGGTCCCGCGCGCACGATCTTTGCCGATCCGCAAGGCTGCATCTACGACCTCAACCTTTCCTGCGACGCCCGCACAGTTCTCTTCACCTACCAGCGCAAGGATGAGAAACACTGGCACATCTGGCGAATCGGCGTCGACGGCACCGGCCTGAAACAGCTCACCGACGGCGCGTTCCACGACATCAACCCCTGCGAGCTTCCCGATGGCGGCATCGTCTTCGTCTCCACGCGCCGCTTCGGCCACACCGTCTGCCAGCCCGGCCCGGCGTCGAATCTGCATCGCATGTCGCCGGATGGCGCCGACATCCGCTGCATCAGCATGAACACCCTGTCCGACCTGACACCACAGATGTTGCCCAGCGGCCGGGTGCTCTTCACGCGCTGGGAATACATCGACCGCGACCTCACCTATCGCCAGAGCCTCTGGACGCAAAACCCCGACGGCACGGCCTACCAGCTTTATTTCGGCAACACCATCCGCGACCCCGGCACGTTCTGGCAGGCCCGCCCGATCCCCGGCCAGAGCCACCGCGTCCTGGCCACGTTCGGCCCCCACCACGGCTGCATCCAGGGCGCCATCGGCTGGATCGACACCACCTTCGGCCCGGAAGAACCGCGCGGCGTCGGCTTCGACTGGATCACCAGGGAGTTCCCCAGCATCGGCGACCGCGCCTTCCCCTGGTCTTATTGCGACCCCTTTCCGCTCGATGACCAGAGCTTCCTCTGCTCCTACGGCGGCGGCGGGCTGCAGCGCTACCGCCTCTACCTCCACGACATGCAGGACCGCAAACGGCTGCTCTACGAAGACCCGGCCATGGGCTGCTACAACCCCATCCCGCTCAAACCTACGCCGCGCCCGCCGCTGCTGCCGTCGCGCATCGCCGCAGACAGGCCCGCGTTGCCCGAAGATCGCCCCGCCGCCGAACAACCCACCGGCACCATGCTGCTGGTCGATGTCTACCAGGGCCTCGAGCCGATCATCCATCGCGGCCAGGTGAAATCTCTCCGCATCATGGAACAGGTCCGCAAGACCGAGGACCTGGTCAGCCGCGCCTTCGACCAGTCGCCGGTGATGGGCTACGGCACCTACTACGCCAAGCGCACCTGGGGCACCGTCCCGGTCGAGGAAGACGGTTCGGCACATTTCCTGGCCCCGGCCATGCGCGAGATCTACTTCCAGGCGCTCGATGCCGATGGCCGCGAGTTGCAGCGGATGACCTCGGCCGCCCAGCTCATGCCCGGCGAGCATGTCAGTTGCGCCGGCTGCCACGAGAGCCGTGTTTCCGCCCCGCCGCCGGCCACAAAGGTGCCGCTGGCGGCCCGCCGCGCGCCCAGCGTGCCGGTGAAACCCGATTGGGCGCCGGATGGCATCATCGACTTCGTTACCACCGTCCAGCCCGTGCTCGACAAGTATTGCGTGAGTTGCCACGAAGGCGGCAACCCATCCGCCGGCTATGACTTTTCCGGCGACAAGACCCGCTTCTTCAACGCCGCCTACGACAACCTGCTCGGCCGCTCCAAATCCTATCGCCAGCACAACATGGAAACCGGCGAGATGCTCCCGGCCGAGAAGGCCAAGGGCAAACCGCTGGTGCATTTCTACTGGCTGCTCTGGACGCCGACGGCCGTGAATCAGCCGCTCTGGGCCGGCTCGCACGCCAGCCGCCTCACCGGCATCATCGAGAACCCCGAGCGCAAGATGCCCCTCTCCGAGCGCCAGAAAATCTACATGTGGATGGATGCGGATGTGCCCTACTACGGCACCTACGCCCACGCCCGCCCCAAATCCGCCGGCCGGCGCGACCTCTTCTCACATCCCACCGAAGCCCGCCTGGCCGACTGGTTCACCCGAGACCTGATGCCCGTCTTCCAGCGCCGCTGCGCCTCGTGCCACGCCGGTTTCCCCGGCACCGGCGACTTCGGCGGCATGGGCGCCTGGGTCAACTTCACCCGCCCCCAGTTCAGCCCGCTGCTGACCGCGCACCTGCCCAAGCTCGCCAGCGGCCGCGGCATCGACAAGGCGAAGGACGGCAAGCCGATCCCCATGTTCGCCGACACCGGCGACGCCGACTATCGCACGATGCTCAAGGCCATCGAGGAAGGCAAGCGCGCCGCGTACGCCCTGCCCGAACCCGACATGCCCGGCTACACCGGCCGGCGCAAGGAGCCGTGACGGCGCCGTAGCCGCGATCGTCGATCGCGGCCTTCCCGCCACGCCCCGCGTTGACTTTTGTTGCCGCGATCGCCTATGGCGGCCTTCCCGCCATGCCGCACTCCTCCGCGATGACCCATCGCGGCTACAGACCGCCGATGTCTCCGCCATAGGGCCAGTGTTCCGGCCATCCGACCAGCCCTGCCCGCACCGGATTCATGAACATGTATTCCGCCTTCTCGTGATAGCTTTCTTCCGACCTGAGCAGATGATCGAAGAATTCCCGCTGCCACGCCATATCCGGCAGGGCGGCTTCACGGATGATCCTCTTGCACGACCACTGCTTGAATTGCTGTACGAACCGCGACAGGCTCCGGCCGTCGCCGCTGGCGGCCGGACTGCAGAAGAAATGCAGGTGATCGGGCATTACGACAAACCGGCCCACCCGCCAGCCGTGCCGCTCCCACGCGCCCGCAAGTTCCCCGCGAAGGATGCCGAATACCGCATCACTCGCCAGAATCTCACGTCTGCGGTCGACGCATGTCGTGATAAAGAACACCGGGTTCTCGGCCCAGGTTCGGTCGAGCCGATGTAGATGCTTGTGTGGCATTGGGAGACGGAGTTTGCCATAGGGAACGCATGTGTGCAAGTGCCCACTCCCTCCGCGATGACCCATCGCGGCTACATTCGCAAGACCCGCCCTGTAGCCGCGATCGCCGATCGCGGCCACGTCACGCTCCGCGATGACCCATCGCGGCTACATTCGCAAGACCCGCCCTGTAGCCGCGATCGCCGATCGCGGCCTTCCCGCCACGCTCCGCAATGACCCATCGCGGCTACATTCGCAAGACCCGCCCTGTAGCCGCGATCGCCGATCGCGGCCTTCCCGCCGCGCCCGCGATGACCCATCGCGGCTACAGGTTCCTTTGTTTCCGTCCGTCGTCCGGTTAACGTACCCTCATGCAATCCCCCCGCGCCGACGTTCCACTGGTCGCCCAACTCGATCCAACCCAACAACGCATGACCCGTTTCCGCTGGGTGATCCTCGGCCTGCTCTTTCTCGGCACCACCGTTAACTATGTCGATCGCCTGGTCATGGGCATTCTCGCCCCGGAACTCCAGGCGAAATACAACATCTCCAACGACGCCTACGGAACGATCAATGCCGCCTTCACGGCCTGCTACGCCGTTGGCCAACTCGTGTCCGGGCGGCTGCTCGATCAGATCGGAACTCGTCTCGGCTACGGCCTGGCACTCGTGGCGTGGAGCGTCTCATCCATCGCCCACGCGGCCGCCCGGGGCACGTTCGGGTTCAGCGTCGTCCGCGGCATGCTCGGCCTGTCCGAATCTCCGAACTTCCCCGCCTCCACCAAGAGCCTGGCCGAGTGGTTCCCCAAACGCGAACGTGCCCTGGCCTTCGGATTCATCAACGCCGGCTCCAACATGGGCGCCATCGTCGCCCCCGCGGTGGTCCCGTTCCTGGCCACCAACTATGGATGGCAGTGGGCGTTTGTCCTCACCGGCGCATTGGGTTTCCTCTGCCTGGCCCTGTGGATTCCCATCTACAAGCGGCCACAGGACCATCCCCGCGTTTCGCCGGCTGAACTGGCCCTCATCGAGAGCGATCCGCCCGAGCCCACCGTTCACATCCCCTGGCTCCATCTTCTCGCCTTCCGCCAGACCTGGTCCTTCGGCGTCGCCAAGTTCCTCACTGATTCCATGTGGGGCTTCTACATTTTCTGGATTCCCAAGTTCCTCCACGACCGCCATCAGCTCGATCTCATGCACATCGGGCTTCCCCTGATCACCGTATACGTCATGGCCGATGTCGGCAGCATTTGTGGTGGCTGGCTCTCCTCGGCGATGATCCACCGCGGTTCCTCCGTCAACATGGCGCGCAAGACGGCCATCCTCATCAGCGCCCTCGGCGTCGTGCCGATCATCTTCGCGCCCAACGTCGCCGGCCTCTGGTCAGCCGTGCTGATTCTCGGCCTGGCCACCGCATCTCACCAGGCATTCAGCTCCAACATCTACACCACGGTCAGCGACATGTTCCCCAAACGCGCCGTGGCTTCCGTCGCCGGCCTCGGCGGAACCTGCGGCTACATCGGAGCCAGCATCTTCCAGAAGGTCATCGGCCTGTCCGTCGACAAATACCACAATTACATTCTGCCCTTCGTCTGTGCCGGCCTGGCCTACCTCGTCGCCTTCGCAGTCATTCAGCTTCTGGCCCCGCGGCTGGACCCGGCCATTGTGGACCAAAAAGGATTCGACGTGCTTCCTCCGGCTCGGCCGTCGTGATCGACCCGGTGTCTATCACCCCGACAAGCCCGGCGAAGCGATGCTGGTGACGTTTTGGGAGCAGCACCTGGCCGCGATGGTGCTGGGGATCGTCGGCACCTCCTTCACTGGCTTTGGCGGAATCTTCATGTGGGTTACTCTGCGGAGCGGCCGAAGGAGTTGAGGCTGCCCCGCCCGCAATTCAGTCTACGGCGTCGGCGTTCCGCGGACCTCGGCCTTGATCTCCTGAACCGACGAAACACGCGGCGCCTGTGCCGTCACCGGCCGCACGTCGTGGACGATGCAGAATGCGGCCGGGTCCAGTTCCCGAACCTGGCGGAGCAATTGCCGGGTCTGGCGTCGGGGCAGCTCGATGTAGAGGATGGACACCTCGCCGTCGCGCCCCTCTCCCTGCAGTTCCGTCAGCCGGAAGCCCGCCTCCCGCAGCGCCGTCGCCAGATTCGCCCCGGCGCGCGTGACCAGGGATACCAGTTGCGACCCAAACGCCAGCCGCTGCTCGATGACGATCCCCAGATACGTCCCCGCCGCAAAGCCCGTCGCGTAGGCCACGATGTACACGCGATGGTCCAGATTGAGCAGTACCTTGGCCACCGCGCAGATGTACACCAGCGCCTCGACAAAGCCGAGCGCGGCCGCGAAATAGCGCCGGCCCTGCACGATGGCGGCCGTGCGCACCGTGTCCAGCGTCATGTCGGTGACGCGGGCCAGGAAGATCAGCACGCAAGTAATCAGGACGGTCATGCTCATGGATGTCATCTCTGTCGCCGATGTTCGGAGTACCGCCTTTAGGCGGCCGTTCGGAGTACCGGCTTCAGCCGGCCGTTCGGAGTACCGGCTTCAGCCGGTCTTGTGTTCTTGCAGACCGCCTGAAGGCGGTACTCCAAACGTGCGGTACTCCGAACTCATATCTCCAGTATCAGCCGCGCCGGGTCTTCGAGCAGTTGCTTGAGGTGCATCAGGAACGTGATCGCCTCCTTGCCGTCGACGATGCGGTGGTCGTAGCTCAGGGCGACGTACATCATCGAGCGGATTTCGATCTTGTCGTTGACGACCATCGGCCGCTTTTGAATGGTGTGCATGCCGAGGATGCCCGACTGCGGAGGATTGAGGATCGGCGTGCTCAGCAGCGAGCCGAAGACGCCGCCGTTGGTGATGGAGAACGTGCCGCCGGAAAGCTCCTCAAGCGAGAGTTTGCCGTCGCGCGTCGCCTGGGCCAGGCGCTTGATCTCGCCTTCGATGCGCGCGAACGACATCTCCTGCACGTTGCGCAGCACCGGCACTGCCAGGCCGCGCTTGGTGCTGACGGCGATGCCGAGGTTGATCGAGTCGTGATACACGATGTCGTCCCCCTCGACAAAGGCGTTGAGTTTCGGCACTTCTCTCAACCCCTGCACCACCGCCCGGGCGAAGAAGCTCATGAAGCCCAGCCCGACGCCATGCACTTTCTCGAACTGTTCCTTGAGGCGGCCGCGCAGCCCGATCACCTCGGTCAGGTCGACCTCGTTGAACGTCGTGAGAA
Source organism: Tepidisphaerales bacterium (assembly GCA_044450885.1). Classification (GTDB taxonomy): domain Bacteria; phylum Planctomycetota; class Phycisphaerae; order Tepidisphaerales; family Tepidisphaeraceae; genus JANYKD01. Next base: position 8,659 of record JBIOJL010000147.1, read on the forward strand.
TCGCGGCCGTGTGCTGCGCCTGCACCAGCCGCTCGGCGATCTTCTTGCGGATCTTGGACATCGGCTCGCGACGGATGCCGTCGGCCGGGGATTGGTGATTTGCGATTTGCGATTTGCGACTTGCGATTTCAGATTTGGAGTTTGCGTCCGGGGTCACTTCCGGCATGACGACCTTCGCCGCGGCCGCCTCGGCGTCCTCCTTGGTCATCCGCCCACCCGGTCCGGTTCCCGCAATGGCCGCCGCATCGAGCTTGTGCTCCGCGACCACTCGCCGCACGGCGGGGCTGAGGTCGGAGGAATTTGCGATTTGTGATTTGCGATTTGCGATTGCGGATGAGGGATCAATCTCAGACTTGGAATCTGCAACGTGAGATTTCAAATTTGAAATTGGAGCCTTGGACATCGCCACCGGCGTCACCGCCGCCGCAACTCTCGCCGCCGCCCCGCCGGCCTCGATCATCGCCACGCTCTCGCCGACCGCCACCGTCTCCCCCTCCTGCTTCAACCGCCGCAGCACCCCGGCCGAGTTTGCCGGAATGTCGGTGTTGGCCTTGTCGGTCTCGAGCTCGCACAACGGCTCGTCGACGGCGACCGTGTCCCCGTCGTTCTTGTGCCATTTCACGAGGATTGCCTGGGTGATCGACTCGCCGAGCGCCGGCACTTGTACCTGGGTAGCCATGAACGTTGTCCCTTTCGGCCCGTGGCCATGATTCTAGCCCGCGAAAGCGCCGTTGCCACGGACTACCCCACTACCCCACCAGAGACGTGATGCACTAAATGCTCAGTACACCTGGTCGTGAGTTCCGATGGTTTCGAGCAGGATTGCCCGCTTGCCGGCGTGTTTCGTGAACGAAAACACGACGTTTGCCAGGGTGTAGCTCACGCCAGAATCTCCCGCATCAGGTCGTCCGGCGTGGTCGGCTTGCACCCGCCGCGTCTGTGCTGCCGTCTGGCCGAACGAATGCTGGCGGACACCCGGCGCCGCTCATCATCGGCGATGCGCCTTCGGACCACATCCACAAGGCTCTCCCGCTCATCAAGCGGCAGACTGTCGATCATCTCAACCAGATCAGCAAACCGGACAGCGTGTGCGGACATGGGCGTATCTCCTGCATTCAGTATACGCCGGGGCCAGCGGGATGCCACAGCGAGCGAATGTTCTTTCGACGACACGGCACCGCCCGGTTTGACCCCACTGTCTACGGTGTATTCTGGCTGCTTTCAAGAATGGAGCGTCTGCCATGGTTGTCTTGAACACACTTGGCTGGGCTATGGCGCTTGGTGCCATTCTAGCTGGCACCGTTGTACGGTATATGGTCCCCGAGCACATGCACGCGCTCGCCGGTGTTGTAGGTGCAGGCGTCTTGATAGCCATTGACGTGATCGTTCGGGCAACTTGGGGAAAGCGCCGGTTCTTCCACGCTACCCACGGCGGCCACATCTTCTTTGCCCCTGCATGGGCGGCTGGGGTGATAATTCTCGTGTACAGTGTATCAACGCTTCGTAGCGAGATTCACAACAAGGAAGCGGACGACGCCTGGCAGCGAACGCTTAGCGCCAGGAGTCTCGGTGTCCCAACCAGCCGAACAGCGCCGTAACCATATCTATCCACGAGCCTGTGCCGCGTGGCGGCCCAGCATATGGCAAGACACCCACACGATCTGTTTTCAGTGGCGGATGATGCCTCCGTTACTTCCACGTTCTTGCTATCTCCACATCCTCCTTCACCTTCTCCGTCAGCGCGTTCAGGTCCACCAGCCCGATCCGCGTCAGAAACTGCGGGCGATACTGCGCCGTCGCCGTCTTCGCATACTTCTTCCAGTGCGCGACGGCTGTTTCAAGGTGTACGATGGCCGCGTCGCGATGCACCGCCTTGCCATCTTTGCCCAGCAGGCCCAGTTCGCACGCCCCGCGGATCTTCTCGGCGTAGTAATCCCCCAGATACGCCATCGCCGACACGTCGCCCAGCAACAGCCGCAGTTCCTTGTCCTTCGGCGGTCCCATCTGCTCGACGCCCGCCCGCGTCGCTGCCGCGTGCCCGGCCAGTTCGTCGGCCACCTGCAGCGGGGTCATCTGCCGCATCGCCTCGCCACGTGCCGCCAGGTCGGCCCACTGGGTAATGCTGTAGATGCCGCTCTCGGGCATGGGCCTGCCTTCCACAAAATGCTTGACTGTGTGAAACCCGTGATACGACGGATGGCTGATGCACGCCTCGGGGAACCACTTGAGGTCGATGTCCTGCCAGTAGAATCGCGTGATCTGCGGGATGATCCGCGAGGCGCGGCACGACGCCTCATACAGCGCGGCTGCGTTGGCCTCCGGATACCGCCGGGCCAGCACATCGCGAAACACCGTGTCCGGCAGATCCGGGTTGTAGCTGAGCCGGCCCCAGAGCATGAAGCTGTACCACTGCTTCTTGATCACAAGCTGCCGCGGCTCCTCCGCCTCGGTGCTGATGAACTCGCGGCCCCAGATGTAGCCATCCGGGCCCATGTAGTATCCGGCCAGCTTGTCCGCGCCCGGCAGGTTCCTCACGTATGCCCGCGCGAAGGCCGGATCGCCCCAGCGGAAGCTGTAAATGTCGTCGTTACGCACGGTCATCCAGGTGCGCTTGTCGGCGGGCAGTTCGGCCAGCGTGCCCCGGGCAAACGGCGGATTGACCATCGAATACATGTGCGCCACCGAATACTTGTAGCTGAAATCAAACGTATCCGGATAGTCCTTCCATGTATCCAGCACCTCCTTCATGCCCGTCTGGTGGAAGCGATGGATGAACCGCACCTTCCGCGCCGGCTGCTGCTTCTTCGCGTCGATCACGCCCAGGCCATAGGTGTTCCACAGCCATTTCTCTTTCGCGAACTCATCCTTGCGCTCCTGCATGTTCTCGCCGGCCGTCACGCCGATGCCGTCCAGGTCCGGGTAGGTGAGGATCAGGTCGCGGACGGATTTGCGGAAGTAGTCGACGGTGGCCGGGTTGTCCTGGGCCGGGGTGATGCCGTATTTCCCATCCGTGCCAAAGGTGAAGATGTTCCAGGTCATCACGTACACCTCGATGCCGCGGGCGTGGGCGTGGGCCATGATCTTCCGCCAGAAGGCGATCTTCTCCTCGATGCTCATCTGCCGCACCGTCTCCAAGTGCCCGGCCATCGGCTGGCGCCACATGTCCACGCCCGTAAGCTTGAACGTCGTGTCGAACTTGAGCGTCGTCCGCTTCACATCCGCCAGCGCCACCTCCGGATACTCGGCCACCTTCACCATCGACGGAAACGGGTGCAGGTTCCACAGGCTCAGCACGTTGAAGCGGTCCCTCGCCATCTCGTCGAGGAATTCCGTCCAGAACGCCTCGCTCCACATCTCCGGAATGTTTGCCTGGGCCGAATCGCCGCCGTCGGAATAACTCGGCGTCCGCGCATCCAGCGGAATGTTGAACTTGATCCCCCGCCGCGCAATGAACGGCTTTCCATCGCTGTCGCCGATCTGTTGCAGCCGGCCCATGCGGGCCGCCTCCGCCACGTCGAGCGCGCCGTACAACACGCCCGCGCCGTCCTGTCCGATGACCGCAATCACCGGCAGTTCGTCCGTGCCGATGCGCCGGATGGAATACGCCTGCGGCCCGTCGAGTTTCGCGGCCCGCCCGGCCGGCACCGCCGGGGCAAATCCCTCGCCGTTGACGAACAGGCGGATGGTCAGATCCGTCTTCGTCCGCCACGACTGCTCCACGGGGAACAGGTGGCACTCGTCGCCCCCGGCCTTGACCGCCGCCTGGATCTCCTTCGCGGCGAAATCCTCGATGGTGCGGCGGAGGATCGCGGCCGGATCCCGCACCGGCATCGCCTGGCTCGCATCGCCATACTCGACGCCCACCACGATTCTCCCGGACGACGCCCCCGCCAGGATCATCACCACGAACGTTGCCAGCCCGATGAATCGCATAGCTCATCTCCTACCGACGGATAACCTCCGGCCAGCCAACCGTTGCCTTGTAGCCGCGATCGCCGATCGCGGCCTTTTCGCCACGCCACGCCCCTCGCCGCGATGACCCATCGCGGCCACAGCCGCCAGACCGGCGCATCAACACCCGTCGGAGGTTCCGCTCCGGGTGCCACGGCTTGTCTACTGCACGCCGTGACCGCGTGACCACGAAGAACGGCTTGCAGTAGACAAGCCGTGGCACCCTCAGAACCCTCCTCCGACCCTCGCCCATCCCGGCCCGTTCAGCTACACTCCGTCGCGATCGACGACTGGGAAATCCTGTTTTGGCTTGGCACCATGAAAGGCGGGTCTCATGAC
>JBIOJL010000148.1:0-12936 GCA_044450885.1 Tepidisphaerales bacterium
GGGTGGAAGTGGGGGTTGACGGCGAAGGCGACCTCATGGCCGCGTTCACGGAGGGAGAGCGCCAGGGCGATCATCGGGTGGACGTCGCCGGCGGAGCCAAGGGCGAAGATGAGGATGCGGGCCATGCTGGAATGGTAAGACGGGGTGGCTGGGTGTACCAGTTGCCGGCGGTTGGGACGGGCTCCGAGGTGGGCGTGGTCGGGCCCGTGTGGTAACGTGCAGCGGTTGGGATCGCCTGAATTTCTGGCGGCCCCGCGAGAGGAAACGCCGATGCGCCCGAAATCAACCCAGATCCTGGCCATGCTGTTGCTGGTGTCCCTGGCAGGCTGCTACAGCAAACGGGGCACCGATATCGCGGGTGTTGACAACTTCGGGGTTGTGGACAGTTCCTCGTCTCGCAAGCTCCTCCGTGGGGCGCAGCCAACCGAAGAAGGGATTCAAACGCTCCGCGACAAGGGCGTCCGCACGATCGTCAATCTCCGGGATCATCCCGACGAACGTGAGGAACGGTGGGTCCGGGCGGCCGGCATGCAGTACGTCCGCATCCCCAGCAAATGCGACGAGCCGCGGCTGGAAGACCTGCGGACATTTCTCAAGATCGTCGCGGGCAAACCGTGTCCGCCTCTGGCCGACGGTGCCGTGGACGCGCCGATCTTCGTGCATTGCTATATCGGCTGCGACCGGACAGGGCTGTTTGTGGCCGCCTATCGCATGGCCCACGACAACTGGACGGCGGAGCGCGCCATCGCGGAGATGGACGCCTTCGGGCACAACTACATCTGTTTTCCCGAGAATCACCCGTTCCTGAGGGAACTCGATCCGGCGAAGCTGCGGGAGCCGTGATCGGCAAGCATCGCTGCGCTGGAGCACGCCCGGCCGTCAGATGCGGCGACGCCGCTGTCGCAGGAGCATTGTTGCGGTCATCCCGGCCACCAGGAGCCCGGTTGCCGGCTCGGGGGCGGCGACCAGCTCCAGGTATCGCGGGCCTCCGGCCGCCACGGAGTATGATGACGAAAACTGGACTCCAGGCGGAATCTGGTTCACGCCAAAGCGCGGGTCTGGACTGTATTCTTCGTTGAGGACTGATGACGTGGCAAACACGTTAACGTGGTTGTTGATCGAGCAGCCGAACAGGTATTGGTTGTCCTCAATGGTACCCCGCAGTCGCACTTGAGAGGCTTGACCCGTCCCAATTTCGGGAACGTAGAACGTGCCACTGGCGACAACTTCCGCCGATATCGCCGTGAATATCCCTGCCTGGTGGATCGCCCAAATGCCCAACAGGTCCGCGTAGTGTCCCTGATTCAGGCGTGCCGAGGTCGTGCCGCGAGAATAGCTGCTTCCGTCCCAGCCGTCATTGTCCAGGGGAGTCGGGTCCGGATTCAACGTCACCGGGCTCAACTCGGCTTGGATCGGGTCATTAGGATCCTGGTAGATGTCGACCATCAGGCTGTTGATGCCGTCACCCGTGCCGGGGCCGGTACATGGAACCAGTTGCGTTACCGTTACGGGAGCCGGATGGAAGACAATATTGCCCTGCATGTCCTTGGTAACGAAGCCGGCGTTCACCGAACCCAGAGGCGCAACCTGGGCCATAATGTGATACTCGACGGTAGCGCCCTGGCTGACGGGCACGGTGGTGGAGTAGGGCTGGCCGCTGCCGACAACACGGCCCTCCAGCCAGACGTAGATCAACGGCGCCGAGTATGCCGCCGCCGCCTGCGACCCGAGCCACGCCGCCGCCAGTGACACAAACAATCGTCGTTTGTTGGACACCATACGCGTTCCCCTTGCAAAGAAGACTGAACAATGCCATGACAATACCATGATCGGCTGGTGAATGCAAGGAAATTTTGGTCCTTCAAATCCCGGACGCGATGGCACCGAGCGTGGGGCTGACGGCGCGAATGTAATCGGCCGGGGCGATCAAGATCTGCGTGCCGCGGATACCGGCGGAGATGCTGATGACCTCGAACAACTCGGCCGTTTCGTCGAGGTACACCGGGTAATCCTTCTTCCCGCCAAGCGCGGTGACCCCGCCGCGGATGTAGCCGGTCAGCGGCTGCACCTCCTTGAGCGGCACCAGTTCGATCCGCCGGTCGCCCGAGAGCCGGGCGAGCGCCTTGAGGTCGACCTGGGCGTCGCCGGGGACGACCGCGAGACAGACGCCATTGCGGTCGCCGCGGGCGACGAGTGTCTTGAAGACCTGCTCCAGAGGCAGCCCCACCTTGCGGGCCACGGTGGCCGCGGTGAGATCCAACTCGTCCACCTCGTACTCACGCAGTTCGTAGTGAATGCCGAGCTTGTCGAGGATGCGTGCGGCGTTGGTCTTCATGCCGAGGGATCGAGTTTCCATTTGGGACACTGCGCGAAGAACCGGGCGGGATTGTCGAAGAAGACCTTGTCGATATCCGCCCGGGCGTGGCCGCGGCGGGTGTATTCGAGGCAGGTGTCCATGAGGTATTGCGGGCCGGATTCGCCCCAGTCGCTGGCGCTGTTGACCATGATCTTGTCGGTGCCGTAGATCTCCAGCAGGTCGGCCCCGCGCTGCGGGGTGACTTTGCTGACGGGGTAGATGGTCAGCCCGCACCAGAAACCCGCGTCACGGGCCAGACGGATCGTCTGTTCCTCGCAATGGTCGATCAGCACCCGCTCGGGGTTGATGCGTTTGTCGTTCTTAAGGATCGAGGTGATGATCGACGTGCCCTTGTGCTTGTCTTCCAGATGCGGCGTGTGGATGAGGATGAGCTGGTTGGTGCGGGCGGCCAGGTCGACGTGCTCTTCGAAGATGGTGATTTCGTTGCGGGTGTTCTTGTTCAGGCCGATTTCGCCGATGCCCAGGACGGTCGGGCGGTCGAGGAACTCGGGGATGATTTTGATGACCTCGCGCGAGAGCGTGACGTTCTCGGCCTCCTTGGCGTTGATGCACAGCCAGGAGTAGTGCTGGATGCCGTACTTGGCGGCGCGCAGGGGTTCGTAGTCGGTGAGATGGCGGAAATAATCGTAGAAGCTCTGGGCGGTGGAGCGGTCGAACCCGGCCCAGAAAGCGGGTTCGCTGACCGCGACCACGCCCGCGCGGGCCATGAAGATGTAGTCGTCTGTGGTTCGGGAGATGCAGTGGATGTGGGGGTCGATGTATCTCATATTTGTAGGGTGTGCTTCAGCACACCATTGTTCACCAAGGGATGTCACAAGATGTGGTGTGCTGAAGCACACGCTACGCACACCCGACGCATTCATTTCGGCGGCGGCGTCAGATCGCTGAACACCATCAGCACCCGTTCCGCCCGGCCGGACGTCGGTTCCAGCAGCACCTGCACGGCCTGTCTCACCTTGCCCAGCCGGGGATCGGACAGGACAATCTCTGAACCCTGCCCGCGCTGCACCCGGTCCAGGTCGGCCGCCAGGCTCAGGCATCGCCAGCGCATTTCCAAGAAATACCGATCGAGCGTCTGTTTGGCGTCTAGCATGCGCGCATTCTACAAGTTACGGGGGCGTCATCCAAGAAAGTGCAATTGTTGCGAGAGATTCACTTCTCCACCACCGCCACCGTCCCGTTGACGACACGGTGCAGCGTCTTCCCCCGGCGGACCAGCAGGCGGCCGGTGTCGTCGATGCCCTCGCAGACGCCCTTGATCGTGGCCTCGCCCTCGTTGGTGATGGTCAGCCGGTGGCCGTGCAAGGCATGGTACTGTGTGTAATCGGCCAGGATGGCGCCGAACGGCTGCTCGGTGCGCCGGGCCAGCGTCTGGAGGATATGCTTGCAGATGATGATGAGCGAATCGGTGGGATCGAGGATCTGGCCGCAGATCTTGGCGAGGGATGTGATGCTCGTTCGCAGCGACGCCGGGGCATCGGCGGGGCTGAGGTTGAGGTTCAGTCCGACGCCGACCAGGTCGACGTTCTCGACGCGTTCACAGAGCAGGCCCCCGAGTTTCTTGCCCTCGTGGACGATGTCGTTGGGCCACTTGAGCTGGATGTCGGGCGTGGAGGCCAGTTCGGCGGCGGCGTTGCGCACGGCCAGCCCCGCGACCAGCGGCAGGTGATGCGTGGGCGAGGACGGCTCCACGGCGACGGCGAAGGTGACGGTGACGGCGCCGGCGTTGGAGAACCAGACATTGTTCCCGCGGCCGCGCCCGGCGGTCTGGTGGCCGGTGACAACGATGGTGGGCGCAAAGAGCTGGTTGCGCTTGCGCAAGGTGATGGCGCGGTCGTTGGTGGAGCGCATCCGCGGCGACCAGATCAGTCGAAACGGTCGCACGCCTTCCCGAAGGGTTGCCAGGTCGTAAGATGGGTAGTCGGCCATGACCGGCAAGCATACCGTAGAAGAGGGAGGAAATGAAAGAACCTCCGGATACTGGGATTTGAGATTTGGCATGGATGATTCTAGGCTGGCGAATCGGAAATCGGCTGCCATGGTAAACAAAACGTCATTTGACCCGCACGCGATTGCCGGCGAGATCAGGCGGAAGGCGGTCGAACTCGGGTTCGATCTGGTGGGCATCGCCCCTGCAGCGCCGTCGGCATATGCGGACTTCTTCCGGCAATGGCTGGCCGATGGCCGGCACGGGGACATGCAGTGGCTGGCCAGGCGCGTACAGGAGCGGACCGATCCCGCTGTCTACTTCCCAGGGGCGAAGTCGGTGATTTGTGTGGCGGTGAACTACCATGTGCCTCTGGCCGCGGAACCGCCCGTTCGTAGTACCGGCTTCAGCCGGTCTTCTCAGCAAGACCGCCTGAAGGCGGTACTACGAACAGGGCGCGTAGCCCGTTACGCCCTGGGCGATGACTACCACGAATGGTTCAAGCCGCGTCTGCACGCCCTGGCCGACTGGCTGAAGGAGACCGTTCCGGGGACGGAGACGCGTTGCGCGGTCGATACCGCCCCGGTCATGGAGAAGGAACTGGCCGCCCGCGCCGGCGTGGGCTGGACCGGCAAGAACACCTGCGCCATCAACGAGAAGATCGGCTCGTGGATCTTCCTGGGCGAAATGCTGACCACCCTGGCGCTTCCGCTCGACAACCCGGCCATCGACCGTTGCGGCACTTGCACGCGCTGCCTCGACGCCTGCCCCACGCACGCTCTGGGACCCTATCGCATCGACGCGCGTCGATGTATCTCGTACTTGAACATCGAGTTGCGCGGGGATGTGCCGGCCGAGTTCTGGGCGGCGATGGGCGACTGGCTCTTCGGCTGCGACATCTGCCAGGAAGTCTGCCCCTGGAACCACAAAGCGCCGCTGGCCACGGTCGAGGCGTTTCAGCCGAGATGGCCGACAGGGCGTCTCGACGCCACAGCAGTGTCGCAATGGACAACTGACGACTACCGGCGGGAACTCAAGGGCTCGGCGATGAAGCGGGTGAAACTCAACGTGCTCCAAAGGAACGCTGGAATTGTGCTGCGGAATTGCGAGAGCGGTGATCGGTCTTCAGTGATCGGTGAACAGTGATCCGTAATCGGTGGGGACCCCTTCGGGCCTGATTACCGATTACCGATCACCGATCACCGATGACCGCACCACCAGCCCGCACTCCGGACACCTTTCCGGCGTGGCCCGCAGGTCGTACCCGCAGGCCGGACACAAGCCGGCGCGTCGCCTCGCCCGGCGTCTGCGCGATTTCCGCCAGCGCAGCCACCCGCGCCAGACCACCGGCCACAGGCACGCAGCGCCCAGCAACCACCACGGCGCCTCGAGCGACACCCACTGGCCCTTGGCCGGCTGGTCGAATGCCCCATGGCGGAACCATCGCTTCGCCTCCGAGGGCTTGTTGGAATCCGCTTGCAGCGAGTCCCTGAGGCCGGCGATTTCCGCGGGTGTCGCTTTCAGGATCTGCAGCCCCAGATTCCGCCGCTGATCGATCGGGAATGTCGACAGCGCCACGCACAATCCCCGTGGCGTGGTGACCACGAACTGTGTCGCCCCTCGCGGTGGAAGCGACAGGGCGATCACGTTGCACGTCCACTGCGAGCGCAGCCACAGCAGACCGACCGCGGCCAGCACCAACGGCCAGATCACCGGCGATTGCTTTGCGGCCGGATCCGTCATTCTCCTCCCTGGCGCAGCTTGACGAAGATACCCTCGATCAGTTCCAGTTTCTCCGGCGTTTGAACGACGATCAGCATTCCGCTGAAGAACTTCAGCGATCCATCCTTGCCGCCGTTGTCAACCCAACTCTCCGGGACCACTGTGTCCCTGATGAGGGCCATCAGGTCCCTGATTGCGTCGTCCTCCGTGTACGCGGCGCCCGGGGCAATCGTGCGACCGGTGTAGCCGCTGACAAAGGGCGGAAGCGATCGCCCGCTGCGTGCCATGGCACGGGCCAGAATGTCGCGCACGTCATAGAAACGAATCTCACATTCCACTGTGTGGTCGTCGCTGATCCGCCGGATAACGGCCACGTTGTCCTCCATGTCGAACGTCAGCCCATCTTTGTCTTCGCCCGCGGCCTGGTTCAATACCAGGCGCAACGTTCGGCTCAGCGAAACACCCTGCACCTTCAGCGTGATTGGCCGATCTGGATCGATGTCACCCCGTCCGGCCTGCTTCCAGACAACGGCGGTCTTCACCCCCGTCAGTTTCTCGAGTTGTTTGAGCGCCTGCTGCAACGGTGTCTGCTGGAACTCGGCCGACAAATAGATCCGCCGTGGATTTGACAACGGCGTCGTCGCTCGCGTTGCCGGAGGGGGCGAGATCTGCACTGGCGTGAGGTCGATTTTCTGAGGCGCCGGCCGCCAGGTGAGTCGTTCCGCCACCAGCAGTGCCGCGAGAGCGGCGAGAAACGCAATGAGAATCGGCCGCATCATGGCTTGACCTCCGTTGGTGCGATCCCCAGCCGCAAACCTCGCAGGAGCCGTTCGATCAGCGCGTGCGTATGCTCACTGGCTACCACGCACACCCGTCCGTCGATGATCGGTCCGATGGTTGCGTCGTCGCGAATGTGCAGAATCTGCAGCAGCCATCGGACCTCCCCGGCATTCGCCGTCGCTTTGTCCGTCTGCCTCAGGGATTTCCGTTCTTCCTCGGTAAGAAAGCTGTCGCGGTACATGTTGTATGCCTCCGCCCGTGCCAGCAGATCGCGCACGTCATAAACCCGGTTGATTGCCGACCACGTTGGGGCCGCGATCCTCGTGCCCGGTGTTTCTACTTCCCCCGTCCCCGGCCGCGTCCACAGCGCATACCCCACAACCAGCCCCACCGCGAGCAGCGCCGATATCCAGTCCGATCGTTTCGCCATGATCCATGCCCCGTTTGCGGATAGAGTACCATCTTCCGGCCCGAAGGGCCATAACCGACGGTAGCCGTGGCCGTCAGGCCACGGAATCTGAGCCCAAGCCGCCTTTCCGGGGGCCCGAAGGGCCGACACGCCGATGAGACAAATGCGTATTGATGGCAGTAGACGAACTAGGACTCGCTTGGGCAGAAAAGACGTCGAGCGTTCCGAAGCCAGTGTCGGCCCGTTGGGCCTCCAAGAGGGAGGTTGTGGGTGCGAATGTTGTGTTCCGTGGCCTGACGGCCACGGCTACCGGAAAGTGACGGCCCTTCGGGCCTGATGACCGATCACCGATGACCGATCACTGTTCACCGATCACCATCCTCACACCCGCCACGGCGCCCGGCACGCCTTGCTCAGCATCCGATTCGCCTGCTCATCGTTGGTAAACAGCTCCTTCTTCGGATCCCACCGCAGCTCCCGGCCCAGTCTCGCAGCGATATCGACAAGGTTGCAGGTGGTGGTCGCTCGATGACCAAGTTCGGCGTTGACAATCGTCGGGCGGCGGGAGCGGATGCAGTCGAGGAAATTGCGGTGGTGCTCGGGGCTTTCGTAGAGATGGATTTCGCCGGGGAGGATCGTCGACTTCAGCAGGCTTCGGGGCTCGGCGTCGAGTCGGCCGCGGTCGACGAAGACCCAGCCCTGGTCGCCTTCGAAGCGGATGCCCATGGGGTTGGGTGCGCCGCTCGATGAGAACGAGACGGGGATGCCGCCGGGATAGAGCAGGGTGGCGTTCCAGGAGACGACGTCGTCGATCAGCCCGTCGGGCGGGATGGTGGCCGCGGCGCAGTGGATCTCGGTCGGGCCGGAGGTGTCCGTGCCCAGGCCCCACTGGGCGATGTCGATGTGATGCACGCCCCAGCCGGAAAGGAAGCCGATGGTGTAGTCGGAGAGGTAGTACCAGTAGCAGTCGCGGTCGCCGCGCTCGACGCGCTGCGACGAGAACGGCTTCACCGGCGCCGGGCCGAGCCACATGTCGTAGTCAAAGCCCTGCGGCACCGGCGCCTCGGGGAAATTGATGCCGGTCTTGATGCCGCCGTTGATTCCCGGCACGCCGACTTTGACCCGCAGCAGCCGCCCGATGCGCTGGTTGCGCACCAGCTCGCAGGCGAACCGGAAGAACTTGTCCGAGCGCTGCTGCAATCCGGTCTGGAACACCCGCCCATACGCCGCGGCCGTGTCGGCCATGGCCCGGCCTTCGGCGATCGTGTGCATCATCGGCTTCTCGCAATACACGTCCTTGCCGGCCTTCATGGCGGTGATGGCCATGATCGCATGCCAGTGGTCGGGCGTGCCGATGCAGACGGCGTCGATCTCCGGCCGGGCGATGAGTTCGCGGAAGTCGTTGTGGTGAGTGCAGACGGTCTTATTGTAGTGCTTGTTGACGCGGTCGGCGAGGCTGGTGCGCCGTTCGACAACAGGGTCGGCGATGCCGACGATGGAGCAGTCATTGCAGCCGAGCAGGGCCGGGGCGTGAAAGTTGCCGTTGATGTTGCCGGCGCCGATCAGGCCGATGTTGATGCGGTTGGACGGGGCGTTCTGGCCGAGGACGCCGGAGGGAATGAACAAGGGAGTGGTGGAGGTGGCGAGGATTGCCTTCATCAGGGTTCGGCGGGTGGTCATGGCGGGCTCCGGGACAAGGAAAAAGGTAAAGGGGAAAAGGGAAAAGTGAGAAGGACGCAAAATGAAAAGTGACAAATGCAAAGCGGCGCGGCTATTTCTTTTTCGGTGCTGGCGGCGGCGGTAGGGGGCCGTCGTCGAAGACTTCCAATTCGCGGATGGCGGGGGAATGGCCATAGTAGCCGGTGATTTTCAGTTCAAGCGTCTTGGCGGTGACCGGCTGCGGGAACTTGATGAGCAGGACGTTGTTGGTGTAGGTCGCGTTCTTGATCTGTTGGATCGGCTGGTCGTCGGCCAGGATCGTGAAGTCTTTGGGGGCGAAGTTGTGGTGTTGATAGCCGGTGATGCGGAGGGCGTGGACGGGCACGGCCGCCGGCCAGGTGAGCACCAGGCGATAGAGCGACTGGTCGTCGGTCTTGTCCCAGTAGGTGTCATAATCGCCATCGATGGCGGCGGCTTCACCACTGGAGGCGCCGTCGTCCTGGAGGCCATCGGGCGAGGATGCCTTGGCCCCGCGAGCCAGATTCGTGGCGAGTTTGCATCGTTCGATGGCGTCGGCGATCAACTTCTTCTCTTCATCGCGGCGGGCCAGTGGCGCCAGCTTGGTGAGAAGTTCGATGGTGGCCGGCTTGTTGTGCAGCGACGGGTTGGTGGCCAGCCGCACCAGGCCGCGCATGGCCAGGACGTTGTGGGTGACGTTGTCGGTCTTGGTCGCGATGTTGAGCAAATCGGGCTCGGCCGACGCGTCGGGCCAGTCGGAAAGGGAACGTGTCGCGGCGTCTTTCAGGACCGCATCGGCGAGCGCTATGCGAAGTGCATCGAGCGTGGCCGGCGAAGGCGCGCGCGTGAGCAGGCGCAGAACGGTCGGTTTGGCGGCGTGGGGCGCGGCGGCAAGCGACTTGAGCAGCAGATCGGGATCGGGTTTGGATAACACCAGAGCACCCAGGATCGGCTCGAGTGAACTGCGGGCCTCGTCGTCGGGAAGTCTGCCGAGCGTGCCCAGGAGCGGGGCGAGATCGGCCGGTGTGACCAGGCCCTTGAGTGCGGCGATGGCGGCCATGCGCACGTCGCGATCCGGCGATGCCGCAAGATCGGACAGAATCGGGGTCGCATCGGTAATCTGGCGGGCGGTGATGATGGGAATCAGAAACGTCTGCGTGGCTGGCGGCGCGAGCTTGAGAACCGCGAGCAAAGCCGCGTCGCTGGCGGGTGCATGGATGCGCCGCAGGGCCGCGGCAATGAGTGGCCGATCGGGCTCGGAGTTTGCGAATCGGTCAATCAGCGTGGCGACGACGGTCGCGTCGGCAATGGCCGGAAGGGCCTCATAAGCGGTCGCGCGCGTGGCGGGGTCAGGATCGGAGGTGGCGGCCACGATGGCGGCGGACGCGGCCGCATCGCCGCGCCGGCCCAGCGCTGCGATGAGCAGCGGGCGATTGGGGACGGGCAGCGTGCCGATGGCCTTGGCGTAATCGGCGGTCTGTTTGTCGCGCGTCGTGGCGATGGCGTCGGCTGCGGCCGCGGCGGTCTGGATGTCCGGATCGGCGAGGGTCTTCAGAATCAGATCCTTCGATGGTTCGGCCGAGAGGAGCCCGCGCAGAGCGGCGATGCGAACGGGACGGCTCGGCGGTGGCGAGAGTTTGAGGAGCGGGGCGAAGTTCGCCGCAGTTGCCGCTGTCGCTCCGTCTGCTTGGATGTTCCGGACCCACGCCAGCATTGCTCGATCGATGGCAGCCACCAGAGCCGGGTCGGTCGCTTTCATTTCTCGCATGGTGACCAATGTCGCGAAGGAGTTGGGCGAGCTGATCTGGCCGTGTGCGTCGATGGCCGCCAGCGCGACTGCCGGGTCATCGTGGGTAAGTAGGTTGCCCAGAGATTCCAGCGCATTACCGTCGTACATCGTGCCGAGTGAACTGATGATCCCCACGAGCACCGGACCCTTGGCCTTGGGCAGTGCTTCGCGCAGGGCCTTGGTCGACGCCACGGCCGCCGGGTCGGCCGACTGATCGCCGCCGATCCGTTCGAGGGCCCGCCGCGCAAAGAGCGTCAGATCGTCGTCCAGCAGCAGGGGGGCGATTGCGGCGACGGCAGAGGCTCGGCCGATGAGGCTCAATTGCTCGAGGGCGAACGCCTTGGCATCCTTGGTTGCGTCGGTAGATTTCAGCACCGCGACGAGCCTGGCAGCGAGCGCGTCCCGTTTTGTTGCGTCAGCGGAAGACCGTGCCACCAGTTCCGCGATCACCGACATCGCCAGCCGGCTGCCGCCGGCGCGATACGCAAGTAGCTCCTTGAACGGATCGGACACCGTGGCCGCCGCGATGGTGACCTTTCCCGTGGCGGCCCATTCCGTGCCGCGGAGAAGCAGCGCCTGGAAACCGGCGCTTCGCATCGCCGCGGCGTCGTGCCCCAGGATAACGTGGAAACATCGCCCCTTGCCGAAGTCGCGCCAGTGGGCCACGGGCTCGACCTGTCCCGAGCCGCCCTTCGCCTTGTCCGACATGGCCGAGCAGAGAACATTCAGCTTCCCCGTCGTCCCGGCCTGGTGCCACAACTCGTCCGTGGTGGAGAACTCCGCCAGCCCGTTGGTGATCGGGTGATTCGCATCCGTGATGGTCACCTTGAACTCGTGGATCGGCCCGTGCCCCGTCTGGCCCAGCTTCCACCACGAGCCGACAAGCTGCTGAAACTCCGGCCAGTTGTAGAACGCCGACCCGGCCGCGTGGACCGTGACATACCCCTTGCCGCCGCGCACGAAATCGAGCACGGCCTTCTCCGCTTTGTCGCCCCAGACGCGTTTTTCGACATCCGGCCAGTTGGTCCAGTTGCTGACGATGACGTCGTACTTCGCCAGCAGCGCATCGTCGCATTCCTCCGGTTTCTCCGTGACATCAACGGTAAACCGCTTGCTGTCGGCCAGCGTCTTCTGCAGGACGGGTGTGGTCTCTTTCCAGTTGTGGTTGTTCTTGCCGCTGAAGATCAGCACCCGCAGCGGCGGCGCATCGGCCGCCGACATGACGAACGCGGGAAAGAGCAGCAGCGCGACGAGCAGGGGCCTGATGGACATGGGTACTCCGGTTGGTCGTCCTTCATTACCGCGGGCCAGCCCGCGGGTTGCCTTCAGTAGAGCCAGCGTCCCCGCTGGCCTCGCCATCTTCAAGCATGATGATGCTCACCTCGCCATTCCGCTTTCGGTTTGCCCGACTGGCGAAAATCGAAGGTGTGTCGCGTCGTGCCTGGTTCAGGAGAATCTGACGCCCGGCGAGTACGCCTCGCGACGCAACGCCGCGACGGCAGAGAATGAGGGATGAGCGCGATGGTGTGAACGGGCGGGGTTGGTGAGGACGACTCAGCGAGTACATCAGCCTGCTTCTGACCAATGGACCAAGCTAAGGCAACCCCGTACAAATGCACAAAGCGACTCAGTCGCCTGCGCCGTCGTCTCAAGCACTGCAACCGCTCAAACATTGCGTCATATAGGCGTGCGGATATGGGTGCCGTCGAGACACCGCATTTGGGACAGATCCAAACTACGGAACCCCTCGAGGTTGTCAGGCGGAAGTTCGTATTGGTGCGGAAAGAGCCACAAGAACTGCACAATATCTCGATTTCCACGGGCATCTCCGGGTTAGTTGAACAGATGGCATACGCCATCGGGACGAAAACCGGAGCCCCTTCCGCCTTGTGCGTCACCTATCGGGTGAGTTAAGAGGGTATTCCGGCGCCAATGGCAGCAGGCGCAAGCCTGCCGGAATCTTCTCTCCGCATTGCTCAGTGTACAGATACTCCAGCGCGGCGCGCGCGAGTCCGGCACGTCCGTGAGGTACCCGCACTGCGCCAACCACCACCTTCGGTTGCCACTCGATTCTATCTCTCTCGCGTAACCGCCGCAAGCAGGCACCCGCAGGATCAGCGATTCCGCGCCAGGCCCCCTCGGGCCCCTATCTTGTCGAGGTTTCCGCCGCTTTTTTCGGTCGAGCAGGTTCGCAGTTCCCTGTTTTGGCATGGGGAAGGCCCTCGAAAATGACTTAATGATGTCATTAATGGTCA
>JBIOJL010000149.1:0-12931 GCA_044450885.1 Tepidisphaerales bacterium
TCGCTACACAAAGCTGGGCTCGCGGGAGCCCGCTACAAGTGGGGGCCGCTCGCCGAACGGTCCGCTGCACGCCTAAAACGGCGGTTTCGGCGAAACCGCCCTACCTTTGGCCACACGGTGCTTTACCTTTTTCCTTTTTCCCTTTACCTTTTTCCTTGACTACGGTTGCTGCGTCGCCTTCTTGCCCAGCGCCTCGTAGTAGTCGCGGGTGATCTTTTCGTACTTGCCGATGGACTTCTCGTGGGTGCCTTCGATGATGGCCTGCCGCTCGCGCGGGGTGAGGCTGCCCCACTCGCTGGCGCCTTCACGGATGTCCTTGTTGGGATCGGTGTTGTTGTTCTGGGACCCGCCCATGGCTTCCTGCTGGGCGGGATTGCTGCTGTTGTTGGGCTGCGACTGGCCGGTCTGCTGCTGGCCCATGTTCTGCTGATCGCCGGGCTTCTTCTGCTGGCCGGGCTTGGAGCCGGGCTTGCTCTGGGCCTGCTGGGCCTGGGCAAGCTGGATCAGGTGATCGAGGTTGTCGAGGACGCGATCCTGGATGAGTTGCGTGGTCTTGCCGGGATCGTGATCCAGCGCCAGACGCTGGCGCGACCGGCCCATGCGCTGCCCGGCCTGCTTGATGTCATCGGTCAACTGGTCGTCACCGCTCTTGGCGCCCTTGAGCCAGTCGTCGAGTTCCTGGTTCTCGATCTTGGCGGTGTCGGCCTCTTCGGGAAGACGATCCTTGGGATCGGGCTCGGGGTCGAGCTTCACCGCGCCATCGGAGGCTTTCTGAAGGAGCTGGTCGAGCAGGCCGCGGAGTTCGCCCTGGCGGCCGCCGAGGCGCACCAGTTTCGCCTTGTCGGGATTCTTCAGCCCGTTCTGGACCTTTGTGTCCTTGTTTACGGCCATCTGGAGTTCTTTTTCCAGGCGCAGCTCCGCCTCTGACGGAAGCTTGGGCTTGGGCGAACCGCCGCCGCCACCGCCGCCACCTGGCGGCTTTTCCATCTCGTTCTTGCGCGGCTTCTCGGCGAGGTTGCGGATCATGGCGTCGAGCTGCTCGACGATGCGGGCCTCCTCGGCCTGTGTGGGCTCAGCCGTCGTAGGCTTGGCCAGGTCGTCCTTCACCTCATTCATGGACTCGACAATGTCCTTGTTGGCCCAGACATAGACGACGCCGCCGAGAGCGGAAAGATCTTCCTCGATCTTCTTCGTGGTGTCGGCCAGATCTCCCTGCTGGCCGGGCAGCTTGCCGAGCGCCATGTCGTCGCGGCGATCGAGCGCGCCATCCGGCTTGCGGGCGCCGTCGATGCGCAGCGTCTCCTTGTTGATCTTGGCCTGTTCCTCGCGAATCTTCTCGTACTTCTGCCGGACGGTCTCGCGGTTGGCATCGTCGAGCTTCTGCTGCGCCTGGGCCAGCAATTCGGCGGTGCGCTTGCGGGCCTCCTCCAGCGTGGAGAGCGCCTTGGACTGGCTGGGATCGAAGGCCTCCGCCAGGGTGGCATCGCGGATCAGGGCGACGGCCCGCTCCATGAAGCCGGCGGCCTTGGACAGCAGTGCCGCGATCTCAGCGCCGCCGGTCTGCATTTCCTCGGCCGTCTTGGTGTAGTCGCGGGTGCGTCGCTCGGTGTTGGCCTGGAAATCCTTGAGCTGCTCGCCGGTGGGCTTGTTGGCGAGCTTGTCGCGGAGAATCTCGGCCTTCTGCAGCAGCTCGTCGGTCATGAGCTTGAGGGCGGCGGGGTTGTCCTGGATGCGCAGGTTGTCCACGTTGTGGCCGGCCTGACGGCGGACGAGTTCGGCGATGAGCTGTTCCAGCTTGGCCAGGTCGCGGGCGAGTTGTTCGAGCTTGCGGCGCTCGGCCTCGCGCATGGTGTCGAGCATCATGCGCAGGCCCAGTTCGGCCTGCTTCTGCTTGGCCTGGGCATTGGCCTGCTGGTTCTGCTGGGCGGACTGGGCCGCCTGTTGCTGGTTCTGGGAGACCTGCTGCTGCTGGGCGGTCTGGGCGGCCTGCTTCATGGCTTCCGACCCGGACGGGTCGGATTTCTGGCTCTGCTTGGACATCTTGTCCAGTTCCTGCGCCAGCTTCTCGGTGTTCTTGGACTGGTTCTGCTGTTCCTTGGCGATGTCCTCCAGTTTCTTCTTCTGGTCGGCGGTCAACTCCTCGGGTTTCTTGCCGATCATGTCCCTTCCGGAATCGGACGTCTGCTTCGACAGCTTCTCCTGGTTGGCCAGGGCCTCGCGCACCTTGTTCAGCATCTGCTCGAAGGAGCCGAGATTGTTCATGCGCTCGATGGCCTTGCCAAGCTGCTCCGAGGCTTCCTTCTCCTTGGCCTCGGATTTCTGCATGGCACCGTTGCGCTGATCCGTGGCATCCTTGTTCTGTTTGTCGTTCTTGCCGGTCTGGGTGTCGGCCTTCTGGGCGGCCTCATTAAGCTTCTGGGCCGCCTGGTTCATCGGGTTCTCGGCCGTGTCGTTCAGCAACTGCTTGACGTCCCTGGCGATGTCCTTGAGTTCCTTGTTGTCGGACTTGTTCTCGTTCATGCGCCGCTCGAGGTCGTCGACGCGGTTGGCCATCTGCTTGGTCTGGGCGGCGAGGTTGGACTGCTGCTCGGCCAGGCGCGACAGCGCGGTGCGGTCGCCGGGGTCGAGCCGGGGTTTCTGCTCGGTGTCCTTGCGGAGGTTGCCGGTCTCCTGAATCTGCCGGTTCTCGGTGTTCTGCGTGGCGCGGGTGCGGTCGGCAACGACGCGCATGGCGTCGATGATCTGTTGCGCCAGCGCTTCCTGGGAGATGATGTTGATCTTGAGCTTGCCCGAAGCCACAGCCTCGTGCTTCGTGCCGTTGTAGTCGTAGTTGTCGGTGACCTTGACGAAATACTCCAGCACTTCGCCGGCCTGGAGGTTGGCATCCTTGAGCTGCGGGAGTTCCCATGCATAGCGCAGGCGATAGCGGTGCCGATCGCCGGCCGACTCAACCTGCTGCCAGTTCGCCAGCGGAATCTCCCAGTGTTTCTTGTCGTTGATGCGATCGACAACCAGCGTCAAGCTGGTGATGCCGAAGTCGTCCTCGGCCATCACTTCCAGCGGGACCGTTGCGACGGCGGTGCGGTCTTCGGGACCGCGCGGATTCTCGATGACGACGGAGGGAAGCTGGTCCGGGCGGACGAAGATCTCGAAGTCCTCGAGGCCGGTGTTCTTGAAGTGGTCCGTGTCCTCGGCGCTCACGCGGAAGCGGATGGAATTGAGGGCCACGAACTTGCCGATCGGGGACGTGGGGTTGGCACGGGCCCAATCGACGTTGGGCAGAGGCTGGTCGGGTTTCACGGACTCGAGCTCGACCGGCTTCTCGGCGGCGAGGGGCTTGTTGAAGGCGATGGACAGCTCGATGCTCGAGCCGTAGACAACGGTCGCCTGGGATTCGGTGAGGTTGGCCGAGCCAGCTTCCTGTTTGGCGTAGGCAGGCGGAGTGATCTTCGCCACTACAGACTGGATCGCGAGGCGTTCGACGACGGTAATATTGTGCGGTTCGGTCTGGTCGTCGCCGGCTTTCATCCAGACCGTCAGTTTCTGACGCGCACGGGCGTCGATGGCCGCGGAATAGGTGCTGTCACCGTTCGAGGTCATGGGCACCTGCATGGCCGGGCCATCGTCGTAGCGAACGTACGCCACGGCCTTCTGGCCCTGGCGGTATCCCTTGAGCATGCGCAGGCGCAGGTCAAGCCGCTGGCCGGCCGCGACTTTTGAGGGAAGTTGCCCGATGGTTTCGATCTGGCATCGTTTGGGCCAGGCGGGGTTGCCGCCGAGCAGCCGTGGGACCGCAATACTGGCGAGATCCCGGAACGAATAAGTGAGCGTTGCGGCAATCGCGATCGCGGCCAAGGCCATGCCCAGGGAGAGGAGCACGGGCTTGCGCAGCAGCGCCCGCGACAGATCGACCCGCAGAGCCAGACGTTGGGCCTCGAGGATGGTGTGGTCCTTCATCGTAGACGAGCCGGGGACATCGCTGTTGACGAAGTCAACCGTGCTGCGGAGCCGGTCGTCGAATTCGGGAAAGGCGTTTTCCAGGTGGCCGGCCACATCGCCCAGGGAAAGGCGGGCGGCAATTGGCTTGCCCACCCGGCGCCAGGCGAGAACGCCCACTGCCCCGGCCGACGCCGCGACGAAGACCAGCCGCGGCACGACCGGAAGATTGAGGATGTAGTCCAGCAGCACCACTGCCAGCAGCAGCCCGACAGCGCTGGCCAAGACGATGCCAATGCCATGGAGCACACTGAAGGCGCGGGCCTTCCGCCGAACCCCGGCGATGGCGCCCAGAATCTGCGAACTTGAATTGGAGGTGAGTTGAGACATATCGACCTCGCTATTTGTTCTTTGTTCTTGGTTCTTTGTTCTTTGGCGCATCAAAGAACAAACAACCAAGAACAAAGAACCAGCCTACAACATCCCGAATCCTTTACGTATCACCCATTCCAGAGTGATAAGTAGCACGAACAGCACCATCGCCAGCGGGGCGTTCCAGAGGAGCTGGCTGGCGAACACGGGCACGTCCATCGCGACACTCGGTATTTTAGCCAGCTCGGCGCGAACCGTGGGAATATCCGTAACATCGGCCAGCACGAGCTTGTCGAAATCCACCGCATCGCCGGGATTCTGGGCCCGGTCGCGGAGCTTCGAGAGGATGGTGACACGGTCCACATCGGGTTGCACCAGTTCCAGCCTCGGCACCTTGACGACCACGGGGATGTCGGCCGCTTCGCCATGGTTGGCCAGGGCGGCGACGCGGGCGACAAACTGCCCGACCTTGTCGGCGGTCCAGGAGGCGATGTACAGGTCGGTCTGGCCCTCCTGCTTCTGGAGGGTCTCCTGGCGGACGGCTTGTTCCGAGCCGTCCGCGTTCTTCTGTACCAGTGTGACGCTCAACTGGTCGGGAAGTTGCTTCTGCAGATCGGGATCGAGCAGGCGGAGACTGACCTGGGTCTGCTCGCCCAACTCATAGGATGGCCGCATGACCGCCAACGTGAACTGCCGCTGGCCGAGCTTGCGGGCGCGGGCGAGGTAGCGGAGTTGCTGCACCCAGTAGGTGTCGAAAATGGCTTCGCCGGTGTAAAAGCGCCAGCGCCAGGAGTCGTCGATGGCGGAAAACAACGTGCGCCCGCCGCCGAAGCGGCCCAGGACCAGGATCGGAGCCTTGCGGGCATCGGGACCGAGATCGTTCGGGTGCTCGGCATAGACTTCGCCGACGCCGGGCTTGGCGGTGATGCCCCGGCAGTACCAGAAGACGGGCTGGAGTTCTTCCTTGATAAACTTGGTGTTGCGCTCCTTGTCTTCAAAGAAGCGGAAGATTGTGGATTGCTCCCCGTCCTTGGTCAGAACCGGCCGCCAGCCGACGGTCAGGGCGGCCGAATCATCGGGCGCGGTGCGGGCGATGGAGATGGGAAGGATGGCCTCGATGGGGGTATTGCGGAAGGCATAGGGCGACCAGCGCGGGCCGGCCACCATGCCGAAACCGCCGTTCTTCTTGACGACGAAGTCGTTGACGAGCTGGAGCTGCGCATCCGTGAAGTTGCGCGGATCGACGTCGCCGAAGAGGACGACGTCGTAGGCCAGCATTTCCGACAGATTCTCCGGGAAGCGGGTGATCGGCTTGTTGCCTTCCTGCGCGAAGCCCGTGTCGGCCGACAGCAGCAGGCAGGAGATCTCCACGGTCTTGTCGCGGATCATCTCGTTCTTGAGGTAGCGGTATTCCCAGCGCGGATAGCCGTCGACGTAGAGGAGTGTGATCTTGGCGTCGAGCACGGCGATCTGGGCGGGGAAGGTGTTGTCTTCGTAGTCCACTTCGCCCGGCTCCCTGTTGACCTCGGCCAGAAGCTGGAGCGTGCCGACTTCGGTCGGCTTGAAGATGACCTCGACGTCCTGCGAACCCGAGCCGTCCAGCGTGACGGTGACTTCCGCCGGTTTGCCATCCGACTTCTGCAAGGGCTGGCCGGTGGCTTTGTTCTTGAGCAGAACGCGGGCGGTATGGCCCTTGGGGAAACCGGACGAGCGGAGCTTGACGCGGGCGGCCACGATGTCCTTGGCAAAGGCGGCTTCCTGCAAGTCGATGCTGTCGATGGCCAGGTTGCGGGCGGGTTTGTCGGAACCGACGGCGACGGGGTAGATGTGGATGCCGAAGTTCTGGATGGTCTTGATGTTGTCGCCGACAGTTTCAGGAGGCGAAGACCGGCCATCGGTCAGCAGCACCACGCCGGCGACGCGCTTGCCCTGGAGATCCTGCAATACCGTGCGCAGCGAGGCGAGGATCTGCGTCGACTGCCCGGTCGGCTTGAGATCGGCCAGAGTCTGGTCGAACTTCGAAGGCTGCGATGTCGGGGCCGTCGTTGCAGCAACGCCGGCGGCAAGGTCGCCGGGAGCAAGTGTGGCGACAGGCTGGGCATCGCGATCGAACGTATAGAACTTGAGGATGTGCTTGCCCGCAAGGTTGCGGAGGAATTGCTGGTTGTCATCCGAGAGCAGCTTGATCGCCGCGTCGAAGCGGGCGGTTCCCTGGTTGTCGTCGGTGATGCCCGCGTCGCGCACCTGCATGGAGATGGAATCGTCGAGGACGAAGGCGAGATACGATGGCTCGCTCCGCGTCTGGGTGAGCGTGAGCGATGGACGGTTCAGCAGCGCGATCAGGAACGCCAGCAGGGCGGCCCGCAGCACGCCAAGCAGGATGCGCGCCCACCGCGCGCGTCCCTCGCGACGATAAACCTGAAACACGAGAACGGCGGCCAGCAGGATCAGCACGAGGTTCCACACGGAGGCGCCGATGGCATCCTGAAACGGCCAGCGCGGATTGAACTGGAGGGAGAACTCTCCCTCCTTGCCGAGGAAGCCCTTGTCGAGTCCGAGGATTATTTCCCAGAGACGTTGCATGTGTTACGGTTCCAACAGAGTTACTACTTCCGTTTGAGCCTCTCAACCGGCGTGACACGTCCGGCAGCGATGGCTCGCTCGGCCGATCTCAATCGCTGTTTCAACGACGCGCGAGCATGTGTCGGAGTACCGACACCACGGGCGAGACGCCCGTGCCACGAGGTCTTGGACGGCCAGATGCGGTTCCCGGAAGTATGGGCACGCTCGATGCACATGGCTACGCTGCTTTCGCTTCTGCGACAACATTTGTCGCGGTCGTGGGTTTGCGGTGATGCCCGAAATGCATGGCGAGGAAACACTCGGTCCCCGCGAGCAAAAGAACCAGGAACATCAGCGTCCAGCCGAAATCGGTCGAGTCATCCAGCGCGGAGCCGCCTTCCGGAGAAGCAGCCCCCAGAAGTTGCAGATCGATGCCGCCCAGAGCTTTGGCCACGGCCTGGGCGGGAATCGTGCGAAGGTCGGCCTCCTCGGAGGGGACGTTGACCGCAACGGGAACCGTCCGATTGCCCAGGTTGAGTTGATAGAGGCCGGGCTTGTCGAGTGGCTTGCTGCGATACACAACGGCGCCGCTGGCAAGCGTGATCGGGTCGACGGGAACCGGCTTGCGCGCGGGATTGAGCAGGGCCGGGGTGCCGGTGATCTTCAGCGTCGAGGGGATCTCGACGGACTGGCCGCAGGTGAGGTTCATCCATTTGTCGCCGAGGTCGACTGAGTTGGCGAGCAGTTCGTGGATCAGCGGAATGTAGGATGGCTTCTGGGGCAGCGCGTTCCAGTCGGAGTTGGCGGTGGAGGAAAAGAAGACGACGTGGCCTTCGCCGAGCGTGTGGAGCGTGATGGCCGGGTCGGCCGGCGTGGCCTTGGCGTCGCTGGCGTAGCGGAGAACCACCGTGTCGGCCGGGGCCTCGGCCTGGTAGTAGGTGAAGATCTGGGCGGTGTCCAGGCCGGTCTTGGGTTCGCCTCTGAAGATGGAGAGCGCGGGGTGAAGCGGGCCGTTGGGGTCGAAGTCGAACGTGTATGCCTTGCCGTCGGCCGGGACGGTCTTGCGGGTGATGAGCCGGCCGGGCATGAGCTTGCGCGGCAGCAGCACCGAGTTGTAAAGATCGGCGTTCACCTGGTCGCCCATGAAGAGCATGAGCGTGCCGCCACCATTGACAAAACGGGCCAGTTGGTCTGCCTGGGCGTTGGTGAGCGACGGCACCGACGTCAGGATGACAGCGCGGTAGTCGGTGAGGACTTTGCTGGAGAATTCCAGGTCGGGGATGACCTCCGGGACAACGTATGTAGAGGAGCGGATCTTGCCGGCCGCGTCGATCTCCTTGCGCGGGGCGAGGGAGAGTTCGAGATAGGCGCCCGAACCCGAAAGTGCGCCCGTGCCGCGGGAACCCTCCACGATGAGCACGCGCATGGCGGCCGCGACTTCCACGACCCGGTAGCGGGTGTTGTCGACGCGGACCTTGTCGTCGGCGGTGAGCGTGGCCGAGAGCACGTGCGGCCCGCCTTCGCCAATCTCGACCTTGGTCTGCCGGACGGGCGCGGAACTGGCGTCGGGGCGGATACGGGCGGTTTCGGCGAGTTGCTTGTCGTCCCACTTCCATTGCACCAGCGTCTCTGCGTTGCCGCCGAAGCCCTTGACGTCGGCCAGGAAGTCGGTGTGGAAAGTGGGAGTGACCAGGCCCGAATCCGGGCGGACGTCGAGGATGGCCAGGTTCCACTGATCGGGCCGGCCAAGGTCGTGCAGGCGGATCCGCTTCTCGAAGGCGGAGGCGAGCGCGGGTCCAAGCTGCTTGAGCGACTCGGCCAACTCGGGCCGGTCCCAGGCGGAGCGAGTGTCGTCCGACAGGATGTAGAGGAACTTCTGCGGCTGCTTCTTGTCGTCACGGGCAAGCTGCACGGCCGCCTGCAGAGCACCGACAACGTCCGTGGCAAGGAAAGACTGGTCGATACGGTCGACGGCGTCGGCCGCCCCGCGAAGGTCGAAACTCGGACGCAGTACCACAAACGTGTCAGGTGAAGCAGCACCAGTTGGCCGCGTGCTCGGACCGGCCACCGGCGACTTGGAGGCGAGGATGACGGCCACGGATTCGCTGCCGGGAGCGAGGCGTTCGATGTAGCGGCGGGCGATGGTCTTGGCGCGGTCGAGGTGCGTCTTTCCCGCCTCCACGCCCGATTCATACAACATGGAGTAGGAGTTGTCGATGACAAAAATGTGCAGTCCGGATTTCTGCCCGGCCAGCGCGGCGATCGTGCTGTCGGCACATCCCATCGGCCGGGCCAGAGCAAGTCCCAGGAGCGCCAGAAGGATGCAGCGGATGGCGAGCAGGAGCAGTTGTTCAAACTGGATCCGGCGGCGGTTCTTCCGCATGGCCTGGAGCAGGTATTCCATGGCCGCCCACTTGACGATCTTGTAGCGCCGGCGGTTGAGGATGTGGATGATGATGGGAACAGAAACGAGCAGCAGCCCGGCCCAGAAGAAACCAGGGGTGATGGCCCAGGCAGGCGCCAGCGGCCGGACGAAGGTTGCGAGCGTATCGAAAAGCATCTGTCGTTCCTATTTTCGACTTTCGCCTGCCGATTTGCGATTGGTACGCGCATTCAATCGCAAATCGGCAATCGCAAATCGCAAATCTATTTAATCGTCGCCGCGCGGGTCGCGAGGAACCCGCTGAGCGTCACATCCAGCGATTCTCCTGTGTTCATCCGGACGAAGTCCACGTGCATTCCGCGGCAGATCTTCTTCAATCCTTCGGTCGCCAGCCGCAGTTGTTCGAGGTAGCCGTCGCGCAGGGCCCGCGGCTCGGTCAGCAACTCGCCGAGTTGTTCCAAACCCTTGAAAAGCGTCACGTCCTCGAACGGGAACTGGATCTCCATCGGGTCGAGTATCTGGAACACCATCACTTCGTGTTTCTTGTATCGCAAATGTCGCAGACCCATCTTGATGCTCTCGATGTCATCGAAGAAGTCGGAGAGAATCACGATCAGGCTGCGATGCGTGAGCTTCTCGGCCAACTGGTCGAGAATCCGGCCGGTGTCGGTCTTCCGCAGTCGCGGCTCCAGCGTCAGCTCGCGCGTGATGAGCTTCCACTGCCCGGGCGAGTTCGACGGTTTGTGATATTTCTTGAGATCCTCGTCGAAGATGGCCAGGCCGACCGAGTCCTGCTGCTGGATCGCCATGTAGCACAGCGAGGCGGCGATGGCGGTGGCGTGATCGAACTTGGTCCAGGGAGCGCCGTTGTCGCCGACGGTCCCGTAGGCCATCGACTCCGAAGCATCCACGACGCTGATGAGGTGCAGGTTGGTCTCCTCCAGGTACTGCTTGAGATAGATTTTGTCCGTCTTGGCGTAGACCTTCCAGTCCACGTGGCGGATGTCGTCGCCCTGCACGTACGGCCGGTGCTGTGCGAACTCGACCGAGATGCCCTGATAGGGCGAGCGATGCATGCCCGTCATCAGACCTTCCACGATCAGCCGGGCCCGCAGGTCGAGCGAGCTGATCCGCGCGAGGGTCCGCGGGTCGAGGTATTTTCGGTAGTCGATTTCCTGGGGGATGGTGGACATAGGGTTGAGTTCTACGGAAGGTAAATCCGGCCGGAGCCTCGATAGCGGTCTATGTCGAACAAGTAGTCTGCCATTTTATAGGCCACGCGATCCCGGTACTCCCAATCCTCCAACACGCGATCGGCGTCCGCAATGGTAAACACAGGCAGGCTATCCTGGCGCGACTCCGCGCGAATGACAGCTTCCAGTGAGTTCGGCCCATCGGCGTTGCGGTTAGCGGTCACGAGTACCAGTTCCTTGTCTTGGCACAGTCGCCAGAGTGCGTCATCCGGCATATCGGGTGGCAGGCCCAACGTGCGGAACGAGTACGCGGAAAAGCCTATGTAATTCAGCACCTCTCGCCACTCCGGACCACTGATCCCGATCAGCAATTGCCACACATGGCGAGTTACGTTGGCATCAGCGAGGATTCCCGGCACTTAGGGCCTCCCCGCGCGGCTGCAGGCCGCGGCTCTTCATGAATTCCTGCAATCGTCGATGCGATTCCTCAAGCTTGGCGCGAATCTCGGGTGGATTACCTTTCGCTTCGCGGTCAAGCATCTTCTGGTATTCCCGCATGACGTCCTCTCGATGCCCGTTGATATATTCGATGGCGGCTTCGATC
The DNA here is from genome assembly GCA_044450885.1 of Tepidisphaerales bacterium. GTDB lineage: Bacteria > Planctomycetota > Phycisphaerae > Tepidisphaerales > Tepidisphaeraceae > JANYKD01. The sequence goes on from JBIOJL010000149.1 coordinate 11,051, forward strand.
TGGTCGGGTCGTACTCCAAGCCAGTATGCGATCAACGAAGGGTGGTCGCCATGCGTGTGATAGTCCAGCACGTCATACACGGTGATTCTTGTGCCGACAATCTCCGGGCCGCGGCCGCGGTCGTGGATTAGATCTGTTGTGCTCATAACATGGACCTCCTGATAATCATAGGAGATGCACAGTCAAAGCCCTACGCCGTCTTCACCGCATCATCCTTGATCACCCTGGCAATGTTCCGATCCAGTTCCTCATACTGCTGCCGCGGGATGTGTGCGATCAGCTTCCTCACGATGTCGTCGCTCTTGATCCCCTCGGCCTCGGCGTTGAAGTTGGTCACGATGCGATGCCGCAGCACCGGCAGCGCCACCTGCCGGATGTCCTCGGTGCTCACGTGGTAGCGCCCCTTGAGCAGCGCCCGCGCCTTGCCGGCCAGGATCAAATACTGGCTCGCTCGCGGCCCGGCGCCCCAGGCGATGAACTCGTTCACGAAATCCGGGCAACCGCCTTCCGTGCGGCGCGTCAGGCGCGTGAACTGCAGCGCATACCGTATCACATGGTCGGCCACCGGCACCTTGCGGACGATCTCCTGCAGCGCCAGCACTTCATCGCCGCTGAGGATGTGCTGCAAGTCGATCACCCGCGACTGCGTCGTCAGGCGGACGATCTGGAACTCTTCCTCTTCGCTCGGATAGCCGACGAAGATGTTGAACATGAACCGGTCGAGCTGCGCCTCGGGCAGCGGATACGTGCCTTCCTGTTCGATCGGGTTCTGCGTCGCCAGCACGAAGAACGGCTGCGGCAGCCGATGCAGCTTGCCGCCGGCCGTCACCTGGTGCTCCTGCATCGCTTCGAGCAACGCCGCCTGCGTCTTGGGCGGCGTGCGGTTGATTTCGTCGGCCAGAATCACGTTCGCAAAAACCGGCCCGCGCACGAACCGCATGTTGCGCGCCCCCGTGGCCTTGTCTTCCTCGAACACCTCGGTCCCCGTGATGTCCGACGGCATCAGGTCCGGCGTGAACTGGATGCGATTGAACGACAACCCCAACGTCTTGGACAGCGTGGAGATCATCAGCGTCTTGGCCAGCCCCGGCACGCCCACCAGCAACGCGTGCCCCTTGCAGAACAGCGCGATGAGCAATTCGTCGATGACCGCTTCCTGGCCGACAATCACCTTCCCCAGCTCGGCCTTCATGTTGTGGTATGCCTGCTGCAGCTTGGCGATGGCGGCCAGTTCCTCCTGGGCAAGGTCGACGTTTTCGGGCTGGGCGATTCCGATTTTTGACTCCATGCGTTCTCCTTGAGCGTAATACCCCAGTCACAGACGATGGTCTGAGCGGAACGGGGGCCGTATAGTAACGTCCGTACTACATCGCGGCCGCGATTCCGTGGCAGTTGTGGTGCAGGCTTCCAGCCTGCGACGACCCAGAGGCAGGCTGGAAGCCTGCGCCGCCACTTCGACCGCGATGGACTACAGCCTTTAGGATGCGCCTTTGCCGGGAAAGTTTCATGCCCGAATTACCCGAGGTCGAAACCGTCGTCCGCATGCTCCGGCCGCGCCTGGTTGGCGCCAGAATCGGCCGCGTCGAACTCCTCCGCCCCGACATCATCACCCGCACCCACGCCCCCTTTGCCGCCGCCATCCGCGGCCGAACCGTCACCAGCATCGACCGCCGCGCCAAGCGCATTCTCATCCGTCTCGACACCGGCGCCACCCTCGGCATCCACCTCGGCATGACCGGCCAACTCACCGTCGTCCCGGCCACGACCCCGCGCCAACCCCACACCCACCTCATCATCGAAATCCAAGTAGGGCCAGCGTCCCCGCTGGCCATCAGCACCAAATGCCCAAAATCCGCACCACAGACGTCTCCAGTAGGGCCA
>JBIOJL010000150.1:0-12914 GCA_044450885.1 Tepidisphaerales bacterium
AATGCGGAATGCGGAATGGATGAAGATGCGATTCAATCCCTGTTCCGGGCAGTCCGCACCGAGGCCACAAAAATCCTGGACAGTTCGTCAATCTCCGCGAGTAACGGAGTCGCCACATCGGCTTTCAGCGTATTACTCTCAAGTAGCAGTTCGATCCAGTACGCACTCTCCTCCAATTCCTGCAATGCCTGCTCCACCTTGCTGATGAATTCAGCCGAGGAGCGAGCCCGACAAGCTTCTCGATACTGAGCACCTACGGATGTCCCGGAGCGAAGCAATTGTCGGGACAAGACCATCCCTTCGTACCGTTGCGGAATCCCGCGACACAGTTTGATGATCGAAAGGGCGAATTGCTTCGTTCGCGCTCGAAGATCATGTGCCCGCTCATAACCCAAGTGGATATCCTTCGGCCTCTTTCGCCCGTCTGGAATGCTCTATTCCGCATTCGGCATTCAAGCATTCCGCATTCTGCATTCAATGCGGCATTGGGAATCGCGTACAGAATTCGGCCACTTCCGCGCGAATCTTCGCCAGTGTCTCAGGAGAATCCTTTCCCATCAACGCCCGGTCAAGCAATTCCGCCACCGTCGCCATGTCCGCTTCCTTCAGGCCACGCGTGGTGATGGCAGGCGTTCCCAGCCGCACTCCGCTCGTCAGTTTCGGCGGCCGGGGGTCGTTGTAGATGGCGTTCTTGTTGGCGATCATGCCGGCCGCTTCCATCGCCTTTTCGGCATCCGCGCCGGTGAAGGCTTCGTTGCGGGCCCGCAAGTCCACCAGCATCAGGTGGTTGTCCGTGCCTCCGGATTGCAGGCGATAGCCCTTCTTCTGCAAAGCGGCCGCCAACGCCTGCGCATTCTTCACGATCTGCTGGCAGTAAGTCTTGAACTCCGGCTTGAGGGCTTCGCCGAAAGCCACAGCCTTGGCGGCGACAATGTGCATCAGCGGGCCGCCCTGGCTGCCGGGGAAGACACTGCGATTGATCGCCTTGGACAGGGCCTCGTCGTTGGTCAGGAGCAACCCGCCGCGGGGGCCGCGCAGGGTCTTGTGTGTCGTTGTTGAAACGACGTGGGCATGCGGGAACGGCGAGGGATGCACGCCCGTCGCCACGAGGCCGGCGATGTGGGCGATATCGGCGAACAGCAGGGCCCCGACTTCGTCGCAAATCTCGCGGAATTTCTTGAAGTCCAATATCCGGGGATAGGCCGAGTAGCCGCAGAGGATCATCTTCGGCTTGATCTCGTGGGCCTTGCGGCGGACCGAGTCAAAGTCGATGGTCTCGGTCTTCGGGTCAAGCTCGTAGTGATCGGGTTTGTAGAAGATGGCCGAGGTGTTGAGCTTCATGCCGTGCGACAGGTGTCCGCCGGAGGAGAGCACCAGCGACAGGTAGTGGTCGCCCGGCTGCATCATGGCCATGAAGGCGGCCAGGTTGGCGTTGGCGCCCGAGTGCGGCTGCACGTTGGCGAACTGGCAGCCGAACAACTGCTTGGCGCGGTCGATGGCGATGGTCTCAATCTGGTCGTAATTGCCGCAGCCGCCGTAATAGCGTGCGCCGGGATAGCCTTCGGCGTATTTATTGGTGAGACAACTGCCGGCCGCCTCCATGACCGCCGTGGAGACGTGGTTCTCGCTGGCGATCAATTCCAGCGTGCTGGCCTGCCGGCACTGCTCCGCGGCGATCAGTTCTGCAATTCTCGGATCGATTTGCGCTAGACTCATGAGCACCTTGCCTCTTGGAAAGGGGCGAATTCTAGCGACAGCGCCCGGCAAAGAGAATAGGGGGGATGTTGTAGCCGCGATGGGTCGTCGCGGCCAGGAGAACCGCGATCAACGGGGGAACCGCGATCAGCGATCGCGGCTACAAAAAGACCGAGGCGTTCTTCATGAGCTCGGGGAGCCGCTCGCGCGTCTGGGCGATCATCGTGTCGCTCAATCCCACGGACGCGTAGTCGATCTGGCCCATCGATTGATTGAGCGCGGTCAGGTTGAAGCCCTGTTTCTCCGTGCAGCACATCACGTCGGCAACCGCCACGATCGTCACCAGCAATCGGGAATCCGCCGGCATTGCCGAAGGCCGATGGTGGTAGGCGGCCACCAGTTGGCAGGTCCGCGGGAACTTCCACAGCTCGCACAGCGCCTGGCCGAGCTGCGTATGGTCGACGCCCATGATCTCCTGCTCGATGTCGCAGAACGACGACGTCGACGTGCGGGCCTGGCTGCAAGTCTGACGCAGTTGGTCGGGCATCAGTTGGAGCGAGACGAGCAGGCCGACATCGTGGACCATGCCGGCCAGAAACGCTTCATCGACCAGCGGAATGTGCATGCCCCGGGCGAGATCGGATGCGGCGACCGCCACGCCCACGCAATGCGTCCAGAGGTCGCGCGCCGTGAATTCCTCGCACAGTTTCATGCCGCGGAAGAGCTGGCCGAGGCTGGCGGCGACGGCGATGTTCTTCACGGCGTTGAGACCCAGCAGAACTATGGCGCGGTTGATCGAGGCAATCTGTCCCGGCAGGCCGTAGAAGGCGGAGTTGACGACCTTGAGGATGCGCGTGACCAGCGCCGGGTCATGCGATACCAGCTTGTGAAGGTCGGCGGAGGAACTGGTCGGATCCTCAACGGTGGCGATGATCCTCGCCGTGACCTCGGGCAGCGTGCCGATGCTGTTGATTCGCTTGACCAACTCTTTGGCCGGGACCTGCGCGGGTGTGAGGGCAGCGGGCATATAGCGATCCTTCCGGGAACAACCGGTGATTGCGTTTTCGGACGATTCTCCACCCGTTACTATCGTCCGTCACGGCGCAAGACGTTAGTAGCCGATCAGCTTTAACCGCACGGGCGTCCGCTGTGCCAGCGACGCGAGAACATCGGCCATCCGCGCGCCCGCCCCGCCCTGCGCATAGACGTTCCGGCAGCGGCAGCGCCGGGGACATCCGCAATTCCAGATGCGTCCGAGAACGCCCGATATCCCGGCGAAGTCATATGCGCAGCGCAGCACATTCCTGCTGCATTCCCGGCCGGACTGCCGCGGACCGATGTCCACGACCGGCGTGCCAAAACTGGCGGCCTCGATGATGCCGGAGGAACTGTTGCCGGCCAGCGCGGCGGCGTCACGCATGAGTCCGAGAAACACGCCCCGCGGAACGCTCTTCTCGATGACGAGATCGGCCTCGCGCCGGTGGCGCTCCCAGGCGGAGATGATCCCTTTGGCGCCCGGATCGTTGTTGGGATAGATGATGACGATCCTGCGGGCGCCCGTCATGCGGCAGGCGGACAGAACCAGTTCCGCCCGCCGGCGCTCGACCGCCGCATCGGGCACGGCAGGATGAAGCAGGAGCAGCAGATACCGGCCGGGTTCGAGGTCCGGATATCGCTGGACGATCTCTTCCGGGGCGGCGGCCTGCTCCACGATCCCGTCGGCGGCAGGCGAGCCGACGTTGAACACCCACTGCGAGTCTTCGCCGAGACGCAGCACCCGCCGGGCGCTCGCCGCCGTGGCGCAGAAGTGGATGTGAGAGAGTTTGGTGATGGCGTGTCGCAACGAATCATCCACCTGCCCCGCGGCCCGGTCGCCGCCGTGGACATGGGCCACGAGGCGATGCGACAGATGCGCGGCGGTGGCGGCGGCAAATGCCTCAACCCGATCCCCCACGACGAGCACGACATCCGGACGGAGCTTCCCATACGCGGCCGCCAGTCCGGCGATGGCCCGCCCGGTTGCCTGGCCGATTCCCGCGGCCGTGGGCCAGGGCACGGTTGCATCGACGACGAAACCATCCGCGCGGATCTGCCGCAACGTATACCCGTGCCGGCGATCGAGATGCATGCCCGTGGCCAGGATCTGCAGTCTCAGCCCGCGGCGTCGCTGGATCGCCTCGAGGACGGGCTTCATCAGTCCGAACTCGGCGCGGGTGCCGGTGACGAAACAGACGCGGATGGCGCGTGTCCGGGAAGGCATACGGGCATTATCGGCAAATCCATGCTCCCGGCCATCACAGCGCCACGAGCGTTTCCTTCGACGTCTTGTCCGTGACCTTGTCGGCGAAGCCCGAGACGGTGCTGGCGAAGAAGAGGTCGTCGCCGGCACCGCCGGTGAGCGTGTTCTTGCTGTAATCGTTGAAGACGGTGTTCTTGTTCAGGAAGACGCCGGTGTTGAGCCCGGCCGTCGGGCCCATGATGTGCGCCACGCGCTGGGCGTAGGTCTGGTCCGTGCGCGACCATTCCGCCTGGATGCGGGCGAGTTTGACCGAGTCCTGGTCGAATTGCGTGGTGCCGCCGATGAGGATGTCGTCGCGGGGGCCGCCCGAGAGCGTGTCGGAGCCGGCGCCGCCGATGATGATGTCGCGGCCGGCCCCGCCGACGATCGAGTCGTTGCCGCCCTCGCCCATGAGGATGCTGTTGCCGCCTCCGCCCATGATGGTGTCGTTGCCGTCGCCGCCGTGGATTTCGCAAGCCCGCGTGATCGACGGACTCACCGTGATCTTGTCGTTGCCCGCGCCGCCGTAGACGATGATGCGCCCGGTCGGGTTGAACGGGGCGTGCTGAATCGCGCCCGACATCAACACCTGCACCTTGCCGTCCGCGGTCGGGTTGATGTCGATCACGTCGCCGTTGTTCGTGCCGCCCACGAACAGCGCCTGCTTGGTGTTGTCGGCCGGATCCGGCGCCAACTGCATGTCCTTGACCTCGATTGTCCTGGTGTTCGAACCCGCCGGCGTGAGGTCCTTGTCGGTGGCGGTGACTTTGATGGTGAACGACCCGGTGGTGGTGTAGGCGTGGGTGGCCGATGTCGCGGGACTGGTGTAGCTGCCGTGGGTCGTTCCGTCGCCCCAGTCGATGTCGAATTTGATCCCTGCCTTGGTGGCGGCCGGCGAGATGTCCGTTGCCGAGAAGGTGACGTTTGCGAACTGCTGTCTGACCACCACCGAATCGCCCCCGACCGGGCCCACCACCGGCGCGACACTGGTAATGGTCATGGGGATCTGGGCGTTGCCCGTCTGCCCGTTCTGGTCGGTCACGACGACCGTCAGCGTGTGCGAGCCGCTGTCCTTGTAGAGGTGGCTCAGCGTGAAATTCTTGCCGTTCAGCGTCAGGTCCTGGAAACCGGCGCCGTCGCCGTAGTCGACCTTGGCGGTCCAGCTTGTGCCGACGTCGTCTGTAAAGGAAGCGTCGCGGGTGAAGGTCTGGCCTTCGGGACTCGACGCCGCCGAGCCCAGGTTCACCACCAGTGTCGAGCGCGCAATGCTGATGTTGACCGTGGTGTTGGTCGTCGCTCCGTGCGCGTCGGTGATCGTGACCTTGGCCGGAAAGCTGCCCGCCGTCGCGTAGGTGTGCGTGCCGGTGACGGTGTATCCGCCGCCGGTGGCCGAAGCCACGGTGCCGGCCGAGTGGGCCGAGCCGTCGCCCCAGTCGATGTCCGCGGTGAAATCCGAGAGAACGGAGGTGGTGTCCCCGTCGGTGAAGGTCGCCATGGTCACGGCGGTCAGTGCGGTGCCGGCGTAGCCCACGACGAGCCCCGGCGTGGCGTGCAGGGGGGCGTCGACGACCGTGAAGGTGCCGTCGGCCTCCGCGAAGGCGCCCAGGGTGTCGGTGAGCGTCACGGCGTAGTTCCGGACGCCCCTCCGCTTGTACAGGTGTGTTCCCTTGACGCTGAAGGTGCCGTTGGCGTTCTTGACGATCGTGCCGCTCGATGTCTGTCCGTCGCCCCAGCGGATCTGCGCCGTCCAGTCCTTTGTCGCGCCGGTCTTCGCCGTGTCTCGGAACGTCGCCACCACCACGTTCGTCTGATTCGTGTTATCGCCCGCCGTCAGGGCGAGGCCCTTCACGTTCGCGGCCGGATAGTCGCCCACCGCGATATTCACCGTCTCCGAATCCGGGTTGGCCGCCTGCGCCGCGCTCTTGCCCGCGACGCTCAGCTTCACCTGGACCACTCCCTTGTAGCCCGGGTCTATGCTGATCACCGCGGTGTGGCCGACAAATGTTCCGGTGGCGTTTCCCGAAACAATCTGCCCGCTGAAAACGACGCCGTCGTTCTCGAAGTCCGTCGCATAGCAGGGTATCTGAACGTCCCGGCCGGCCCCCGCCGCCATGTGCTCGGGCAGGTTGTTCATGAACGGCTTTTCGTTCTGCTGGTCGACGATCCCCTTGACGTTGAACGACCGGACCGCCTGGCTGGTCCCGTCCGACACTTGCACGGTGATTTTGCCGCTGGCGCCGGCCGGGCAGGTCAGTGTCACCACCGCGTCGGTCTTGTCCTGGATGATCTGGGCGCTGGTGATGGTGACGGTGGTCGTGGGCTTGTCGCTGGAATCGCGCGGGACCTGGGTGAGACTGTTCAGGACGTCGAAGCCGCGCACCAGTTGCCCGAAGATAGTGTGCTTGAAATCGAGGCCGCGGGTGGGATTCTGGGTGATGAAGAACTGCGACCCGTTCGTGTCCGAGCCGGAGTTCGCCATCGCGAGTTGCCCCTTGCCCGTGAACATCGCGCCGAGGTTGAACTCATCCTTGAACGTGTATCCGGGCCCGCCCGAACCGGTGCCCTGGGGGTCGCCTCCCTGCACGATGAATTCCGGGTCGGCCGCGGTGCCGAGGTTGGCGATGCGATGGAACGTCAGTCCGTCGTAGAACCCGGCGTCGGCGAATCCCTTGATGGTCTTGACGGTGTTGGGAGCTATCTCCGGGAACAGCTCGAAGGTCATGGTTCCGAAGCTGGCCACATTCAGTTGCAGCCACACCGTGTTGGGGTGCATGTCGATCTTGATGTTCGGGTTTGAACTGGTGATGGTGTAGGTCAGCGCCTGGTTGTTCGCATCCGACGCCGTCAGCGGGAGGATCAGCGGCTTGCCGCCGGGGGCGTTGGTGATATCGGCGATGGCATCCAGCACCGGCGCCGCCAGCAGCCGCCGGACTTCCAGATGCTCCAGCCTCGAACGACCTGCCCACTGAGTTGAACGCTTCATCCTGAATGCTCCACAACAAGGCCGCGCCTGCACTCCGCTGCGCCCCAAGAGACGCCGCTGTCGATCGGAGGATTACAGGTCCGATTCTCTCCGAAAACGTCCCGTGCGTCCAACGGCCCGGCGCATCGGTGAGCCTGCGGCCGACCTTGGCCGAAGATACCGGATTTCAAATCTCAAATCTCAAATCTCAAATCTGAATATCAAATCTCAAACCCATTGGTTCACACCCGCCGCGCGATTGCTCCCGCCAGCGATGGCGTAATCACGCCCGTCCACTTAGAATGCCCCCATGATCGTCGACTGCCACACGCACGTCTGGCAATCCCCTGACCAGCTCGGCCATCTCGCCCTCGGCGAGTCGCCTCGCCCGGCCAAGCCGCGCGTCTGGCCGCCCTCGGCCGCCATGCTCCGGTCCACCTCCACGCTTCCGATCCCGCCTGGAGACGCCGACAACCACTGGTCCCAGGCCGCCGGCGTCGACAAGACCATCGTGCTGGCGTTCAAGGCCCGCTGCTCCAGCGCCCACATTCCCAACAGCTACATCGCCGGATATGTCAACCGCTTCCCGGAGAAGCTCATCGGCTTCGCGTCCGTCGACCCCACCGAGGATTCCGCCCGCGACGAACTCGTCGCCGCCCATTTCGATCTCCACCTCCGCGGGCTGGTCCTCTGCCCGCCCAGCCAGGACTTCCACCCGGCCGACACCCGCGCCCTGCGCATCTATGAACTGGCCGAGAAGCTCAACATGCCCATCCTCTTCCATCCCGGAGCGCCCTTCAGCCCCGGCGCCAGGATGCAATTCGCCCGGCCATTTCTGCTCGACGAAATCGCCCGCTCGTTCCCTTCGCTGCGGATGATCGTCGCCCAACTCGGCCGCCCCTGGATCGACGAGACGCTCTGCCTGCTCGACAAGCACGCCAGCGTATATGCCGATATCTCCGGCCTGCTGCATCGCCCCTGGCTCGCGTACAACGCCCTGTTGTCGGCGTACCAGGGCGGCGTCATCGACAAGCTTCTCTTCGGCTCCGACTTCCCCTACGCCGGCGCCACCGAGTGCATCGAGGCGCTCTACTCCCTCAATCAGACGGTTCAGGGCACCAACCTGCCCATGGTGCCGCGCGAATCTCTGCGCGGGATCGTCGAACGCGACAGCCTGAGCGTGCTGGGTTTGTCGTGAACGGCCGAGGATCGAACTCTTGAACCCTTGAACCCTTGAACCCTTGAACTCTCGAACCTCTGAACCCATTGACCAAGCCCTTTGCTTTTCCCCCTCCGCCTCTTATCCTTGCGCCCATGAGGATCCAATCGTTCTGTTTCCTGACGTTGCTGCTGGCCCTCGGCGCCGGGGGATGTTCCTCCGGCCGGGGCGGCGAAGTGCGGCTCGAACCGTCCGACGGCGCCCGCGCCTTCTCCCAGGTCTTCAATTACGCCTTCTTTGCCGTCAATGAAGCCGGCGACTTCGACATCGTCATGGTCGACAACGCCTCGGCCTGGCAGTTCAAGAAACCCCCGCGCAAGGGTGCCATCAAGCCCCAGGAACTGACCCCCGTCCGCCAGGCCTTCCAGATCCGCTCCAACTGGAAACAGCGGATCGGCACCAAGCGCAACCCGGCATCGACCAACGCCTCCATCACCTGGTACGTCCTGGGCGAGTCGGGCGCGAATGACATCATCGTCTACAAAGGCGTCGCCAATGTCATGGTCTACGGCGATCCCACGGACGACACCTGCTCCGTCGAGATCAGGGAAGGCACGCTCGAACCCGAGGTGGTCTCCGGCGACATGCGCGATCCCGTCGGACCGGCCTCGATCCGCGGCCAGTGCGATGCACGCCGCCGCGACAGCCAGGTCCACGACATTCTCTCGGACATGGAATCCCGACGTCGGGCCCTCACCAGCGTTCCCTCGCCCGCGACTGCAAAGTAGTTCCATTCCGGTTGCAGCCGCCATCGGTGATCGCGGTTCTCCGCTGTAGCCGCGATCGTCGATCGCGGTTCCGGCACTTTGAGCCTATGATTGCCCGGACATGCCTCCCTGGCTTCAACAACTTCTGGTGATTCTCCTGGTTGCCGGCTGCCTCGCGGCCGTGTTGGCGGGGGTCGTTCGCGTGTTTCGGGGCCGGAGTTCCTCGCTCGGCCGCTGTTGTGCAAAAGGATGCCCGCCCCAGTCGGACACCGCCAAACCTGGGGACGGCATGCAGCGTTCCGTCTTTCTTCCGGCCGAGTCGCTCGCAAAGCGCGGACGCCGGAAGAGGTAATCCACGTCAACGATCGCTCAGTTCCGCCTGCGGATGCTGATGCGCGCCGGCTTCTCAGGCAGCGGCGCGTCGCACAGCGGCTTGCTGGTGGTCGATTCGGCCAGGAGTTCGGCGATCGTGCTCTTGCGGAAGACCTGCTCGACCATGTTCAGTGCCTGATCGAGCCGCTTGTGTACCGGGCAGAGCACGGCCCCGTGCGTCTTCAGGTTGAGCGGGCACTCGGTGATCCGGTGGAACGGCGCGACCGCCTGCATGACGTCGAACATGCTGAGTTGCGACGGCGGGACCGACAGGACCGATCCGCCGTGCAGGCCCCGTTGCGACCTGATCAGCTTCGCCCGGCTGAGCGATTGCAGGACCTTGGCGAGATATCCCTCGGGAATGTGCGTCGCGGTATGGATCTGGCGGATGGTTGCCGGCCGGCCGTCGAGACTGCCGAGATACGCGGCCACTCGCAGGGCGTACTCCGCGGTCTGGGAAAACATGGACATGGGCGTGCCTCGTGAAAATCGGGAACTGGACCCAGATGTCGGGATTTGACCGTCTAAACGCAAGATCGTCAAGGATACCCCATCCCGCAACCGAAATTGAAGCTATACTGCATCGCCCCCGTTGCCGGGGCTGCCCGATGGTTTCGACAGACAAGAATGGCTGTCTTGTCCCCGACAGACAAGAGTGTCTGTCCTACTGATTCGTTCGCCCCTGGAGTTTCGATGGCTCGTGAACTCGATTCGATTGACACCCGAATCCTCGACCAGATTCAGTCGCAAGTGCCCCTGGAACCCCAGCCGTTCTGCGCCATCGCCGGGCGGGTCGGCGTGTCCGAGGACGAAGTCCTCCGCCGCATCGAAGCGCTCAAGGCCCCGCCCCGTCCGGTAATCCGGCAGATCTCGGCCATCTTTGACAGCAAGTCGCTGGGCTATCAGTCCACGCTGGTGGCTGCCATGATCGACGAGGACCGCATCGACGAGGCCGCGGCCTTCATCAACCAGCACCCCGGCGTCTCCCACAACTATCGCCGCAGCAATGCCTTCAACCTCTGGTACACGCTCGCCGTGCCGCCGAACAGCAAGCTCGGCCTGGAGAGGACGCTCCAGGTCTTCCACGCCTTATCGGGCTCGAAGTCCACGCGCATGATGCCCACGTTGCGGCTCTTCAAGATCGGCGTGAGACTTGACCTTTCCGGCGGCGCGGACATTTCGGGGCGCACCGACGTCCCGGTATTCTCGGCCGAACAACAGGATGCGGCCTGCCAGATCGCGGTGACCGAGGTCGACAAGCGGATGATCCGCGTCATGCAACGCAACCTGCCCGTGGTGCCCCGGCCGTTTGACGGCTGGGCGCAGGAGGCCGGCGTTACCCTTGACGAACTCCTGGAGTCAGCCAGGAGGTACATCGCCGAGAGAAGGATGCGGCGCTTCTCCGCCGTTCTCAAGCATCGCGAGATGGGCTTCTCGGCCAACGGCATGGGCGTCTGGGATGTGCCCGCGGGACAGCGCGAAACCTTCGGCCGGACGGCCGCGTCGTTCTCGGCGGTGTCCCACTGCTACGAGCGGCCATCATATCCCGACTGGCCGTATTCGATGTTCACCATGGTTCACGCGCCCACGCAGGAGCAGTGCGATGGGGTGCTCCGGGCGATTTCCCAGGCGACCGGCATTACGCGTTACGGTGCGTTATACTCGTCGCACGAGTACAAGAAGGTGCGCGTACAATATTTCGCCGGTGACATCGAGGCATGGGAAGAATCCCACCTCGGCGCCGCAGTGGTTTGATGTGGTGCCATGTATCGGAGTCTCTCATGATCGACATCAGCGTGCTTTATTCCGGCCTCGAGACACCCAGCACCCCGCATCGCTACGGGCGGAAGATCACCCAGATCGACCCGCCTCCGCACCAGCGGATGGCCGTCGCCAAGAACGCCAAAGACCGCCGGCCGATCGTCGTCTGGAACCTCACCCGCACCTGCAACCTCAAGTGCGTCCACTGTTACACCGACTCCGAGGCCTGCGCGTATCCCGACGAACTGACCACCGATCAGGCCAAGGCCGTGCTCGATGACCTGGCCGAGTTCAAGGTCCCCGCGGTGCTCTTCTCCGGCGGCGAGCCGCTGGTGCGCAAGGACATCTTCGAACTGGCGGCCTACGCTCGCGCCAAGGATCTGCACGTCGTGGCTTCCACCAACGGCACGCTGATCACGCGGGAGATCGCCCAGAAGTTCAAGGATCTACAGTTCGCCTACATCGGTGTCAGTCTCGACAGCGCCATCCCGGCCGTACACGACGAATTTCGCGGCATGCAAGGTGCCTTCGAGCGCACCATGACCGGCTTCCGCCACTGCCGAGCCGTCGGCCAGAAGGTCGGCCTGCGCCTCACGCTCACCCGCCATACGGCCGACAACCTCGACAAGCTCTTCGAACTGATCGAGCGCGAGGGAATCGACCGCGTGTGTTTCTACCATCTCTGCCCGTCCGGCCGCGGCAAATCGTTGCTCGACCTCACGCCGCCCAAAGCCCGCGAGGCCGTCGACACCATCATCACCCGCACCAATGACCTCCTGGCCCGCGGCAAGCGCGTCGAGGTTCTCACCGTCGATAACCATTGCGACGGCCCGTATCTGTACCTGCGCATGCTCCGCGAGAACAGCCCGCGCGCCCAGCAGGTGCTGGACATGATGCGCTGGAACGGCGGCGGGCGATATTCATCCGGCGTGGGCATCTCCAACATCGACTTCACCGGCGAGGTGCATGCCGACCAGTTCTCCATGTTCCGCTCCTTCGGCAACGTCAAGCAGCGCAAGTTCAGCGAAATCTGGCAGGACATCACCAATCCCATAATGGCTGGCTTGAAGGACCGTCTGCCCCTGCTCCAAGGCCGTTGCGGCACCTGCCGCTTCAAGGAAGTGTGTGGCGGTTCGCTGCGTGCCCGGGCGGAAGTCATGACCGGTGATCCCTGGGCGGCCGACCCCGGCTGCTACCTGACGGACGAAGAGATCGCCGGCGCACTGTCGGCGGCGAGCGGTCCGGTCGGCGTCGGCGACGATGCCGGATGCATGACGCGGGTGTGATTTGCGCACCGATTGGCTTTTGGACTGATCTTGACACCGGTGCGCGGCCGATTACACTATTTGTCTTGGCGGATGTTTCGCCGGGAGACAATTTGTGACGGGGTTATAGTGAAATGGGATCACGCCACCATGGCATGGTGGAATTTCGGGTTCGAATCCCGATAACTCCATTGAGGACAAGGCCCTCCGGTTTCCCCGGCGGGCCTTTTCTGTTGGTTGGGGCGTGTCCCGAACGTCTGTTGTAGTGAAGGAAGCGGATGTCCATGGAGCAACCGGCGGCGGACCTGGTGTTCGAGGCCCGACGAGGATCACACGAGGCGTTTGCCGAACTGATCCGCCGTCACGAGCGGGCTGCGCTGGGCATCGCCTACGCGATCACCGGTGATGCCCATGCCGCCGGCGATGCGGTACAGGATGCGTTCCTCAAAGCCTGGCAGGCGCTGCCGGGCTTGGAGTCGCCCGAGCGGTTCGGACCGTGGCTTGTCGGTATCGTCCGCAATAAGGCCACCGACCACTACCGTGCGGCCAGACGACGCGACAGCCGCCAGAGTGGCGAGATGCCCGAAATCCCGGCCGACGCGGATCCATCCGGCCCGTTGCGCCGTCAGGAAACGCGGCGCCTGCTGGCCGGCGC
>JBIOJL010000151.1:0-12886 GCA_044450885.1 Tepidisphaerales bacterium
GTAGGTGTAGAGGCTGTCGTCGACCACATTGGCGGCGGCGAAGGCGTCGGACTTGCCGCGGGTGTTGGTGGCGGTCACGGGGCGGGCGGCGGCGAGGTTTTTGGCGAAGATATTGTCGAGCTTGTGGCGGAATTCGGCCAGGTTGCGCACGTCGTTGTCGTGGAACAGGCCGTCGCGCGTGGGCGGGACGTTGAGCAGAAGCAGGGCATTGCGGCCGACGGACTTGAAGTAGAGATCGACGAGCTGGTCGGGCGTTTTCACCTTGCCATCCTCGGCGGGGTGGTTGAACCAACCGGGACGGATCGACACGTCGCATTCGCCGGGGATCCAGGCATCGCCGGCCGGGTCGCCGTTTTGCAGGGATTTGTTGGCATCGCGGGCGCCGTCGGCCGCCTTGCCGGGGGCGATCCAGATCTTGGAGTTGACCACCGACCAGCAGGGATCGCCGGCCGTGCCGCGTTCGTTGCCGATCCAGCGCACGCCCGGGCCGGCATCGGAGAACATCAGAGCCGCAGGCTGGAGCCTCAGCACCAGTTCATGCACGGCCGGCCAATCATAGACCTGGCGCTTGCCATTGGGGCCTTCGCCGCAGGCGCCGTCAAACCAGACCTCGGTGATCTCGCCGTAATTGGTGAGCAGTTCCGTAAGCTGGTTGCGGTAATACTCGTTGTACTTGGGCGAATCGCCATAGCTGGGTGCGTTGCGGTCCCATGGCGAGAGATACAGGCCGACCTTGAGCTCTTCAGCGCGGGCGGCATCGACGAACTCGCGAACCACGTCGCCCTTGCCGTCCTTCCACGGCGAGGACTTGACCGAGTGATTGGTGTACTTGCTCGGCCAGAGGCAGAAGCCGTCGTGGTGCTTGGCCGTGAGGATGATGAGCTTCGACCCCCCGGCTTTGGCGGCCCTGGCCCACTGCCTGGCGTCCAGCTTCTCGGGGTTGAAGATCTTCTCGTTTTCTTTGCCCTCGCCCCATTCGCGGTTGGTAAAGGTGTTCACCCCGAAGTGGACGAAGGTGGTCAGTTCCCGCCGCTGCCACTCCACCTGCTGCGGCGAGGGTACGACCTTCATCGGCGCCGGCGGGGCGACGTCGGCGGCGAAGCTGGCGGACGTCAATAGAGCGAAGATGACAAAGAGCATTCGGGAGTTCATGGCCATGGTTTATCACAGGCCTGTGGCCAATTCAAACTCATGGCACTCCCAAATCAGATTAAACACGAAGGCACGAAGACACGAAGCGGTTCCTGGTTCATGCCCGATTTCGCAGCAACCAAGCGTCTTCTCTTCTTTAGATAAGAGACACGGATTTCTCGATCACTCCGTGACAACCAATAGTCGCTTCGTGTCTTCGTGGCTTCGTGTTTAACTCTGCGTCTGGTCATTCAGTTTCAACTCGTCCAACGCTACAATCACGCCATGCGCGACCCAAGACTCATCAAGCTCGCCGATGTGCTCGTGAATTACAGCGTGGGCGTCAAACCCGGGAACCTCGTTCGCATCAACGGAGCGCCCGTCGGGCTGCCGCTGATCACCGAGGTCTACCGCAAGGTCGTCGAGGCCGGCGGGCATCCTTTCGTGCGGCTCAACCCGGAAGAACTGGGTGAGCTTTTCATCAAGCACGCCTCGCGCGAGCAACTCGAGTATCTCAATCCGATCAACGTCTTCGAATACGAGAAGGTCGATTGCTCCATCGGCCTCTGGGCCGAGGAGAACACGCGGTCGATGACCAACGCCGACCCGGAGAAGATGCGCATCAGCCAGGCCGCCCGCAAGCCGCTCATGGACATCTTCATGAAGCGGGCGGCCAGCAAATCGCTGCGCTGGACCGGGACGCAATTCCCCACGCAGGCGTGCGCCCAGGATGCGGAGATGAGCCTGGCGGAGTATGAGGACTTTGTCTTTGGCGCGGGGCTGCTGGATCGGCCGGACCCGGCCGCCGCCTGGCGCAAGGTCAGCGAGAAGCAGCAGCGGCTGGCCGACTTCCTCAACGGCAAGAGCAACTACCGCGTGGTGGCGGCCAACGGCACGGACATCCGCATGAGCGTCGCGGGGATGCGCTGGATCAACTGCGACGGACACGAGAACTTCCCGGATGGCGAAGTCTTCACCGGGCCGGTGCTGGATAGCGTCAATGGCCGGGTGTGCTACAGTTTCCCGGCGGTGCATCACGGGCGCGAGGTTCTGGATGTGAAGCTGACGTTCAAGGATGGGAAGGTGGTCGATGCCTCGGCGTCGAAGGGGCAGGATTTCCTCTTCAAGATGCTGGACATGGACGGCGGCTCGCGGATGTTCGGCGAGTGCGCCATCGGCACCAACTACGGAATACAACAGTACACGCGCAACACGCTGTTTGACGAGAAGATCGGCGGGACCGTGCATTTCGCGCTGGGCGCGGGATATCCGGAGACAGGCAACAGCAACGAGTCGGGGCTGCACTGGGACATGGTGGTGGACCTGCGGACGGGCGGGCACATCGAGATCGACGGGGTGACGTTCGCGGAGAACGGGCGGTTCTTGCGGGAAGGCTTCCCGAATCCATAGGGAAGACGAGGATTAAACACGAAGGCACGAAGACACGAAGCGGGTCTTGGTTTATCAAATCGCTCGCAGGATATCCGTCATTCCATTGAAAAGATCAGAGGGGCATTGCTTTGTCTACTGGCTTGCGACCACCGAGCATCGCTTCGTGTCTTCGTGTCTTCGTGTTTAACTGTCTGCCGGACGATCATTTCACTTCCATCACCGCGACGTCTTCGGCGTCGAGTTGCAGGGTTGCGGTGTTCTTGTCCCAGACGATGGCTTGGCCGGAGACGAGGTCGTTGGTGCCGCTTGGCGCCAGGCCGGCGAGGGTGATGGTGACCTTACGGGACTCAGTCGAGTCGTTGAAGACGGTGAGGTATATCCGGCCGAAGCGCTCGACATAGACGTGCTCATCGCTGCTGCGGGCCAGGGGCACGGGCTGCCAGCCGGCTTCGGCGACCAGGCGACAGAGCGGGATGTACTTGCGGAAGAGTGGCCGGTCGCGGTTGTACAGGTCGGGGCGGGTGAAGTAGGCGCCGTCGGCCGCGTTGTGGCTGAAGAAGCCGGGGAACATGCCGTAGGCCAATGACCGCTTCATGTACTTCTCGACGAGCGGCGAGGGAAACTGCTCGAAGCGGGTGTTCATCAGGAAGCAGTAGGGTTTGGCGGCGCAGAGCATGCGGCGATACATCAGTTCGGTGTCGGACATCGGCCGCCACTTGTTGGCGGGGTTCCAGTCGGTTTCGGTGCCGAGGACATCGAGCTGGCCGGCCAGCCAGCAGAGATGGTCCGGCGTGCCGTTGGCCATAGTGAACCGGCCGCGCGGATGCAGATCGTCGGCCAGGGCGCGGACGTACTCGAAGGCGATCAGGCCGCGGAAGATGGCCGGGCGATGGGTGTCGGGCGAGAAGGTCAGCGGGGTGGCCATGGCGGCAAAATGATCGCGGCGGAAGTCGTAGACATCCGTGACGTATCCCTCGGAGGAATCGACGTATTCGCCGGCCAGTGGATTCCTGCCTTCGTACAGCTTCTTTCGCAGGTCGGCGTTCCATTTGTTGCGGAAATCGGTGTTGTCGCCAGCGATGTTGGGAGCACTGTTCATGCTCCAGACGGCACCGTCACACCAGGGATCGTTGCGGATGCGGGCGACGAACCGGCCGGCCTCGTCGTGGTGGCCGCTGGTCAGGAAGGCTTTGGCATTTGCGTCCCCTTTGTCGGCCAGAGTTTTCGCATACGCCAGCGCGGCATCCAGCGTGCGCGGCATGTCGCGGGGCATTTTCATCCACCAGGTCATGGGCTCGGTGTAGCGGAAGGTGAGGATGTCGTGGACCGCATCCCACGCGGGCTCGTCGTTTCCTTCCTTGAAGCGGAAACCGAAATCCTGCCAGTCCTGCACGGCGCTGATCTTGGCGAAGGGCATCCACACCCCCTGTTTCTCGATGCGCGTGCGGAAGAGCTCGGGATAGAGTTCGTGGTATCGCGCCAGCGCCGAACGCAGTTGCCAGGCGGCGTCGAAGTCGAACGTGCAGCAGGCCAGTTCGGCGGAGAGTTTCTCGGGCGTGAGGGCGATGTCGAAGGCGATGTAGAGTTCGCGGGTGGCGGCGGCGTAACCGACGCGGAAGACGGCCGGACGGGCCAGGTCGAGCGCGATGGCGGAGCCGGACTTGCCATCACCGACGGCCACCAGCGGGAAGACCGCCAGCCGGCCCTGGTAGAGCTGCGGGTGGTATTCGCGCGGCGCTTTGGCCGGGACTGAATTTCGCGCCGAGCCGAAATATTGCCAGGGGCGATCATCGAGCGGGTGGGTGTAGATGAGCGTCAGGGCACGGTCGCGGCCGGTGGTGTCGGTGACTTTCACTCGATGCAGCACCGCATCCTTCTGCCGGTCCGATTGCGGCTCGATGCGGATGCCGAGTGCCTGGTTGTCCTCAAAGGGCACGAAGTCCGAGCCGGCCGCGACATCACGCACGAGGAAGCCTTCGCGCGGCGTATCGGGCAGGACCGGCTGCCCGTCGAACAGGCCCGCGCCGGCCGGGATGTCGATCTGCTGCAATCGCATCTCGCGGAAGGACGCCTTGCCCGAATGCCGACGCAACAGCACGTAGAACTCCAGGCGTTTGATGGGCCTTTCCGGCAGGATGCGCACGGTGCGCGTCTGCCAGTCGTGGGTGCCGGTGGTGAAGGCGGCCGACTGGCCCCACAGATGCGTGCCGTCGGCGAAGATCAGATCGAGGTAGAGCGAGTACTCCGGATCGGCCGACCCGCCGACGTTTTCCGCCCGGCTGGCGGCCGAGGCAACGATGGGCAGCGGCTCGGTCTGGTTGAGGTCGAGGCTTTGATGCAGCCCGGCCTGGCGATCGACGCCGGCGGCGTTGTCGCAGACGAACGCCTCGCCATCGCGCGCAAAACCGGAGCCGTACGCCGCCCAGCGCTCGTCCTTGAGCAGGTTGGGCCGCGCGCCGTCGATCCCGATGATCTTCCGCGGCGCGGCGGCCAGAGCGGGCAGGGCAACGAGCAACGCAAGCACGGTTCGGATTGACATAAGCGGCTCCTGCTGGTGTTACCAGAGGACAGATGGAGTGTTTCGCGTTCGTTTCACAGCAGCGACACCGGATCGACGTCGACGGCGATGCGGTCGGCGGGGACGAAGCCGCCTTGCTCGCGGACGGCGGCCAGCACCCGTTGCAACCGGGCCGGAGTCGGGGAGAAAAGGAGGATTTGGAAGCGGTTGTAGCCGGCGATGCGGTTGATGGCGCAGGGCATGGGGCCCTTGAGCGTCACTTGGCCGGATTCGGCGGCCACGGCCGCGTTGAGGTACACGGCGAGTTTCTCGCTGTGTTCCTGCACCTTCTCGACGGACTGGTCGCGGACGATGATGCGGACCATGCGCACGATGGGCGGAAGGCCGACCTGGCGGCGATGGCCGAGTTCGGTGGTGGCGAAGGCGACGTAGTCCTGGCGGATGGCGAACTGGAGCGTGGGGTCATCCGGCTGGAAAGTCTGGAGGAGCACGCGGCCGGGGTGATCGCCGCGGCCGGCCCGGCCGGCCACCTGGGTGATGAGTTGGAACGTGCGCTCGGCGGCGCGGAAGTCGGGGAGCGACAGCGCGGTGTCGCCGGAGACGACGCCGACCAGGGTCACGTTGGGATAGTCCAGGCCCTTGGCGATCATCTGGGTGCCGAGAAGCACCTGCACCTCGCCCTTGGCGAAGCGATTGAGCACGGCCTCGTAGTCGTGGATCGAGCGCATCGAGTCGCTGTCGGCGCGGGCGTAAACGACGCCGGGGAATTTATGGGCCAGTTCCTCCTCGACGCGTTGAGTACCGAGGCCGAACAGCGTGAGCCCCTTGCCGCAGGCAGGGCACTTCTCGGGCAGCGGGTTCACGGCCAGGCAGTAGTGGCAGTGGAGCTGGCCGGTGTGCAGACCTTCCTGAAACGTACCGCCATGGGCATGGGCGGGCACTGAGCGGTGGAAGGTCATGGTGGTGTCGCAGTATTTGCACTGGACCAAGTGCTGGCAGCTTGGGCAGTATATGTAGTTCGAGTAGCCGCGGCGGTTGAGCATGAGGATGGCCTGGTGGCCGGCTTCCAGCGTGGACTTGAGCATGGCTTCGAGGCGCGTGGAGAGCAGGTTGATCTTCCCGCGGCGGATGCGGGCGTCGATGCGCATATCGACGAGTTCGACATCCGGCAGCGCGAGACCGCGCACGCGGCGGGGAAGGGTGAGCAGGTGATAGATGGGGGTACCAGTAGGACAGACATTCTTGTCTGTCATCCTGGAACTCTTGTCTGTCATCCCGGAATTCTTGTCTGTCATCCCGGAATTCTTGTCTGTCATCGCAGCCGCAGCGGGACCGACATTCTTGTCGGTCATGCCTTCCGACACAGGCGAGACGCCTGTGCTACCTGGGACGGCTGTGCTACGAAGCGCCGTGGTGACACGGTAATACGTTTCCAACGACGGCGTCGCCGATCCCAGCACGATCGGCGCCCGCTCGATCTGGGCGCGCTTGATGGCGATGTCCCGGCCATGGTAGCGCGGGGCGGTGTCCTGCTTGTAGCTGCTCTCGTGTTCCTCGTCGACGATGATGATGCCGAGGTTGGGCACGGGGGCGAAAACGGCCGAGCGGGCGCCCACGACGACATCGGCCTGGCCGGAGGCGATCTGCCGCCAGAAGCGGTGGCGGGCGCCGGCCGCCAGACCCGAGTGCAGCACGGCGACGCGCGGGAATCGGGCGGTGAATCGTTCGACTGTCTGGGGCGTCAGGGCAATCTCGGGGACCATAACGATGGCCCGCTTCCCGGCCTCGATCACCTGGCGCAGGCAGCGCAGGTAGATCTCGGTTTTGCCGCTGCCGGTGACGCCCATGAGGAGGTTCACGGAGAAGCCGGCGGCGAGGCGCGGGAGGATGTCGTCGAGGGCTTTCTGCTGGTCGTCGTTGAGGGTGATGGGGGAATCGACGGGAGCGATGCGAATGGGCCCTGTGGTGCCGACGCCCTCGTCGGCAGTGGCGTCGCCCCCGGCTCGTGCCGGTGAGGGCACCGGCACCACTTGTGCGGATGCATGACAGACAGGAATGTCTGTCCTACCGAAGGCGGAGGCGGGGGCGGCGGTGCCCCCGGAGAGTGCCGGTGAGGGCACCGGCACCACTGTGTCGACGGGGACTTCAGCGAACTTCACCAGGCCCAGTTTGGCCAGGGCACGGATGGCGGCGGATTTGCAGCCGGCCTCGGTGGCGAGAACGGCAAGGTCTTCGTGGCCGCCGACGGGGACCTGAAGCAGACGCGCGAGTATCGCCCGGCGCTTGGGGGCTTTGGTCTGCTCGATGATCTGCTGAACCTTCTCCGGCGTCGCGGCGAGCGAGACGACGGTGGTGTACTCCATGCCGATCCGCTTTTTGACGGCCGCCGGGATGACGCTGTCGATCACCGTGCCCAGCGGGCAGCAGTAGTAGCGGCTCATCCAGCGTGCAAGCTCGAGCATCGGCGCCGCCAGCAGCACGCGCTCGTCGTCGATGGCCGTCACCGGCTTGAGTTTGTGCGTGGTCTTGGACGTGGACGGCAACTCCACGACGTATCCATGGGCCGGCTTGTTTCCCCGGCCCAGCGGCACGCGGACGCGTTGGCCGACGGCGATAGTCGGAGCAAGTTCGGCCGGGACGGAATAATCGAGGACTTTGTCGAGGCTGCGTTCGATGGCGACGGAAGCGCAGGGCCCGGCGGGCTTCGCCTGCGGCGAGGGAACGGGGTCGGGAAAGAGGGAAGGGCTGGTCATGCGAAACATCAAATGACATTACGAGCACATATCGACACACATCAGTAGGACAGACATTCTTGTCTGTCAGCACCATGTCGTCCTCATCATTTCGTCCGTACGACAGACATTCCTGTCTGTCGCTGAGAAGCTCTCGCTGGCGTTGGCAGGCCGATGTGCTATTGTCGCGGAGACGGGGCCGCAGTAAAGCGAGGTGACGGCCGACCGTGTCGCGCGCGACGATGGATTTTGACAAGACGGCCCTCACCCCGGCCCTCTCCCGGAGGGAGTGGGAGAGTTGATGCCGCGGCGAGCCGCGGCAAACACGGGCTGGAAGCCCGTGCCACCAGGTTGTTTGGCCGCCTCGTGCAGTCGAGAGACGGAGTCGCGGTAAGACCATGATCAACGCATATCAGCGAGCCCGGATTCTGCTGCTGGTCGCTTCGGTGACCTGCGGCGTCGTGTTCTGGTGGATGGCGCGGACGTTTGGTTTTCCGGTGGCGCCGGGAATGTGCGGGAGCCTGGCGATGCATCCGGGCGGAGTGGGTTTCTTCCTGGCCGTGGCGGCCACGTTCTTTGCGAGCATGGCGGTGGGAACCGTGCTGGCCGGAGTTATCCGGTTCAACGCAGGCCTGGTGGCCGCGTGTATCGGGCTGGCGGTGCTGTCCGTGCGCGGCGGCGACCTGCGGCAAGTGCTGTTCGGCTCGATCGACTTGCTCGGGGCGAGCGAGGTCTTCGAGCGACTGGCGCTGGAGACGGTGCTGCTGGGCATGCTGGTCGGCTGCGGCTGGTATGTGCTGAAATGGCTGCACCTGCGCGGGCTGATCGTCGACCGTGAAGGCGACCCGGCCGCGGCCAACAAGGATGTGCCGTCGCGAAATGAAGCGCTGTCGGTAGCGGTGCAGACGCTGGTGA
Source organism: Tepidisphaerales bacterium (assembly GCA_044450885.1). GTDB lineage: Bacteria > Planctomycetota > Phycisphaerae > Tepidisphaerales > Tepidisphaeraceae > JANYKD01. Next base: position 8,689 of record JBIOJL010000151.1, read on the forward strand.
CAGCATTGTGCATGCTGCTCCTGATGGCCAACGAAGCGAAGTTTCAGGCGATTGCAGCGGTGGGGATCTCGTCACTGGTCGGCGGGATCGTGGCACAATATCTTTTCCCCACAGCCAGCAACGGCTGGTACTGGCTGCCGCCATTGGTTGTGGGCGTCATTGGTTTTGTGCTCGCCTATTTCAATCCCGCCGGGGCAAACACAGGCGAGTTGGTGGGCCGTTTCGCCGCGCTCGGGCGCCCGGTCCCCCTGGACTACGCCGGCAGCGGCGTGGCGGCGGCGATCATCGGCCACTGGCTGGCGCGGGCGTGGCAGAGAGGGAAGTAGCGGATCGGAGTCCCGCCTTCAGGCGGTCTTGTTCGTTCCAGTCAAAGCCATTTCTTCAAGCATCCGACGAGCGGGCCTGCTGCGTTTTGCCAGAACGGTGCGAGGCGTGCAGTGCGAACCACTTGCATCAGCGAGTGCCGACCGTTAGCCTGCAACCCGACACTACATTGGAGGTCCAATCCAATGACATAGGAACCGAAGCCCGTTGACGCAGTGACCTTCCCCCGTACGCCGGATCGTCGCCAATACACGCACATCAAGTGCGGCGGCCACACGGAAGTCACAGGAAACGACCTCTTGCGTCTTACCAACCCGTCAGACGTAGCATGGGCCACTCAATGTGCGCAGTGTGGTCAGATGGGCAACTTCGATGAGTTCGTTTGGTCGGACACGGGCGAGAACCTCGCGGCATATCGGGAGCGGCTCAAGAGACTTCCACCGCTGTCGCCGCCTCGCAGTACGTTCACGCGCATCCTCATCGTCGCTGGGTCGCCGTTAGTGCTCGGCGGGCTCCTGGCCTTGGTTGCCGGGCGATCGAGTGACCCGGACTCCTCGGCCGTAGCTGGCTTGGGCATCGGCGCATTGGTAGGGCTCTTCGTGGGGGCGGGAGTCGTCCTCCTGATGAATCGCGCGAACCCCGTCGACTATCGCGGCTACCGCTGAGCAGCCCATAGAGAGGTGGCAAAGCATGTGCTGGACCAAGTTCCTCTCCTCTCTTGCCCATTCGGTCTAGTCGACGGGGCGAAACATCGCCTCCTGGCCGGCGCCGCACTCCTGCTCGACTCGCCGAAGTTCCTCGCCGAGATGGTTCAGTCGCGCCCAAGGCCTTCGCAGATTTCCCGGCGGATTCGCCGCGCGTCATCGACAATTTGGTTGTCGGTTTGCTGCGTTCTCATGCCGCGGACCCCATGACGGCCCGCAGGCCCTGGGCCACGAGACTGGCACGGCTGACGCCCCGTTGTTTGGCGTAGGCATCGGCTTGTTCCAGCAGGCCCTTTTCCACCGTCAGGGAGATTGTTTTGGCGCCCCTGCCGAGTTTGGGGCGTCCCATCTTCGCCTTGAACCGCCGCCACTGTTGTCGTTCGCGGGCATTGAGTGGCCGGGAACGGGCAAGGCGCTGCCGTGGCGACTCGGCCTCGATCTCCTTCACGATACGCTCCTTTTCTGAGTCGGCCAGGGCAATGAACTCGTCGATATCAGACTTCTTCGTTTTTCGCATGGTAGTTCCTTCACCCGCGTCTGCGCCGCGTGGTGAGCGGCATGGCGTGTATCACAAAACTATATATAAAAGTACGCGAGAGGTCAAATCAGTCACACGTCGTTCACCGATCACGGTTCACCGATTACCGATCACCAGCGCACGCCCGCAGGATCGCTTCGGCCAGGTACAGGTCCATCTCCTGGTCGATCTCGATGGTTTCGCCGGACTGAGTGGGGATGGCACGGCGGTCGATGCCGAAGAAGGCGTGGGGGTCTTCGGGGTGGGCGATCTGGCGGAGGAGCGAGGTGCGCGTCACGGCCACAATGGCGCCGTCGTGGAAGAAGAGGGGTTCGAGATCCTGGCGGCGGTGGATGCTGCCGGAAAGATAGGGCTCGACGCGGTCGCCATTCAGGCGGGCCATCCAGTTGGGGTGGAGTTTGCCGGTGGGGGCGAAGGAGCGGACGGAGTCGCAGCCGGTGGTTTCCAGCAGGTGGATGGCCGCGTCGACAAGGCCGGGCGGGCGGACGGGACAGTTGCCGTAGAGGAGGATGATGGCGTCGGCGACGAAGGGTTGGGCGCGGGGTGGTTCGGATGGACTCGGGGGGACAGGAATGTCCCCCACTCCTCCATCCGATGACAGGCAGGAATGTCTGTCCCACTGTTCGATATGCTGCATGGCATGCAGCAGGACGGCCTGGACGCTGGCATCGCCGGTGGCGAGTTCGGCGGGACGGGGGACGACGTCAAAGCCCTGGGCCTTGGCCAGGTCAAGGATTTCCGGCGAGTCGGAGGAGACGGCGATGCGGTCGAGTCGCGTGGCGGCGCGGGCGTAGTCGAAGGTGTAGGAGATCACGGGACGGCCTAGCAACGGGCAAAGATGTTTGTTCTTCAGGCCGACGCTGCCGGCACGGGCGATGATGATGCCGAGGGTTTTCATGCGGTGATCCGGATGGCCCACGAAGGGGCACGAAGAAACGCGAAGGCCAGGCGCGGGTCCAATTCAGCCCCGTAGGGGCGGCAGACGTTAGCCCATGGCGTAAGCCATGGGAAAAGCGAGATCGACAGAAGATTAGCCCCGTAGGGGCGAAACAAGCGTTCTTTCGCCCCTACGGGGCTGGTTGTTGCTTTGGATTTGCTGACCCACGACTTACGTCGTGGACTAATGTCTATCGCCCCTACAGGGCTGCGAGCGAGCTCATCCTGCGCTGCACGCGCCGTCACCCCGGCCCCCTCACCGTGGGAGTGTACGAGACGCCGCGGAGTACTGCGGCACACGGGCTGGAAGCCCGTGCCACCGGAATGGGTTAGGGCCGGTGCCATTGGCGGCAACCTCCACACAATTGGGGATACTCGGCGCGCTGGTGCAACTGGCGCAGGGCGGACGTGCGTTTGGCCCAGATCTCGGCGAGGGGGTCGGTAGTGATGTTGCCAAGCGGTTCACGGGCGAGCACGTCTTCCTCGCAGGGAACCGCCGAGCCGTCGCTGAGGATCGTCAGGCGGGATTGCAGGCGACGGCAGGGAACGCGGCGTGGCGGAGTCATGTCGACGGCCGAGGCGTTGGGAATCTGGCCGGCGCAGTCGCGCGGGCCGATGATGGTGGCCACGCCAAGGGTGCGCAGCCAGTAGTCGTACCAGGCTTCCATCTCCTGCTGGTTCTGCGCGCACTTGGCGAAGAGGGGCACGAGGATCGGCACGAAACGCCCCTGGCGTGACTGCACGAAGCGCTGGATGTTTCGCATCACTTCGGCCAGCGCGTCGACGCCCATGATGTTGGCGTAGGTGCCGACGGAAGTGGCCGGAAGATGCACGGAGACGATGTCGATGTCGGCGACGGCGAGTCTTTCGGCGGTGGTGACCGAAACGCACGCAAGATCGGTTTCCACATGGACGGTGTGGATCCCCGCGCCGCGGATGGCGCTGAGAATGTCGAAGAACCCAGGATGCAGCAGCGGATCGCCGACGCCGGCGAGGGTGATGCGGGTGTCGTCGTAGGCGGCGGCCTGGGAGGCGATCGTCGCGGCGAAATCAACGGTGAGGTCGGGACGGCCGATGTTCAGATGCGTGGACGGCTGGAAGAGGGCGCGAGTGGCGCGGGCGGTATTGAGTTCGAGGACGATCTCACGCGGGAGACGATCGACGATGGCGGCGGAATCCATGCGGCCAACCAGGGTGAGAGCGTCGCTCGACGCAAGTTCCCCATTGAGGGCGGCGGTGGCAGCGGAAAGCCGCTCAACCTGGCGCTGGCCGTCGAGAACGAAACGATGGAGCGTCCGCGCGGCCAGGGTGGGATGCGGGGCACACTCGGGGTTGGCGATGGGATCGCGGCCGGGCAGATCGGGCCAGTAGCACAAAGAGCGGCCGGGAAATCCGCCGTGGTCGGCGAAATGGCGGAGAAGTTCAGAGCGCAGGAGCAGGCCGGAAAGACCTGGGGCGACGGGCATGAAGACGTATCGCGCCTCGGGAGTGCGGTCGGCATGGGTCACAATCGCATCGATGAGTGCGGGATCGACCAGGCCCGCATCGGGATCGACGAGAACAACGGCATCGGCGCCGTGTGCTTCGGCCTGTCGGAGAGCGGCGGCGGGCTCGAAGCCCAGGTCGTGGCAGCAGGTGCCGGCCAGCCCGCCGCGCCAGCCTTCGGACCAGCGGCGGGCGGCGGAGATCAGATCCA
>JBIOJL010000152.1:0-12866 GCA_044450885.1 Tepidisphaerales bacterium
CGCGCCGACGGTATTATGCACGATGAAATCGACGATGTACTTGGGAGTGTAATAGACACCACCGGCCTTGCGGACTTCGGGTTTGGGCTCAACCTTGGCGCGGTGGCCGGCGGTCAGATGGATGACATTGCCGAGGAAGCGTTCATAGACGTTGCCGAGAATGTCGGCGGCGACCTCCTTAAAGACGTAGGGGCTGTCGGGGTAGTAAAGCCGCTTGATGATTTGTTTGAGGACGGCGTCGTCAATCTCGAGGCCGGGCGTCAGCTCATCAGGCGTTTCGTTACGGTCTTTTTCCCTGTGGAAATGGAAGAGGCCGGAATTGTAACGCTGGTCAGCCTTTTCAAAGATGCCACGGAGGCGAGGATAGACATTATCACTGGAAAGGAGAGCCTGGAGTTGGAATGGAGGCTCCACACCACGGTCTTCGCAGATGCGTAGGAAGATGATGCGGTCGATGATGCGCTGGGTGGCGAAGTTGAGACCGGGTTCATCGAGCAATTCGTTGCGCAGAGCAAGATTGGACGCCAGCTTCTTGCGCCAGTCCTCCATCTCGTCGAGGAAGACATCATCGAAATCCTGCGTGCCGGACTTCTTGTTGGACTCGGCGTAACGATGGTAGGCGCCATGCTGTATGCCTTCGGGGGAGAAGATGGCGGCGATTTCATCCCATTTCTGAGGGTAGTCCGCGTAGGTGAAGTACATCAGGCGAGCCGTGGAGGCCTTGTCGAGGTACTTGGGTGCGGGGTAGCAGTCGTAGACAGCGAACTCCGCGAAGTTGGTGAGAATGGACAGGGGCAGCTTCTTACTCCAGCCATAACGGCGGAGCTGGTAGGCGGGTTCGACATCATCCTTGATGTTGATGGCGGGCTTTTTGGCTTCGAGGAAAAAACAACGTTCCCCGCCGATACGGAAGGAATAGTCCGGGCTCTTGGTGGTCCCGGTGATCATCACCGCGTCTTCGTAGACGACTTCGCGGAACGCTTCGGCGTAGCCCTTGGTGTTGTCGATGTCCCAGCCGAGGGCCTTGAACATCGGGTTGATGAAGTCGATGCGAAGCTGGGCTTCGTTGTAGGTGGGGGATTTGTACAGTTCCGACTGGGTGTTGAATTTCTCGATGAGGTCCAGGACGGAACTGGGTATCTGTGCCATATGAACCGTTATGGTACGACGAGGGGACGATTGAGCAAGAGGGTTCAGGCGCCCTGGGTGCTACCACAAGTCCGGGAGGAGCGTGGTTCGGCACGACGACCGCGATCGGCGATCGCGGCTACAGACGGCGCTACTTCTCCGCCGCCAGTCGGCCTGCTTGCAGAAGCAGCACCCGGTCGGCCTGCTGCCTTGCCAGTTCGCGGTCATGCGTCACCATGACGATGGTCTGGCCCTGCTTGCGGTGGAGTTTCTGGAGGACACTCATGATCTGCAGGCCGGTTTCGGCATCGAGGTTGCCGGTGGGTTCGTCGGCGAAGAGAACCCTGGGCTCGTTCATGAGGGCCCGGGCGATGGCCACCCGCTGGCGCTCGCCGCCGGAGAGCTGGTTGGGGCGGTGCTTGAGGCGATGGGCCAGACCCAGGTCGTCGAGCAACTGGCGGGCGCGCTCGCGGAGCGTGGACTTGCGGGCGTGGAAACCGAGCCAGGAGAACTGCACCATGCTGGGCAGCAGCGTGTTGTCCAGCACGTTGAGCTCGGGCAGCAGGTGGTAGAACTGGAAGACGAAGCCGAAGCGGCTGTTGCGGAGGAAACTGCGCTGCGAGGCGGACAGGCCGGTGTAGGTCCGGCCGTCGTATTCAATCTCCCCGGTGTCCGCGCCGTCGAGGGCGCCGAGCAGGTGCATCAGCGTGCTCTTGCCGGAGCCCGAGCGGCCTTCGATGGCGACGAACTCGCCGCGCTTGACGGCCAGATCGACGTGCTTGAGCACCTGGATCAGGCTGTCGCCCATCATGAACGACTTGCCGACACCCGAGCAGCGGAGAATCACCTGCGCGGGCTGCGAGGCTGTGGCCGGGGCGGGTTGCATGGTTACTCCCATCGCAGGGCCTCCACGGGATGCAGCATGGCCGCCCGGATGGCGGGCACCAGCGCGCCCAGAACGGCGGAGAGAATGGCGGCGCTGACGATGATCGTGACTTCAAAGGGATCCATGGTGTTGGGGATGGTGTCGAAGATGTAGACCTCGGGGTTCCAGATGACCAGGCCCAGGCGCTGGCCCATGAAGTCATGGATCTCGTTGATGTTGTGGACGATGAGGTAGGCACTCAGCAACCCGAGCCCGGCGCCGACCAGGCCGATGGTGAAGCCGTAGCCGAGGAAGATGCCGGCGACGCCCTGGGAAGTGGCGCCGACGCTCTTGATGATGCCGATGTCGCGCGTCTTTTCGGCAACGATCATATAGAATATGCAGAATATCAGGAACACCGCGACGATGCTGATGATGCCGCAGATGAAGGTGACCAGGAACTTCTCGTTCTCGACGGCCGAGAGGAAGGTGGCGTGCTGCACCTCCCAGGTCTTGACCCGGATCAGTTCCGGGTCCAGGTTCTTCTCGGCGACGATGCGCCCGACGATCTGCTTGATCTTCGGGGCGACGGCGTTGGCGTCGCCGCTGTCCTTCAGGGCGACCTGGATGGCGCTGCAGCGGGCGGGCTCGTCGCCCTGGGCATCCATCAGCAGGTCTTTCTGGAGGGTGTCGAAGGGGACATAGACGTAGTGCTGGTCGTACAGGGTAGCCTTGGTGCGGCTGTCGTCGATGATCCAGTAGAAGCGGCGGGCCTGCTCGGTGAGGTCGAGTTTGGAACTGTCGGGGGACGTCGGAATCACCGTGAGGTCGACGAAGAACTTGTAGAGCCACGGCGGCCGATTGATCCGGCCGTGCTCGTCCTTGCGCAGGCCGACCACGCCGCTGCCGGCGACCATGCCGGTCCAGGTCTTGGGATCGGGGCCTTTGTAGCCCGCCGGCGGGTAGTAGTTCTCATCGGGCCAGAGGCTGAAGTTGACTTGCCCGGCCGGGCTGATCGCTTGCACGTCGATGTTGCCGGCGCGGACGACGAGGCGGTCGCGGTCATCCTCGGCGGCGCGGACGCGGACCTGGGGAGTGGCGTTCCTGGTATTGAGATAATCACGGGCAAGCGCCGAGCCGGCGGGATCAAAACGGCGGTAGGTGCGCCCGGACATCAGGCCGATTCGGGCGGCACCGGGGAGTTTGGCGGCGTACTGGGGATCGGCCGCCGCTTTCTCGGGGTCCTTGGCGGCGAGTAGTTGCTGGGCGAGTTCGTCGGCCACCAGGACGCCGGACAGGTTGCCGCCGATGCGGAAGCAGGAATCGCGGAAGGAGTTGACCTGCTGGATGTCGGAAGGATAGCCCACGACCATGACGCCATCGCGGTAGCGGCGGTTGATGCTGATCAGGCCATAGGTCTGCACCACGGGTGCGGCCGCCTTCACCTCGGGCAGCTTGCGGATCTCGCCGAGCATCTGTTCGTAGTAGGGAAAACCGGTCATGGAGGCGCAGTCGACGACGATGTCGCCGGAGAGGCCCTTGAACTGCGCCCGGAACATGCGGAGCCAGCCGCCCATGATGCTGATGACCACGAGCACCATCATGGTGCAAAGCATGACCGCGGCCAGCGAGACCCAGGCGATGCGCCGCTTGCGGAGGTATTTGAGGATGAGCAGGAGTTTGTACATGGAGGGTTCGGGGTTCGGGGTTCAGGGTTCAGTCATGAGTGCTGGGTGCTGAGTGCTGAGTGCTGAGGCAAGAAGGAGAGTTCATCCGTGAATGGGGCATGGCGGTCATTTGGGGGTGTATTGTTACCGAAGAACGGGGGCGAGGGAAGGAGGTGAGGAATTGTGGCCGCGATGGAGTGTCGGATGCTTTCGGCGGGTGCGGTCTTGGCCCTGAAGGGGCCGAACAGTTTAGCCCAGGGTTGGGCGCAGCCCTACCCTGGGTGAGAATCAGTGAGTAACCACCCGCCCTGAAAGGGCGGAGGAAGCGTTCCTCCACCCTTTCAGGGTGGAAGAGATGTTCGTGGCTTCTATCCCAGGGTAGGGCTTCGCCCAACCCTGGGCTTTGTTCTTTGGACCCCGTTGGGGTCTGTTCCGCCCACCGAAAGCGTCCTGCACGTCGCGACGGGTAATCGCGGCTACAGCCGGTCTCATTTCACCGGGGTCAGCTTCACCCAGCGGAGATTGATCGCCTTCCACGTCTGGGCGCTGGCCGGCCTGGCGGCGAACACCAGCTTGCCGGTCTTGGCGAGCGTGACCTTGCCCAGCGGGATGGTCTTGAAATTGTCCCAGCCGGTGCCGGCGGGGATCTTAGCCGTCAGCTTCGCGCCGGCCGCGTCGATGACCAACTCGGAGGCGGCGTTGGTGGCGACGGAGGCCGTGACTTCGAACTCGCCGGCCGTCTTCACCTCGGCCGTCCACTCGACGTAATCGGAAGCGCTGTCCCAGAAACCGAGGTTGTCCTGGCCGCCCTTGGTCTCGGCTTTGACGTTGCCCTTGGGGTCGGCGTCGGCCGCGCCCAGCGTCAGAATCCCGTTGTCGGCCTGCTTGATGACCGGGGTGACGACAGGCAACTCGGTGGGCTCGAGATCCTTGCCGGCGATCTTCAGTGCGAACGCATGTTCGCACGGCTTGGCTGCGGGAAGGGTCACGACCAGTCCTTCGTCGGTCCGCTTGAACTCGAGCGCGCCGGTGCTGCCCAGAAGCGTGATGCCGCTGATCTCGCCGGCCGCCTTGCCTTCCTTGGTGCCCAGCGTGCGGATGACCGCCTTGCCGTCTTCGGGCCAGCCCAGCAGGATGGCATAGAGCGCATCGCCCTTGGTGGTGTAGCGGACATCCTTGGCGCTGTACTTGAAGTCCTCGCCGAACGAGCCGCCCTTGAACTTCACGGCGCCCTCGCCGTAGACCTTCCACGGGCGCGTGCCGTAGATGGCTTCGCCGTTGACGTTGATCCAGGCGGCCATGTCGGCAAGCATCTGCTCGACCTCGGGATCGAGCGATCCGTCCGGCCGCTGCACGACGTTCAGCAACAGGTTGCCGTTCTTGGCGACGATATCGCAGAGCATGTGGATGTTCCAGCTCACCGGGCGGAACTTCCAGTTGCGGTTGTAGTACCAGTCGCCGATGGAGGTGTCGGTCTGCCACGGGTCGGGGTTGATCCGGGGCATCACGCCGCGCTCGAGGTCCTCGATCCAGCGGCCTTCGGACCTCTGCTTACAAGTGTAGACCGTCTCCAGCTTGCCGTCGTGGTTCTTGATGCTGGCGTTGTAGAGATTGGCGACCTGCTTCAGGCCCACGTCGCCGAAGGGAATGCCGCCGTCGGTGTAGAGCAGGTCGAGGTTGTAGTTGGCGACCAGGCCGCCGATGCGCTGGTACCACTCCTGATGCCACTCGGGGTTATTCGAGTACCACCCCTTGTCGTTGGGGTCGGCCGGCTTGTGATAGAGATCCGCGTACTTCGGGTCGGCGCCGTCGTAGGGCACGCCGGCCTTGTCGCCGGTCTTGTCGGAACCGTGCGCGCTCTGGAACCAGGTGAAACTGGCCCCAAGATGTTCGCTGACACCGAACCGCAGCCCGTTGGCCTTGGCCGCCTTCTGCCAGGCGCCCACGATGTCGCGCTTGGGGCCCATGTTCACGGCGTTCCACTTGTGGAACTTGTCGTCCCAGAGCGAGAAATTGTCGTGGTGCGAGGCCATGCTGACGAAGTACTTGGCGCCGGCCTTCTTGTAGAGCCCCATGAGGCGTTCGGGATCGAACTTCTCGGCCTTCCACAGCGGGATGATGTCCTTGTAGCCGAACACCGACGGATGGCCGTAGTGTTCAAGGTGGTAGGTGTAATGTTTGTTCGGCCCCCTCGCCGGCGTTCCCGGCTTTGCCGGCGTTGGTCCCTCATACAGGCCGCGGGCGTACCAATCGCCGTCCATGGGAACGGCCTGCGGGCCCCAGTGGGCCCAGATGCCGAACTTGGCATCGCGGAACCACTCGGGACACTGGTTCGCCTTAAGCGACTCCATCGTGCCCTTGAACGGGCCGTCGACGACCGGATACGGGTCGGCCTGCTGGGCCCGGGCGGTTGCACCCCACCCGACAACGGCGGCGACAATCGCCACACACCACTTGAGTTGCTTCTTCATTGTGTTCTCCTGTTATTATTGGACCTTGCTCAATTGACGGTTCCGCGCATAGTCGTTCCCTGGCGGCACCAGAGTAGCAACAGTCTCCCGCGTTGCACAGTGGCTTCCCATGGCCATCACTGACCAAAGCATGACGATTATTGTCCTGGTCCGGCGGGGACTCCGCGCGGCGGCCATCGCCGGGGCAACTCCCGGAGCCTTCAGGGGAAAACGGGCACCACGCGACTCTGAGGCAACAGAAACGACGACATTACCTTGCATTAGTTGAAACTGAGTCTCAACAACGGTATAGTTCTCATGTGGTACGAATAGTAACCCGACTTCGGAGTAGGCGTATGGAAAAACCCTGCAACAACCCCTCCTGCGAGCATGTGGGAAGTCCCGATACATGCCCGCTAAACCAGCTTGGGGTCGGCGGTTGCGGCAATGTGGTGGGCGTCTCGGGGGACACGGAAGTGCGCCGCCGGCTGCTGGAGATGGGGTTCTGCAACGGGGCCGAGGTGGAGGTGGTCCGCCGGGCACCGATGGGCGATCCGACCGAATTCCGGCTTCGTGGATATTCCCTTTCCCTGCGCAATGAGCAGGCCAAGTTCGTGCAGATTACTCCTGCGCCCAAGCCCAAATAGCGGCCAGGCCCTATGATGCTCACATGCCCACCTGTTGTATCCCAGTTGAACGCAAGCCCGCGGCCGATGGCAGTCTGACCATCGCCCTCGCCGGCAATCCCAACTGCGGAAAGACCACTCTCTTCAACGCCCTGACCGGACTGCGGCAGAAGGTGGCCAATTATCCGGGCGTGACGGTCGAGAAGAAGACCGGCAAGTGCAAGCTGGCCGACGGTCGCCGGGGCAATGTCATCGACCTGCCGGGGACATACTCGCTGATCTCCCGCTCGCCCGACGAGGTGGTGGCCATGGAAGTGCTGCGAGGTTTGCGCGACGACACGCCGCCGCCGGATGTGGTGGTGGTGGTGGTCGACGCGTCGAACCTGCAGCGGAATCTCTATCTGGTGTCGCAGCTCATCGAACTGGGCCGGCCGCTGGTGGTGGCGTTGAACATGATCGACATCGCGGAGCGGAGGGGCATCCACATCGACGCCGGGGCGCTGTCCGCACAGATCGGGGTTCCGGTGGTGCCCGTGGTCGGCCACAAGAGCCGGGGGATCGACCGGCTCAAGCAGGCCATCGCCGAAGCGCGCGTGGCGCCGATGCCCGACTGGACGCTGCCCGCGGCGATGAAAGATGAACTCGTGACCGTCGGACAGGCTCTGGCGGAGTTGGACGTAGGCTCCGCTTCAGCGGACGAGCGGCTCGACCGGCCAGCGCGATCCGCGTCCGCTGAAGCGGACCCTACGCAGACTCAGCACTTCCAGACCCTTGCCGAGCGTTTGCTTATCGACGACCGCGCGGGGGACGTGCTTCCGCTGTCGCAGAACCCGGCGGTGGCAGCGCTGGTCAAGGGCGCGATGGGCCGCCTGCGCAGCGCCGGCATCGACCCCATCGAGGCCGACATCGAAGCGCATTACCGCTGGATCGAAAGCGTCACGGAGAAGAGCGCCGCCACGCTGGAGGAACTCGCGGCCATGGGCGTCGAGCCCGATCCGACAGCGGTTCTCAGCTATGAAACCCCGCGCCATCGCACCGTGACCGAGCGCGTCGATACAGTGCTGGTGCATCGGCTCTGGGGGCTGGTGATCTTCGCGGCGATCATGGCCACGCTGTTCGTCAGCATCTTCTGGCTGGCCGGCCCGATCATGGGTGGCATCAAGGCCGCCATCGAGTGGACCGGCGCCCGGGTGGCCGGCTGGATTTCGCCGGGTCCGTTCCACGACCTCGTGCAGGATGGCATCTTCAAGGGGGTGGGCGCGGTGATCGTCTTCGTGCCACAGATCGCCCTGTTGTTCATGTTTCTGGCGATCCTCGAGGACAGCGGCTACCTCGCCCGCGCCGCGTTCCTCATGGACCGGCTGCTGGCGAAAGTCGGCCTGCACGGCAAGTCGTTCATCCCACTGCTGTCATCCTTCGCCTGCGCGATTCCCGGCGTGATGGCGACCCGAACCATGGAGAACCGCCGCGACCGGCTGGCGACGATCCTGATCCTGCCGTTCATGAGCTGCTCGGCGCGGCTGCCGGTGTACACGCTGCTGATCGGCACGTTCTTCGCCAGCCGCGGGGCCCTGGCGCAGGCCGGCATCATGCTGGCGCTCTATGCGCTGGGCATCGTGGCGGCGGTGGCGACGGCGCTGTTCTTCAAGCGGACGCTGCTCAAGGGCGGCGCGTCGAGCTTCATCATGGAGATGCCGACGTACAAGCTGCCCCAGCCGCTGCAGGTGGTGCGGCAGGTGGTGAGCAATTCCTGGGCGTTCATCGCCAACGCGGGCACCACGATTTTCTGCTTCAGTGTGTTGCTCTGGGCCATGGCGTACTATGGTGCCTCGTCCGGTGAGATGGCGAAGCTGCGATCCGCCGGCACCGACGGGAAGGTCATGGCCGCGTATCGCATGAATCACAGCCTCGCCGGCCGCCTCGGACACGCCATGGAACCGGCCATCCGTCCGCTCGGCTACGACTGGAAGACGGGCATCGGCCTGATCGGCGCCTTCGCCGCCCGCGAAGTCTTCGTGTCGACCATGGCCATCACGTATGCCGCCGGTAACGGCGACGACACGGCCGATCTCTCGGCCGCCATGCGCGCCGACCGCCGCCCCGACGGCACGCCTGTCTGGACCGGACCGGTGGCCGTCAGCCTGCTGGTCTGGTTCGTGCTGGCGATGCAGTGCATGAGCACGCTGGCGATCGTCCGCCGCGAGACCGGCGGCTGGCGCTGGCCGGTCTTCATGCTGGTGTACATGAACGGGCTGGCGTATGTGGTCAGCTTCGCGGTGTACCAGGTGGCGAAGATGCTGTAGCCGCGATCGCTGATCGCGGTTCCCCGCCGTCTGTAGCCGCGATCGCCGATCGCGGTTCCCCGCCGTCTGTAGCCGCGATCGCCGATCGCGGTTCCCTGCCGCCTGAGGGAACGGTATAATGCAGGACGTCATGACCATGACCATGGCCGAACCTCGGACGTTCCACTGGACCGCGGAGCAATACCACGCGCTGGCGGCCGGCGGTGTCTTCAACGGGCGCCGTGTTCAACTGATTCGTGGGGAGATCATCGAAATGCCGCCAATGGGACACCCGCATGCAAAGGCCATCAGTCGGGTCGAACGAATATTGCAAGCGATCTTCGAGCCGGCAGATTCTGTTGGAAGTCAAATGCCGCTGAACCTCAGTGGAGACAGCGAACCCGAACCCGACGCGGCCGTCGTCGCTGGCAACATGGACCGCTACACGAATCATCCGACACAAGCGATCTTGGTGGTCGAGGTAGCAGATACGAGTCTGGTGTTCGACCGCGAGAAAGCCGAACTCTACGCCGCCGCCGGAATTCCGGAATACTGGATCGTGAACCTCGTCGATCACCAGTTGGAAGTCCATCGCGATCCCGTGCCCGCGATTGACAAAGCAAAAGCCTGCTATCGCGATGTGCAGACGCTCGCCGCTTCCGAACTGGTTGCCCCGATTGCCCGGCCGGAAGCGAAGATCGCCGTGAGCGGTCTGTTTGCGTAAGTGGATGTTGACCCGTGTCGATGGTGCGCTGAGGTCTTTTCCCAATGCCAACAACCCTCCCCCTTCAGGAATTCGGCGTCGCGCTGGCTGTCGGCGCGCTCATCGGGATCGAGCGCGAGAAGAAGAAATCCGACTCGGGCGACCCCGGCTTCGGCGGCATCCGCACCTTCATGCTTCTGGCCGAGGCGGGGGCGATTTCCGCATGGCTGTCCGACCGCACCGCCAGCCCCTGGATCTTCGCCGCCGGCGCGCTGTGCGTCACGCTCATCGTCCTGGCCGGCTACTATTTCCACGTCAGCCACAACCCCCAGGCCCACGGCCTGACCACGGAAGTGGCCGCCATCATCGTATTCCTGCTCGGCGGCGTGGCACTCTTCGGGCAGGCCAAACTCGCCGTCGTGCTCGGCATCGCCACCTCGGCCACGCTCGCCTTCAAGGAGCCGATGCACGCCATGGTCGAGAAACTCGACCGCGACGACATCTACGCCGGCGTGAAACTGCTGATCGCCACGTTCATCGTGCTGCCGGTGCTGCCCGACCGGGCGATCGACCCCTGGGGCGCGATCAATCCCTACAAGACCTGGTGGCTGGTGATCCTGATTTCCGGCCTGTCGCTGGTGGGCTATGTCGCCACCCGCTGGCTGGGCAGCGAACGCGGCACGACGCTGACCGGCCTGTTCGGTGGGCTGGTGTCATCCACGGTCGTCTCGCTCACCTTCGCCAAACGCAGCCGCGAAGAGCAGGCGCGGCCGGGGTCGGCCGATGCGCTCGCGGCCGGCGTGCTGCTGGCGTGGGCGGTCATGTACGCCCGCGTGCTGGTGATGGCCGTGGTCGTCTATCGCCCGCTCTTCCGGGCGCTGCTGGTCTCGATGTCGGCCATGGGAGTCGTCTGCCTCGGGCTCGGCGCGGTGCTGTACCTGCGGACGCGGTCGCTCGCCTCATCCGGCGGGTCGGCCGGCGCGGTGCCGCTGAAGAACCCGTTCAGCCTCAAGGCCGCCTGCGAGTTTGCGATCTTCTTCGTGGCGATCCTGGTGATCGTGAAGTGGGTGCAGGCGCATGCGGGGGGACGCGGGGTGCTCGGCGTGGCCGCCCTGGCGGGCCTGACGGATGTGGACGCGATCACCCTGTCGATGGCCGGCTCGGCCCGCGCGGGCCATGCCCTGACCACCGCCGCTATCGCCGTTGCCATCGCCACCATCTCCAACACGCTCACGAAATGCGGGCTGGCACTGGTGCTGGGCTCGCCGGCGATGAAGACTCGGATGTTCGTGTGTACGCTGGCGGTGCTGGTCGCCGGAGCGGCCAGTCTGTTCGTGCATCTGTAGCCAACCGCCCAGCGTGACCGTCGTGCCGGGAGGGCCGCAGTCCTCTGCGGCCGTGTTTCGCGGGGTTACCATTCCGGCCGTGCAGAAGCACGGCCCTCCCGCGGGCCGATCAGCGCGCTTTGTGCAACTCGAAGGCGTCGTGTACCGCCTGCAGGGCCCTGGGGCCGTCGTCGCGCTTCACGATGCAGGATATCTTGATCTCGCTGGTGGTGATGTTCTCGATGTTGATGCCCAGATCGGCCAGGGCCTTGAACATGCGCCCGGCCACGCCCGTGTGGACGCGCATACCCACGCCGACCACCGAGACCTTGGCCATGTCGTCCTGGAACACCACGCTGGTCTTGCCGCCGAATTCCTTTACCAGGTGGTCGACGACGGGCCTGGCGTCGGGCAGATCGGTCTTGTCGATGGTGAAGGAGATGTAGGCGGTCTTCTCCTCGTTGATCGTCTGGATGATGTCGTCGACGACGATGTTGGCGGCACCGATCTCGGAGAAGATCCTGGCCGCCACGCCGGGCCGGTCGGGCACCTCGGTAAAGGTGATGCGGGTGATGTCTTTCTTGAGCGCCGCGCCGGAGACGACTATGTGTTCCATGATGGGTGTTTCCGAAACAATCCAGGTGCCTTCGTGATCGTTCTGTGAATTGCGGACGTGCAGGGGCACGTTGTATTTCTTGGCAAACTCGACCGCCCGGGTCTGCAGGACGCTGGCGCCCAGGCCGGACAGCTCGAGCATTTCATCGTAGCTGATGCGGTCGATCTTGCGGGCCTGTTTCACGATGCGCGGGTCGGCGGTGTAGATGCCATCGACGTCGGTGTAGTTCTCGCAGACGTCGGCCTTGAGCACCGCGCCCAGCGCCACCAGTGTCGCATTCGATCCGCCGCGGCCGAGCGTGGTCACGTCGCCGTCCGGGGTCACCCCCTGGAAGCCGGCAACGATGACGATCTTGCCTTCGTCCAACTGCTCGAAGATGCGCTGCTTGTTGATGGACTGGATGCGGGCCTTGGTGAACGCCTCATCCGTGATCAGCCCGATCTGCCCGCCGGTGAAGCTGATCGCCTGATGGCCCTGGGTCTGAATGGCCATCGCCATCAGGGCGATGGTCACCTGCTCGCCGGTGACCAGAAGCTGGTCGAGTTCGCGCTTGGGCGGATTGATCTGCCGGGATCCGAACTCGCAGACCGCTTTGGCGAGATCCAGCAGGTCGTCGGTGGTCTCGCCCATGGCGGAGACGACGACGACGACCTGGTTGCCCTTCTCCTTGGCCGCGATCGCCCGGCTGGAAGCGCGATGGATGCGCTCGGCATTGGCGACGCTGGTGCCACCGAATTTCTGTACGATTAAACCCATAAGGTAATGTTCTTCCGACAAGTATGGAGGCGGAATTATAAGGCAAGCGGCCGGAAGCTCAATGGGGTCCACGGCCGATGTTCCCACGCCGAAGCCGTGCGCATCCGGGGTCCACGGTGCTCGAAAGCGGAGATGCTTCACTTCGTTCTGCATGACACCTCGCCCACGGGTCATTCCGAGCGGAGCGAGGGGTCTCCGGGTTCCCGCGCCAAAGCCGTGCGAATCCGGGGTCCACGGTGTTCGAAAGCGGAGATGCTTCACTTCGTTCTGCATGGCGATTCTCGGAAGGGCCGTGCGAATGAGGGTCGTGGACCCAGAGGCCATTCGGGAAATTTTGGGGACACGGATTGGTTAAACACGAAGCCGCGAAGATGCGAAGCGGTGGATGGTGGCGGGGAGCGGATTGGCGATGGACAGAATGGCTGAGCGAGGGCGAAGAAGCCAAGAG
>JBIOJL010000153.1:0-12858 GCA_044450885.1 Tepidisphaerales bacterium
ATCGGACCGGCAATCCATCCGAGCGGGACAAGACAGAACATCCGCACGACGGCGGTGCCACGCGCGGCGAAGTATCACCCCATGAACACGCCAACCCGTGAGGATGCCGATGAAATGGATACTGTCGCTCGTCGTGGTGATGCTGTCGGTGGCCCCGATGCATGCGGAGGACGTCACCCTCGTCGACACCCCGCGCATCCGCATGACCATCGACCGCGCCACCGGCCGCTGGCAGATCACCGACCGCCCGACCGGCCGCGCCTGGACCAGCAACCCCGATCAGCCGCGCTTCGGCTATGCCATGATCCCCATCGACGGCAAGCCGCAACGGGTCGACCTCACACCGGCGGATGTGCAGGTCGGCAAGGAGAACTCGACCATCGTGTTTCGCCCGGCCAAAGGCAGCGACCGCGAGATTCGCGTCACCGTCGCCCCGCTGGCCGACGGCCTGGCCTTCTCGTACACGCGCGATCGCGATTGGGAGGTCGAGTCCGTCCGCCTGCTCGATGATGCGCTGGCCGTGAAATCGCAGCAGCAAGGCGCGGTATTGGTGCCCGTGCGCCTCGGCCTGCTCATCCCCGCCGACAGCGGCAAGGCCTTCACGCACACCTTCAACACCTCCGGCTACGAAGGTTGCCACATGAACATGCTGGGCGTCATGGACAAACAGGGAACTGTCCTGCTGACCTGGGACGACCCCTACGTCTCCGCCGAGGTCAGGAGCATCACCCCGGCCGGCGCGCCCCAGCGCCTGACCGTCTCGCTGGGCCTGCGCAACAGCGCCAACTCCTTCCAGATTCACTTCCCCGGCGCCGGTGACCATGTCACCATCGCCCGGGCCTGTCGGCAGATCGCCGAATCGCGTCCCGGTTTCGTCACCACGGCGCAAAAGATCGCCCAGAACGCCGAACGCGAGAAGCTTCTCGGCGCATCCAATGTGAAACTCTGGTCCGCCCTGTCTCGAACCATGAACGAAGAGAGCACGAAGGAGGAGCGCGTCCGCGTCAACTGGACGTTCGACGAGGCGGCGCAAGTGGCCGAGCATCTCAAGAGCGACCTCAAACTCGACCGCGTGCTGTTTACCGTCGGCGGCTGGATTCACCGCGGCTACGACAACCAGCATCCCGATGTCCTCCCGGCCGCCCCGGAGTGTGGCGGCGATGCCAAACTCGCCGACATGTCCGCGCGGGTGATGAAACTTGGCTATCTGCTCTGCCTCCACGACAACTACCAGGACATGTACAAAGACTCGCCGTCCTGGGACGAGAGCTTTCTGCAGCGTCGCGCCGATGGCAAGATCGCCGTCGGCGGCAAATGGGCCGGCGGCCGGGCCTATCTCACCTGCGCCAAACAGGCCGTGGCGCTCGCCAAGCGCCCGCAGAATCTCCCGGCCGTCCGCGACCTCACCAAGGCCAACTCCTACTTCATCGACACCACCTACGCCGTCGATCCGCAGGAATGCTTCTCCAAAGATCACCCGCTCACGCGCGTCGACGACATCCACTGGAAATGCGAACTCTCCGACTACGCCCGCGGCCTTTTCGGCGTCTTCGGTTCCGAGTGCGGCCGGGAATGGGCCATCCCGCACTCCGACTTCTTCGAGGGCCTCACCGGTGTCTCCGGCAAGGGCTTCCACAACGCGAACCTCGAAGATTCGCTTGGCGCCAAAATCGTCCCGCTGTTCGAACTCGTCTATCACGACACGATCCAGATGTACGGCAAGTACGGCTACGACCACTGGAAGTCGGCCGAGTACGTCCTCCGCCATATCCTCATCGCCCGCCCGCTGAACTACCACAGCATCCCGTCGCACCTCTACTGGAAAACCCTCGCCGCCGACCCGGCCCCGCTCGCCATCGAGCCGGCCATCGACGAGTTCAAAAGTCTCGACGGCCGGCGCATCTCCATCCGCTGGGCGTGGAACATCGCCGCCAAGCTCGAGGACGACTACAACGTCATGGTCCACTTCACCGACGCCTCCGGCAAGATCATCTTCCAGGGTGACTTTGCCCCCAAGCCGGCCACAACACAGTGGACCAATGGCCGCCTGATCCAGGGTCCCATCGTCACGGCAATTCCATCCACCGCCAAAGGCACCTACGACATCCGCGTCGGCCTCTTCCATCGCGACCGCATGGACCGCGTCGGCCTCAAGGGCTACGGCGACAAGGAGAAGCGCATCATCGCCGGCCGGCTCAGTGTGGACGGCGACAAGATCGTGCTCCTGCCCGTGACCCCGGCCAAAGCCGGCGGCGACCTCGGCATCTTCGTCCGCGCCACCGGCGGCTGGGCCGAGGGTCTCTGCGCCACCGATCGTTTCCTCAAAAACACCCACGAGATCCTCTCGCCGCTGAATGCGATGACCTCAAAGCTGCTCATGACATCGCACCGCTTCCTCAAGCCCGACGCCAGCGTGCAAGAGAGCATCTTCGGCGACGGCGAGGTGCAGGTGACCGTGAACTACGGCCCAGAGGCGTACATCCTGCAGTCGCCCCGCTGCGGCACCGTGAAGCTGCCGCAGTTCGGCTTCCTCGTCGAGTCGCGCACTTTCATCGCCTTTTGCGCCGAGAGCTTTGGCGGCAAAACCTACGACGCCCCGGCCATGTTCACCATTGCCGCGCGGGATGGACTGCCCATCGAGCAGTCGGCCAAAGTCCATATATTCCACGCCTTCGGCGATGCCGAGGTGCGATTCGGCACGAAGACCTGGACCGTCAAACGGGAGTTGGAATGACGTTGGGAGTTGGATCCATGACACACGCGATGGGCGCAAATGGGCGGCCCAAGGGGCCGCAGGAGCCAAGCCCAGGGTTTGCGTACTCGCATACCCTGGGTGTTAGGCGATACGCCTCGCCCCGCCCTACCCAGGGTAGAGCTTCGCTCAACCCCGGGCTTTATTCCTCCAGCCTTTCAGGCCGCACAAGCCCCGCCCACGATGCCGTACAGCCAGTCAATAACCTGGTGTCTGGAGCTCGAATGAGAACCCAACAACATGCAATCGTTTCTGTGGCTCTGCTTGGCCTGCTTCTCCTCGCCCACCCGCTCGGGGCGGCCGAACCCGTGGACCTCGCCAAGCGCGCCGAGGAACTGAAGAACCTCCGCTTCGGCATGTTCATCTGCTGGTCCTTCAGCACCTTCTCCGAAAAAGAATGGACGCCCGGCATCAAGGACGTCGCGTTCTTCAACCCCACCGGCTGCGACACCGACCAGTGGGCCCAGACGGCCAAAGAGGCGGGCATGGGCTACATTCTGTTCCTGACCAAGCACCACGACGGCTTCTGCCTGTGGGATACCAAGACCACCGACCGCAAGGTGACGAAGAGCCCGCTTGGTAAAGACGTGCTGGCCGAACTGCGGAAGTCCTGCGACAAACACGGCATCAAGCTGGCCCTCTATTTCTCGGAGGGTGACTGGAACTGGCCGGGCGCCACCGACGGCAAAGGCGGCGCGGGCGGCGGCGGATCGCTTCCGGAGATGAAGAAAGCCCAGCTCAAGGAACTGCTCGGCAACTACGGTCCCGTCGAATACACCTGGTTCGACCATGCCATCGGCGACGGCGGGCTGGGCCACAAGGAAACGGTCGAGTTCTGCCACCAGGTGCAGCCGGGCACGCTCATCGGCTTCAACCACGGCACGGCCGCCGGCGAGGTACGCCTCGGCGAGATGGGCCACCCGTCTCCTTTGTCCGACCCCCGCGGCTCGGGATTCAACGCCGAGCACACCAAAGGATACACCGGCTATCTGCTCGCCGAGTTCACCTACCCGATCCTCCCGGCCCACCAGGGCGGGGCCATGTGGTTCTACTCACTGGCCAAACACGACAACCTCTGCTACCCCGCGGAGAAGATCTACCGGGACTACGTCGGAGCGGCGAAATATGGCAACATCTTTTCGTTGGATGTCGGCCCGGACAAGGCCGGCCGGCTGCGGAAGATCGACGTCGACACGCTCCGCAGAGTCGGCGAGATGATCCGCGCCGGCGCATCCCTGCCCCCGCCTCCGGTGTCGCTGGCCACCGGCAAGCCGGCCAAGGCGTCGAGCGTGTGGAACGCGCAGTATGGCGCCGACAAGGCATTCGACGGCGACGACTCCACGCGCTGGGGCGCCATGCCCAACTCGCGGGCCGGCTGGATCGAGGTCGACCTCGGCCAGGACACGCTCATCGGCCGGGCCATGATCCGGGAAGTGTCGTTCCCGCGCACCCGCGAATATGCGATCCAGTACAAGGATGGCGACGCCTGGAAGGAACTGGCCAAAGGCACGAAGATCGACAGCGACAAGGTGATCGAGTTCACGCCGGTGAAGGCGCGATATGTGAGACTGAACATCTTGCAGGCGATCGAGGTGCCGACGATCGACGAGTTCGAGGTATACGCGCCGGCGGGGAAATGAAGCAGCGCCGGATGCCTTCGTGGACACCACCACGACCAGCCGCGGAGCGGCGCCTGTGAATAGCCAGGGGCGCGAGGGGTTTCACCCCTGGCTATTGACCGGCGTCGCTTCGCGGCTCGTCGCGGGTGGCCAGATCTCTGCCAGCGCCGGGCGGCGGGCGATCAACTCGCCCGGTTCGGCGATCGCCTCGACACGCAGTTTGAGCCACGCCGTCAATTCCGGCTTGCCGAGCCTGCCGGCGGCGAGGCACAGCATCGCCTGCGACATGGCCGAACGGGCGGGCGACATCAGTTCGGCCATCGCCAGCTTCTGTTTCAGGCCCGCGAGCATGGCCGGCCACTGGCCGATCCGCGCCAGGTAGTCCAGTTGCACCCAGGTGAGTTCCAGTGCTTCGCCGAGGCTCAGGCGCTCGGCGTACAACGATGCCAGCGGCGAATAGGCCCCGGCGACATCGCCGACCTCCAGCAGGGAATTCGCCAGGATCAGCCGCGTCGACCGCGTCAACGGCGCCAGCGGGCCCAGCGGATGCTGCAGCAGTTCGCGGCAGAGCATGGCGCACTCGCGCCATCGTTCCTGCGCGTTCCGCAAGACCGCAAGCTGGTGGAGGCTGCGCAGCTTCACCGACCGGAATAGCGAGAACGACGCGAGGGCGTCGTGGATGAACTGTTCCGCCTGCGTCAGGTTTCCCGAGGCGATGAGCTGCGGCGCGATGGCCGCCAGCCGCGTGCCTCGTGCGGACCGGTACGACAGCGCCACCCACACGCCCACGACGACCATCATCAGCACGGCGCCGCTGATCATCCTGGGCATGGGAATCAGTTCGAGCACCAGGCACACTGCGCCGGCGGCGATCAGCCCGCGCCGTACGATCGCGGAGATCGTCAGATCCCGCCGGAACCGGTCGATGGTGATCTGCGCGTCGATCATGCGGCCTCCTGCGGCATGGCGGCCGCCGCACACGCCTGGGAAACGCCTGACAGTTCAGGATAGCGCCGGACCAGTTCCACGGCCGGAACCAGGGCTGTCGCCGCCTGCCAGGTCCGCTGCGCCCCGGGCGCATCGCCCAGCATGAGCTTGGCGCCGGCCACGAGCCCCCATGCATCCGCCGTCCGGCAGCCCAGGGCGCGTTTGAGCATTCCAAGCTGCCGGTCGAAACGCTCCAGCGCATCCTGCGGGTGTCCGGTTTTCACGTCGCGGTAGATCTCGACGAGTTCCAGCCCGGCCGAAACGCCCGCGCCGCCGCGGCGCAGGTCCACGATGGCGCGGTCGGCGTCGTAAAGCCGGTCATCCCGCAGCAGCGACATGGCCCGCCCGAGCTTCAGCCCGTGGGATGAAGCGGGGTCGAGGCCCTCGATATTCAGCAGGCGCTCGTACAGCTCCACGGCGTCATGGAAACGGTGATACCGCGCCAGAACCGTCGCGAGGAAGACCAGCGCCTGAAAACGTCCCTGCGGCGTCTGCGTGGGCCCGGACAGCATGTGCTCGATCATAGCCGCCGCGTCGCTCCAGCGGCGAAGCTGGATCAGTTCCTGGATCGCCTCCAGGCGCTGCTGCTCGCGCTGCACGGCCCGGGCGGCGTTGAACATCACGTACATGCTCCCGGCCAGCAGCGCGAGCATGGCGATGGACGATACCAGTTCGATGGTCCCCGCGCCCGCCGGCGCCTGCGAACGGGCCAGCGAACTCAGGATCACCATCATGCCCATCAGGGCCAGCGCATACCACAGCCACCCGCCGCGCCGCACCGGCTCGCTCTCCTGCACGAGCCGTTGCACGTCCAGAAATTGGGGCTGCTGGTTTTGGCTCATGTGTCAGACTTCAAGGAGTGAGATCAGCCTTTCGGCCGAATGGCTGAGCCAATTGACTTTCCGCTGGATCATCTGCAGGAAACTGAACCCCTTCAGCCGCCCGAAGCTGCCGGTGATGGCGATCGGCAGAATGGCTTCCGCGATCAGCGCCTCGATCATCAGCCAGGGCATGGCGTGGACTTCCGCGTCCGAGAGCAGCATCACCTCATCGTATCCGCGGATGAACCGTTTGAACCGCGACTCGTCCACGTAGTCCGGCCACCTGGTCACATCCTCGTCGCCCCCGATGATCGAGAACTGGAGCGCCCCGTTGGCGACGTCGATGATCCTGGGCAACTGCCGCGCCGAGTCGTAGTCGATGACCGCCACGACGTGGTTGTCGCGAAAGAGCATGTTCCCAGGGTGCCAGTCGGCGTGGACGTACTGTTTCGGCCAGCCCGACAGCCCGAACTCCTCGACCTTTTCGGCGGCGTAGTGGTAGGTGTCGGCGAGGTAGGTCAGCAGCGCCGGCAGGTTGGGGTCGGCCGACTGCAACGTCTGGGGAATCTGCCGGATGCCCTGCTCGATGGTTGACTGGAGGTGGTACGACCCGGACGCCGGCTGCCACTCCGATTTGAAATCGGTCAGCAGCTTGTGGTAGAGGGCCAGGATCCGGCCCGAGTCGAAGGTCGCCTCGAGCGTGTGCGGATAGGGCTGCCCGCCGATGTACTCGAACAATTCGTAGACCGTGCCCTGCCACTGGAGCATCGAGTTGTTTTCCTTGCGCGTGCCGATCAGGTGCGGCAGGGGGAACTGCTTGGCCGCCAGGAAGAGTTGCAGCGCGTGCGAAAACGCGACTTTGTAGGCGTCGTCCTTTCCCTTGGCCCGGCGCTTGAGCAGGAATTTTCCCTGTTCGCTGTGGATCAGCAGCTTGGGCGCTTTGCGCGAGCCGCGCGGAAATTCCTGGATGGAGTCGATCACCCCGATGTCGAAGTGCGACATCACGATGGCCAACTCGTCGGCCGCGAAGCGTTCACGCTGGCCGCCGACGCCGATGCTCTGGCCTGTACTGGTGGTGGGCGAGCTAAGCTGGCCGGCACTACTCATCTGTGAGGCAGAGGCCAAGGCGGATTGGATCGGTGAGACCGCCGTCTGCATAGCTATAACATATGTCACGATCGGGACAAAGGCAACGCCTAACCGCGCTGAAGATGTGAGGATGGGCAAGATATTTCGTCTAATCCAGGAGCGTCTTGCCGGGTTTCGCGGCGCCAAGGGCGAAAATGGAACCGGCCGGCTGGCTGGCTTCGAGCACGGCCGCCGGGGTTGCCGGCCGGACGCTGGCGGTGGAGAACGGCAGGGCGCTCTTCGTGGCGGTGCGCGTCATCCTGCTGGTTCGGGAAGCGATGCCGACACGGAACGTGCCGATGGCCAGCCCGGTCTTGGGGGCGGCGATCGCATTGCCGGCGAGGTCGCTGATCTGCCGGTACTGCAAGGTCACGGTGTAGAGACCATTGTCGGCGCTGTCCCAGGCGCCGCCGGGTCCGGTGATGCTGTAGGCCGCGGTCACGGAACGGGCATTGGCCAGCGTAGCCGCGGGTTTGACCCACTTCGCCGGGACTTTGTAGTTGAGGCCCTTGGGTCCGGTAACGACGATGTCCCCATCGCCGATGGTCGACGCCCGGACCGCGACGTCGTCGGTGTAGGTCACCGAGAACTTGTAGGCTTTCTGCGACGCCGCGGTGATCGCCGAGGCATGCAGGGCGGCCGTCGGCGGCACGTTGTCGAAAGTTACCGTGTTGTCGGTGCCGGTCGAGGCGGTGTTGGGGTTGCCGGCGAGGTCGGTGACGACCCCCGCGGGGACCGTGACGGTGATCGTGCCGCTCTGCTGCATCCCGGTGACGGCGACGTTGTACGTTGCCCCGCTGCCGGTGACCGTCGCGGTGGTGGCGGCGGCCGTGCCGCCCAGCACCACGGTTCCGGCGCCGAATCCGACGACCGGCTTGTTGAACACCACCGCGAAGTTGATTGGGGTGGCGTTGGCCGAGACTGCCTGGCCGGACGCGCGGCTGACCGCGACGTTGGGGGCCTGGGTGTCGAATGTCACCGTGCCGGTCGAGGCGACGTTGAAGTTGCCGGCCGCGTCCGCGACCATGCCCGGCGGGATGGTGACCACGACCGTGCCCGGGCCCTGCATTCCGGTGACGGCGACGGTGTAGGCGGCGCCGCTGCCGGTAACCACGGCGGTGGTGGCGCCCGCGGTGCCGCCGAGCGCGACGTTGCTGCTGACGAAGCCGGTTACCGGCTTGTTGAAGGTGACCGTGAAGTTGATCGGCGACGTGTTGGTTGCATTCGCCTGCCCGGCGACCATCGCGGACAGCGTCTGATTGTCGAAGGTGACGGTATTGTCCGTGCTGGTGGAGGCGAGGTTGGCGTTGCCGGCCACGTCGGTGGCCGCGCCGGCCCGCACGCCGGCGGTGACGGTGCCGGGCCCGGTCATGCCGCTGACGGCGACGTTGTAGACAGTATTGCTGCCGGTGACCACGGCGGTGGTAGCGCCGGCGGTGCCGCCGAGCGCGACTCCGGCGGCGGAAAACCCGGAGACGGGTTTGCTGAAGATGACCGTGAAGTTGATGGTCGTCTGGTTGGTGGGGTTCGGGCGTTCCGGCAGCCGGTTGATGGTGACCGTCGGGGCCACGTTGTCGAACAGGATGGTGTTGTCGGTGCTGGTGGAGGCGAGGTTGCCGTTGGCGGCCGCATCGGTGGCCGCGGCCGCGGGGATGGTGGCAATGACGGTGCCGGACTGTGTCATGCCGCTGACGGCGACGTTGTAGGTCTTTCCGGCGCCGGTGACCACGACCGTGGTCGCGCCGGCGGTGCCGCCGAGCGTCACTCCGGCGGCGCCGAACCCGGCGACCGGCTTGGTGAAGACGGCGGTGAAATTGACGGTGGCAGCGCTGGCGGGGCTGGGCTGCGCGGCGGCCCGGTTGATGGTGACGGCGGGCGCCTGGTTGTCCCAGGTGACGGCGGTGGCCGGGCCGGCGGCGTTGCCGTATCTGCCGGCATCCAGGACGACGTTGGCGGGGATGGAGAGGGTCACGGCGCCGTTCTGTTGCATGCCGCTGACGGCGACGTTGTAGGTCGTGCCGCTGCCGGTGACGGCGGCGGTGGTGGCGCCGGCCGAACCGCCCACTACAACACTGGCGGCGGTGAAGCCGGTCACGGGGGCGCTGAAGACCACCTTGAAGTTGACCGGCGAAAGATGGGTCGGATTGGGCTGGGCGATGGCGGGAGTGATGCGGGGCACGGGCAAGGGGCGATTGTTCAGCAGCACGGTTGCTTTGTTGTCGAGATTGTCGGCGACCGCGAAGTCGGGCCTGGCGTCGCCGTTGAAATCGGCCGCGATCACCGCGCGCGGGCCGCCGCCGACCGCGTATTCCGTCTGGGGCAGGAGCGCGCCGGTGCCGTCGTTGAGGAACACGTCCACGGTGTTGCTGTCCAGGCATGACACCACGAGATCCGGCATCCCGTCGCCGTTGAAATCCAGGGCGGCCACGGAGACGGGATTGGGGCCGGTGGCGTAATTTGTCGGGGCGCCTAACCCGCCGGCGCCGTTGTTGAGCAGCACGCTGAGGGTGTTGCCGGCACTGTCGACGATGGCGACGTCGGGTTTTCCATCACCATTGAAGTCCGCCGTCGCCATCGAGGTCGGATAGGCCCCGCCGGTGACGTAGGCCACGGCCGCCGCGAAGACGCCGTTGCCGGTGTTGAGCAGGATGCTGACGCGGCCGGACCCGCCGGCGCCCCGGTTGGCCACCGCCAGATCCATCTTGCCGTCGCCGTTGAAGTCGGCGGCCACGAGGCAAGTGGGCGCCAAGCCGGCGGCGTAAGTGACGGCGGGAGCGAAGGTGCCGTCGCCGTTGCCGAGGAGCACGCTGACGGTGTTGGCGTTGGTGTTGGCCACGGCCAGGTCGATCTTGCCGTCGCCGTTGAAGTCGCCGGCGACGATCGACGTGGGATCCGAGCCGACGGCGTAGTCAACCTTGGGCAGCAGGGCGCCGTCGCCCCGGTTGAGGAACACGCTCACGGAATTGCCGCCGGCGTCGGCAACCGCGAGGTCCGGTTTGCCATCGCCGTTGAAATCCGCGGCAGCCACGGCCACGGGTCCGAGCCCGCTGACGTAGTCGGCATGGGGCGCGAAAGTGCCATTGCCCCGGTTCATCAGCACGCTGATCGTGTTGTCCGCGAAGTTGGCCACGACCAGGTCCGGCTTGCCGTCGCCGTTGAAGTCGGCCGAGGCCATGCCTTGCGGCGCGGCTCCGACGACGTAATCGGATCGGGGCGTGAAGGTGCGCATGAACACGGAATTGTCGGTGCTGGTCGAGGCCACGTTGCCGTTGCCGGCGGCGTCGAAGGCGCCGTTGGCCGTGATCGACGCGATCACCGTGCCGGGGCCGGTCATCCCGGTCACGACGACGGTGTAGGTGGTGCCGCTGCCGGTGACGACCGCCGTGGTCGGCCCGGCCGTGCCGCTCAGCGCCACCGAGCCGGGGCCGAAACCGGTGACCGGCTTGCTGAAGACGGCGGTGAAGGTGATCGTTGAGCCGTCGGTGGGGTCCACCTGGGCGGCGGCCTGGTCGATGGTCACGGTGGGACGGACGTTGTCAAAAGTGACCGTATTGTCGGTGCTTGTCGAGGGGTTGTTGGTGAAACCGTCGGCGGAGGTCGCCACGCCGGCGGGAATGGTGGCGATGACCGTGCCAGGCTGGGTCATGCCGCTCACGGCGACGTTGTAGGCCGTCCCGCTGCCGGTCACCACCGCGGTGGTTGCCCCGGCCGTGCCGCCGAGCAGGACGCCGGCGCCGTCGAACCCCGTCACCGGCTGGCTGAAGATGACCGTGAAGTTGATGGTCGCGCCGTTGGTCGGATCCGCCTGCGACGATGCCTGGTTGATGGTCACCGAGGGGGCCAGGTATTCGAACGTGACTTTGTTGTCCACGCTGGTGGAGGGAAGATTGCCGTTGTCGTTGATGTCCTGGGCCACGTTCGGGGGAATGGTCACGGTGACCACGCCGCTCTGGGTCATGCCGCTGACGGCCACGTTGTAGGTCGTGCCGCTGCCGGTCACTACGGCGATGCTGGCGCCGGCCGTGCCGCCCAGCACCACGCCGCTGCCGGTGAATCCGGTGACGGGGGCGCTGAAGACGACGGTGAAGTTGATGGGCGCGGCGATGGTCGGATCGGCCTGGGTGTCGGCCTGGTTGATGGTGACCGCGGGCGCCGGGCGGTTGTTCAAATACACGGTTACGTCGCTGACCAGGGTGGGGGGGGCGGGGTTGGG
The DNA here is from genome assembly GCA_044450885.1 of Tepidisphaerales bacterium. Classification (GTDB taxonomy): domain Bacteria; phylum Planctomycetota; class Phycisphaerae; order Tepidisphaerales; family Tepidisphaeraceae; genus JANYKD01. The sequence continues at coordinate 11,521 of JBIOJL010000153.1, forward strand.
CAGGACCATGTCGGTCCTACCGTCGAGGTCCAGGTCGGCGACGGCGATGCTCTGCGCCGTGCCGGTCACGTTGACGTTGGCGGCGGGCAAAAACCTGCCGCTCCCGTTGTTGACCAGGACGGTGACGCTGCGGCCGAACTTGCCGTTGTCATGGGCGACGACGAGATCCAGCGTGCCGTTGCCGTCCATGTCGCCCGTTGCCAGCGCGCCCGCACCCGGGCCGACGGGGTAGCTCACCGGGGCCGTGAATGCTCCGGCGCCGGTGCTGAACAGGACCGCCACGGAGTTGCCGCCGCCGGTGACGGCCAGGTCGGTCTGGCCGTCGCCGTTGAAATCCCCGGCGACGATGGAACTGGGATTCTGGCCGGCGGGATAGTTGACGGCCGGCGCGAACGTTCCGTTGCCGTTGTTCAGCAGCACGCTGACGTCATTGCCGCCGCTATTGGCGACGGCCAGGTCCATCGTCCCGTTGCCGCGGAAGTTGCCGGCCACCAGGCTCGACGCGCCCGGCCCCACGGGGTAAATGCCGGCCAGGAAGAAGTTGCCGCCGCCGGCGTTGAGCGCGACGGCCACTTCGTCGACTCCGCCGTAGATAATGGCCAGATCGGGTTTGCCATCGCCGTTGAAATCGGCCGCGACGATGGCCTGGGGTTGCGTGAGACCGGTATAGGTGAGTGACGTCGTAAAGTTGCCGCCGCCGTTGTTCAGCAGGAGGGTCAACGTGTTGCTGCCCGCGTTCACCACGGCCAGATCGGTGAAGCCGTCGCCGTTGAAGTCGGCGGCGGCCGCGGCCACCGGCAGGGCTCCCACGGCGTAGTCGGTGTTGGGCCCGAAGGTGCCGTTGCCGTTGTTCATCAGCACGCTGATGGAGTTGTCGGCGGTATTCACGGAGACGATATCCGGCTTCAAGTCGCCGTTGAAATCGGCGGTGAGGACGGCGGCCGGCTGGTTGCCGGTTACGTAGTCAACCCCGGGAGCAAAACTCACCGTGAGCAGTTGCCGCCGCTCGAACGCTTCGATCATGAGAGCGGTGGCGCGCCCGAGCAGGCGCCCGCGCCGTGCCGCGACCTCCGCGGGCAGTCCCCAGCGATGCCCATGTGCAGTCAGTCTTCGACCGGAACGAGCGGCGAGTCGCGGCGGCTGGAACATAGTGTAACTCCTCGGGTGCGTTTGCCTTGGGTGTCAATTCTATCGCCTTGTCTGCCGGCAACAAGCCATTTCGGCAGTTTGGTAGGGCCGGCTCGCCGAGCCGGCCGTTCCGCTTTGGAACCGTGCAAGACCAACTCCGCAGGCCTGAAAGGCCGTTACCTTTGGTAGCCGTGGCCGTGAGGCCACGGA
>JBIOJL010000154.1:0-12705 GCA_044450885.1 Tepidisphaerales bacterium
GGCCCGGCCAGCGGCGAGTAGTCCAGGGTGTTGTGTCCCAGGCCGCCGTTGAGGTTGCCGGAGATGGAACCAGCGGGCTGGAACTGGAAGGAGTTGTCGCCGAACGAGCCGAAGAGATTCTCGAAGGAGGAGAAGGTGAAGCCCCCGACGGAGCCGGAGTTGGGGCCGGAGATGGACCAGCCCACGTTCCCGTTGGGGCCGGAGAACTGGTCGTTGCCCGAAGAGGTGCCAACGAAGTTCTGGATGTTGGCGAAGGTGCTGAAGATGTTGGAGGTTTGCGCGGTGCCCAGGTAGACGTTGACGGGGCCGGTCCAGGCGGAGTCGTCGAGGGTGTTGGCGCCGCCGGCGCCGTCGATGGAACCGGAGAGGAGGGCGGTGTTGGAGAAGTCGAAGTTGTCCACGCCGGGTCCGCCGACAAGGGTGCCGACGCTGGTGAAAGTGACGACGCCGTTGAGGTCGCCGGCGTCATTGCCGGTGATGTGCCAGTTGTTGGGGTCGGTCTTGGCCGTGAGGGTGGTGGTGCCGCCGGAGCCGTCAATATTGACGGTCACGCCGGGCGGCAGCGAGTTGATGGTGACGGTGTTGGTGCCGGTGCCGAGTGCGACGTCGATGTGGGTGACGGCGCCGGGGGCGTAGTTCACGGTGTCGGTGTTGAGCGTGATCGTCAGGCCGCCGCCGGAGTTGCTGATGGTGAGGTTGTCGTTCTGCGGCGTCGGGCCGAGCTGGTCGCCGTTGAGGGTGAGGCTTGTGCCGTGAAGCGGGAAGGACTGGTTGGTGGCCCCGTTGATGATGAACAGGCTCTGGGCGGCGGACCAGATGGACTGGACGGCGACATCGCCTTCGTAGCCGTGGTAGTACTGGGCTTCGTTGTCGCAGACCTCGCCGGGGTTCTGATAGTACGGGGCGGTCGAGGGGGGCACGGTCCTGACGCCGTTCTTCGTGTCAGGGTCGCTGAGCGTCTCGGCGAGTTCGTGGGAGAATAGGGAGGAAATGGAGTCGATGGGGTTGAGCTTGTTGTTGCGGTTGTTGTCAGTGACATGAGCGCTGGAGGCCCAGCCGAAGGCGGTGTTGTCGGCATCGATGATGCTGCCGGTGCTACCGTAAGTGTGATACCCGACGAAGTTGGGGTTGTCCGAGGAAGTGTAGCCTTGGGGAGTGATGACCAGGTAGATGCCATCGACGGAGGTGTCATCGACTTCGGGCAGCGTGCCGCTGCCGTCGTTGAGGGCGTCTCCGACACAGTTCTGCAGGTCGCTGGAGGAGAATGACGTTGGCAATCCGAAGGTACTGAGATAGGTGCCGTTGACGAAGGCGTTGGGGGTGACACCGTATTCGGACAAGCTGCTGAGGAACGGTGAGGCGAGAATCTTGTTGACGGCGGTCGTGATCTGTGTGGTGTTGAGCGAGCCGTCGTACCCGAAACCGGTGCTGGAGCCCCCGGCGAAGATGAGATAGACGGGCACGTTTCCCGTGTCGACCGTCCCGCCGTTGCTGGTGGATTGGATGGGGAACTGCGGAGCGAAGGTCAGGGAGAGCAGTTGGCGCGATTCGAGCGTTTCCAGGGAGCAGGCCGCGCTGAAATGGCGGCGGCGTGTGTGGGCGACGGAGCGGGCGGACAGTTCGGCGAAATCAAACCGACGATTGAGTGGGCGTTTCATGGGCGTTCCTCGTTTGGGGTTTATTGATCCTCCTGCGCCCGCGGGACGCGGCGAACTCTGGCCCGGATGAACGGGCTGGTGATCACGCCAAATGCGAAAGAACGCTTCGCATCGCGCTGTCTGACGGGACACCAGGTTACAGTTCTTCGTTGAACCTTCTCGACCGGAAGAACGCTAGGACCGAAAGGCCGGGGAAGGCAAATTACATTTACGGGAAAAATGGTCGGCGCCGGGCGGGCGGGCCAACGCGGAAGATTTCCGCGTGACCCGTCATGGCGGCCACGGTACACTTGAGTTCACCTTCGGGACCAGCAACATGACCGTGGTTGACCTGTACAACGACGCCCGGCGCTTCGTGCACGAGCAGGATGAGGAACAGAACCTCATCGACGGGAACTTCCACTCCGGCAGCGAGTCGGTGGTGACCTTAGGGACTTCCGGGAATTCGGCGGCCTATGCGGTGGCCCAGCTCAGCGGCGGGAAGATCGAACTGGCCGGGTGGGCGGTGCTCTCGGGTTCGTGCCAGGCGTCCGTGGCCGTGACCCAGTTGACCTCCGGCGGCACCATGGGCGACACGCTCTTCGGCAGCAACGGGGCGGAGACGAGGAATTTCGGGACGGTCAGCACGTCGGGCATCAACGCCGCGGCCATCGGGTCGGACGGCCGGGTGGCGGCCGCCGGCTACGTGCAGGTGGCCGCCCCGACCCCCACGGCCGACTTCGCCGCCGCCCGCTATGTCGCGCCGTCGGGTCTGGAGGAGCGGCTGTGGGTGATCCAGGATGCCAACCACGACGTCACGGCCGTCACGGATGCCTTCGGCAACGCGATGCAGCATTACGAATACACGCCGTATGGCGAGCAACTGGTGCTCACTGGCTCCTACGGCACGACGGGCGCCAGCGCCGTCATCAACCGCGGTTTCCAGGGCGGCACGCTCTGCGCCAGCGCCACGATCATCCTCTTCCGGCATCGGTTCCTGTCCACGACGATGCAGCGGTGGATGTCCGTGGACCCGGAACTGTATATCGATGGGGCGAATCCGTATCTGCCCATGCGTGCGAATGCGGTGAATGGCGTGGATCCGATGGGATTGGCGAATCAGTGTGGGGCTTCAACCTCGAGCGGGGCTCCAACCTCGAGCGGGGCTTCCGCCTCGAGCGGAGCTTCAACCTGGAGCGGCGGAGTGGCGAACGACGATGACGGTTTCGGGGTTGACCTCCGCACCTGTCCCACGGACGCTTGGCGGCCTTCTTGGCCTCCAGATCCGGATGAGCAGGAACCAGAACCATACCAGGAACCGCCGACGATTCTGTTTCCAGGATTCAACCAGGATCCCCTGTCCTTCCCGACGTTGATTCCGGGTGCGAATGCGCGTCTTCAGTCTCTGGACGCACCCGCCCCCAACGCCCCTTCGCCGTCGAATCCGTATTGTGGCGTTCCAACTACGCCACCCTCCGGTGATTATGACACGCATAATTTCTTGTTGGATGTGCCGCCGCCTTCGTCGTCGACGGATCTGCTCACGGATCCAGCGATACAAAAATTGATCGGCAGAGGTCTCCAGCACATATTTGGCGGCGATGGAACACCCAAACGCGATCCTATACTCGGCGAGATTGACGGAGGTTCGAGGTTCCGCAACCTTGGAGGTACGTCGTTCCCACCATTTTACATTGGAAAAACTCCCTTTACGCCCAATGTGGACCTGCAGAACCCGGCAAACTCGGGTATCACGGTACCTTTCTTAGGTGGAAACCTGAAGCTCGGTCCTCTCATACTGTGGGAGATTGGTAATAATAACAATAATAATACGAAGAAGGATTGACCATGACCTTGACACCAATGCGAGCAGGCGAACGCACACGACTGACGATGCCCCTGACGCCGGTTGTCCAGGGCGGCACGCTGGCTCTCTTTGTCGCCACACTCATCTGTATTCGGGCAAGCGCAGACCTACCGGCGGTTCCTGTCCCAGCGACTCCTGTCACTGCGGAAGCACACGAGCGCGATACGCAGACGTGCCATGCGTGGGTATTTGGCTGCCGGCCAGCACCTGATGCTGCAACAGTTGGACGCATGGCGGCATGGATCAAAGAGCACCCGAGGGATGGCGAGGCGCTGTACTACATGTTCAACATGTACTTTAGGCTGCTCGTATACGACGCAGACGATCCGATGGCAGCCTATTGCCCTGAGCTTGGTGACATTCTGAAACGATCTGCAGAATGTGGTTTCGTTCCGGCAAAGGTAACATACGCCACCTGCCTCCTGACTGACGCCGGCAGCGAATTGGGAATTCCTCAAGATTACGCGCGAGGGAAGAAGCTGCTGGATGAGTCGCTGGCTTCTGGCTGCCCGCTGGCTGACCGGTTCAAGGGCGTGCTGCTTTGGGGGGGTGTCGGTGGATATGCGCGAGATCTGGCGCAGGCGAAACTGTCGGCCGAAAACGCCCTGCTTGGCGGTGACGTTTGCGCTCATTACGTCATGGGCTACATCTTGACCGAAATGGGCGACGCTGAAGGTGCGTTGAGTAGTTTCCGCCAGGGTGCCTCGGCTGGAGATCCGTCTGCTCAATACTGCCTCGCGCACCTCCTGCTACAGGAGCACACGAAAAAGGCGGCGGCGGAGGCCTTCCAATGGCTACTGAAATCCGTCGAGTCTGATCGATCCAAGCCCGATACATTTGCGCTGCTGGGGCAGTGCTACTCTGAGGGCATTGGCACGTCACACGACGAGGCGGCCGCGTACCGCAACTATTTGTGGGCTTCCCGGCTGATACACCCGGAGTCCATAGCCCAGGTTGGAATGCGTGAGCTACTCGGAGTTGGCTGCGATGCGAATGTTAAGTCGGCCTTGAGCAAGCTGGAGCGAGCTTCGCAAATGGGGGTGAACCATGCGTCGCTGTACCTTGCGGGAACCTACCTTGAAGGTCTGTTGGTGCCGCGCGATGTGGATCGGGCCGAGCAATTCTTCCGGCTGGCTCAGGAACAAGGAAACACTGCGGCCGCGCAACATGTGCGGTGGATCGAACTGACCCGAAAACACGGCCTGCCGCTGCGCTCCCTGAAGAGACCCGCGACCCGGCCAACAACCGGCACGGTGTCACTTCCGGAGCCAAAGACGGCCGTAACTCGAGCTGAGCGCGACCGGGATGTCGCGGCGTTGCGAACGTGGTGGCATGCCGGCGTGCCGATACCAGATTTCGATGCCCTGTGCAGGTCGGCGGCCTGGCTGAAGTCCAATCCCAACGATGCCGAGACGCTGTTCTTCCTCTCTCGCGCTTGCATGCGCTATGTGCCACAGGACGACATCGATCCCTCAAAGGTGAACCCGGCCGATCTGACGGAGATGTTGCGCCGATCAGCGGAACTGGGGTTTCTGCCGGCAAGAGCCATGTACGCGTCGGCGCTCATGGATGGGTGCGACGCTTCGGACGTTGCGGTGGACAGTGATCGAGGCTATCGGATGCTTGAGGAGTGCATCAAAGCAAAGAGCCCGGATGCATACGTATGCCGCGGCTGGCTCTTTGTGCAGGGGGTTTCGCCGTTCAGGCACAACCTCGAACTGGCCGAGCGTGACTTTCGTCGCGCTGCAGACTTGGGCGATTCCGCCGGCCAGGTCGGTATCGCCACCACCCAATTCCTACGTGGTAATATCGAGGGGGCGGCAGAGTCCCTGAGACCTCTGGCTGCGCAAGGTGTGTCCAGCGCTAAGCGTAGGTTGGCCATGCTCAACTTGGACCGCCCTGATCGGACAGCAGCACAACTGGCGGATGGGATCCGCTTGCTTAAACTCGCGGCCGAGGCGTCCAATGGCCCGGCACTCACCAAACTGGGAGAATGTTACGAGGGAGGAATTGGTGTTCCGCGTGACGCGGCAATGGCGTTCAAGTACTACAGCAAGGCGTGGGAGTTCCGGGACGGGGGCGCAGCCTACCACTTGGCTATGATGAAGCTCGAAGCCGCCGAGGAACCGGCGGACGTGCAAGTTGCATTGCGCTACCTTGAGGCAGCCATGCATGAAGTTGACTCGGCACGGGTCCGGTTGGCCGCTATCTATGTCCAGGGTCTGTTTGTGGACCGCGACATTCCGAAGGCAAAGGACCTGTTACAGAATGTCGATGCCCGGTCGCTTGATGGCGAGTCCAGGGTTCTGATGGGACGACTTCAGAGGTCCATCGAAATTCGTGACGCTCACTCTCGTTGGCCGGGCTCGGTTCAGCGGGTCCAGTAACAAGGGCCTGTGCTGGTGTGCTGGTCCACCGAGTTCTTGGCGGCTGTTTTGGACATTCTAAGGGGACGCGAACCTAATCAGCCTTGACTCCCCCAGTAAAGATGATTCAATAGGAGCAAGTGACCGTATCGCCCGCTTATCCTCGCCATTCCAAGGGCCAGACCGTCACGGCCGGAACCTGTGGCACGGCCTACACCATCAGCATCGCCGGCGACGGCTCGATCTTCCTGGCCGGGACCACCGCCGGCAGCGGGGCCTCGGCCGACGCCGTCATCCACCTGAGTTCCAGCGGCAGCGTCGATACGAGCTTCGGCTCTTCCGGCGAACTGACCTTCCACACCGGCAGTTGCAGCGCCAGCGAGGCCATCCGCGCCTCGGTCTGGTCCTCCTCCGACGACACCCTCTATCTCACCGGCGCCAACGCCACCAACGGTTCGTACTTCGTGGCCCGCATCACCACCTCCGGCAGTTGCGGCCTGGACCCCAACTTCTACGCCAACGGGTATTACGTCCGCTGCAGCGGCTCCGCCTGGTCCTGGACGCCGTATGCCATCACGCTGCAGGGCGACGGCGAGGTGGTCGTGGCCGGGATGGTGGCCGGGTACAACGGCGGCTACTGGGACACCACCAGCGGGTCGGGCAGCGGGCAGTTGTACAACAATTCCATGTTCGCCATGCGCTTCATGCACGAGCAGGATGAGGAACAGAACCTCATCGACGGCAACTTCCACTCCGGCAGCGAGTCGGTGGTGACCTTAGGGACTTCCGGCAACTCGGCCGCGTACGGCGTGGCCCAGCTCAGCGGCGGGAAGATCGAACTGGCGGGGTCGGCCGTGGTCTGGAACTGCGGGGCCGGCCGCGGGTAAGGTTCTCAGCCCCAGCACTCAGCGTGCTCTTCCATGCGTCAGCTTCGCCAGCGCACTGGCCCGGAGGCTCTTCATGTACTCCAGCGCCAGCGCCGTCTGGCGGTGGATGTAGTCGATCCCGGCGGGCTTGCCGTTTTCGATGGCCGGGTGGCAGAATTCCCAGTCGATGTAGCCTTCGTAGCCGGATGACACCAGGGCTTCGACGTACGCGGGATAGGCCACGCGCCGCTGCCAGAAACGCTTGTCGAAGTAACCGCCGGCCACCAGTTCCACGGCCCCGTCGGGGCGGCGGGCGAACTCGGCGTTGAAGTGGGAGTGGACCTGCAGCTTGCCCGTGGCCCGGCACATCTCGCGGGCATGGTCGGCCGACTCGGCGGCGGGCTCGATGTTGATGTCCATGCAGGCCTTGAAGGCCGGGGAGCCGACTTCGGCGATCAACGCCAGCACCTCCTGATAAGTGTTGACCACGTCCGGGCCGTGGTTCTGCATGGCCAGGATAATGCCGTGGTCTTCGGCCACTTTCGTCAGTTCGCGGAGCGAATCGAGCACGAACGCCCGGCGGTCGCCCTTCCAGAATCCATACTGGTTGTATCCGTAGGTGTCATCGTATGTTGCCAGACCGTTGTAGAGCGTGATGCCCCGCCAGGCGGCGAAGATCTTGCAGATCGGGGCCCCCAGGTCGACCGCCAGACGGATGCAGTCGCGGACGTAGCTGATCATCGTCTCCCGCTGCACCGGGACGGGGCTGGAGAGATCGCAGTTGGGCGAAATCGCCGAGATCGGCATCGCGAGTTCGCCGGCCAGATCGCGCAGCCGCTTGCGGTCGTCGGCGGAGAGGTCCATCGGCGCCGCGTGCGGCCGCTCCGCATCCAGTTCCACGCCTTCCCAGCCCTGCTGCTTGGCCAGGCGGATTAGTGCGAAGAGGTCCAGGGCTTTGCCCTGGTACCACACGCCGCGGTAGGTGACGCTGTAGATGCCGATCTTCATGGTTGATTCTCCTCTGGCGGCGATAATACCACCGCGACGCGGAAAACGATGCCTACAATCGGAGGTTGCGCCCGGCGACGGGCCGGGCGGCAATGAGTACGAGACCCACACATTTGCAGGAGTCGTCTTATGCGGAACTACGCTCGTCTGGCATTGTCATTGTTGGTGATTCTCGGCTTCGCCGGAATCGTCCGGGCGGAGGAAACCACGCTCAAGGGCACGCTCACCTGTGCCAAGTGCGGGCTGAAGGAAGCCTCCGTCTGTCAGAACGTCCTGGTGGTGAAGGATGGCGACAAGACCGTCAACTATTACCTGGCCGCCAATGACGTGAGCAAGGGCGCCCACGGATCCGTCTGTCACGGGCCCAAGGAGAACATCTCCGTCACCGGCACCGTCGAAGAGAAGGACGGAAAGAAGGTGCTCACGGCCAGCAAGATCGAGGGACTTGAAGAGAAGAAGGGCTGAGTCCGCGATCGGGTTGCGCGAACTTCACCTTCCCGGCTCCGCCAGGAGGGCATTGAACCCCGCCTGAGTGAAATGGTGGTCGCCGGTGAGAGCGTCCGTGAGGTTCTCGCCACGCATCACCACGAACGAAATGCAGTCGGTCAGCGACCAGTCCTTGTCCGGCCGTGAGCGGAACAGGTCCGCGCCCGCTCGGAACAACTCGGCGGTTGGGGCCACCAGCCGGCAGAGCGGGTCCCCAGTAAACCGATCGAGCAAACCCGCGAAGACCTCGCGGTCTTCCGGAGCAGACAGCCCGTCGCCAAGTTCCGTGAAGATCCATGCAGTGCTGATGAGCGACCCGCCGAAACCCTGCGAGAAAGTGCGGGCTCTGGCATGGGCAGTATCCCGCGGATTCAGCAGGAAGAAGAAGTAGAAACTGTCCGCAAATATGGCGTTCACTTCTTGTCCCGGCCGTGCAGGTAGCGGTCGTGGTTCTCAGCCATGTCGGGTGGCAAATCGGGACAGACGCCTATCAAATCGGAGAAACGTTCATAGAGCGTGGATGGCCGGGGCGAGTCGGCCGACGAGCGAATTTCGACATCGACCTCGGTTCCCTCCGGCAACTCCAGAGACTGATCCAGCACCACGGTGCCATTGCAGATGTGTCCTCGGTAGGTCATGGCAGAATCCTCTCCTACTGGATTATAGCAGAATGGCCCCTCAATCGTCCACGCGCTCTGTGAGCTTCGTGTACGCCTCCGGGCTGTAGTTGATGAGGTGGCTGGCGACCTCGGCGGGGGGCAGCGGCAGCGAGGGGCTGGGCGGTTCCTGGAGATAGCCGAGGGTGCGCTCGACGACGCGGACGGCCGCGGGGGCCGAGACCGTGCCGCCGTATTTTCCCAAGACTGGGTCGGGTTCGTGGATGACCATGGCGACCACGATCCGCGGTTTCTCGAACGGCGCCCCGGCCATGAAGGAACTGTTGTAGAGGCTGGATGAGTAGCCGGCGCGGCCCTTGCTGACGTGCGAGGTGCCGGTCTTGCCGTAGATGTTCCAGAAGCGGCTGCCCTTCCTGGCGGCCGTGCCGCGGACGAGCACGTCGGCAAGAATCCGCCGGATCATGATGACGCCGTCATCGGTGATGGCCCGGGGACAATCAGCCAGTTTCACCGGGGCCTTGCGGGCAATGACGCTGCCATCGGCGTCGAGGGTTCCCTTCACGACCGTCAGCGGAACCAGCCGGCCATTGTTGCCGTAGACCGCGAAGGCGCGGGCCAGTTGCAGCGGGGTGGCCATGAACTCGTAGCCCTGGGCCACCGACTCGGTGGAATAATGCGTCCACCGCCGCAACGGCAGCAGCAGGCCCGGGTCCTCGCCCGGCAGTTCGATGCCGGTGCGCTGGCCAAAACCGAAGCCGGTCAATCCCGCGTGAATCCGCGGATTGCCGAACCGCTCGGCAATCAGACAGCTTCCGATATTGCTGGACTTGACCAGGATATCCCAGGTGGTGAGCGGGCCGTAGTGGTGGACGTCCTTGACGGTGCGCGAACCGTACGGATTGTAGCTGATGGCATTGATCGGCCAGACTTCGCCCCAGCGGGTGACGCCCTGCGCCAGCGCCGGCCCGGCGATGAACGGCTTGGCGGTCGAGCCCAGTTCGTAGGGCATGACGATGCAGGCGTTGCGCCGGGCCTCGGGCCGGGCGTCGCCGACGTTCTGCGGGTTGAACGTCGGATAGCTGGCCATCGCCAGCACCTCGCCGGTGTTCGGATCGAGCACGACGACTTCGCCGCGCTGGGCCTTGAAGTGCTGGCAAGCCTCGATCAGTTCCTCCTCGGCGATGGTCTGGATGTTGGCGTCGATGGTCAGCACCATGTGCTGGCCGTGCTTCGGGGCGACGTAGTCATCCTCCTGGATGTCGATCGGACGGCGGCAGGCATCCTTCTCGACCCGCTTGTACCCGGGCCGGCCGGCCAGTTCGTTCTGGAATTTCAACTCGATGCCTTCCAGGCCGTTGCCGTCGCCGCCGCAGCTTCCGAGGATGTGCGAGGCGACCGAGCCCATCGGGTAAAACCGCACGAACATGGGCTCGAGGGCGACGCCGGGGATCTTGAGCTTGAGCACTTCCTGGGTGGTCTTTTCTCCCTGGTTGCGGATGACCCTGGCATAACGGCAGTCGTAGCGCTCGCCGAGGGCGGCGATCAGTTCATCCGCCTTCACATCCAGCAGCTTGGCCAGCTTGGCCAGATCCTGGTCCATCTGGTTGAGGTTGCGCGGGGCCTTCTGGTACTGCTCGTACATGAAGTGCGGGTCGATATAGACCGACAGGGTCTGCACGGTGCCGGCCATGAGGACGCCGTTGCGGTCGTAGATATTGCCGCGGCGGGCTTGGAGCGGCCGGGTTTCGTATTGCTGCCGGTCGGCCCAGATGACGGCCTTGGGCGGTGCGAAGCTCTGGAGGTAGGCGACGCGGAAGACCATGCCGCAGAGAAAGAGCGCGACGATGCCCATGACCAGTGAGGCCCGCCAGAGCGAGAATTGATGCATGGGGATTCCTTTCCTAACCGAAAATCCGTCCTATAAGAATCGGCAGAGGAGGCGGCAGGGAATGACGAAATCCGGGTCGGGCTCAAGGGTTCGAGGGTTCAAGGGTTCGGCCTGCGGCACGGCCCGGCCGGCGGCCATGAACTTGCCGTCGGGGGTGATGGCCGCGGCGTTGATCCGCGAGTCGGAGACCCCGCTGAAGCTGGGCGTGGCCAAGCCGTCGCGGTGCCCTCGGCATTGTCGCGAAAAGTTGTGCGGAGGTTGGCGTCGCCATGGATTCCTGGCGTAAGTGATTGGCATTTAGCCGGTTACGTACATTGAGGTGCCCGGCGGAGAGGCGGAAAACCACGTCCTTTTCGCGTCCAAAAGCCGTCCCGATCAGTCCCGCTTGGGTTCGGCGGGCGGTGATCGGTGATCGGTAATCGGTGATCGGTGGAGGGCGAGGAAGGATGAGGGATGAACGATGAATGCGGAGTGCTTGAATGCGGAATTGGGACTGGCAACTGGCAACGAACAACTGGCAACTTGCGGCAGGATGTCAAAGAGCGTGGCCGACGACCGGGCGGCGGCGGTTGAGTTGTGCGCGGCCGGAGGCGGGGCGGCGCGAAGGAGGCGAGAAAGACGCGATCCTCTATATATACCCGGGGTGTTGCGCGTTTTTGACAAAAGCGCGCAGCGCGCGATTGGCGTAAGTGCCGGGTGGGAAGGTGGTTGTGGATTTGAGAAGAATTTCGAGATTTTTTCGCTCGACTGAAGATGGGTGCGACGGTGGCGGCCAGTTGGGAGTGCAGACGCCATGGTCAAACGCGATCAGCCTGCGAGCGAAGGCTCGGCGATGATCCGTGGGGTTACTCCCGCGGCTGGAGAAGCATCCTGTAGAATTCGTGGCACTTCAACACCTTCCACAGGAGGCCACGGATGGCTGAGATTTCCGCTGCACTGGCTCGTCTGCGTCGCGATCCACTGGCGGGGGATGTTCGCCTGGACCCGCTCGTCGGTCAACTCTGCCGCCAGGCCAGCCACGTCTGGCGGGAACGGCTCCTTCCGCCGCTGGTGACCCTGCGGCTGTTCATCCTGCAGATTCTCCTGGGCAACACGGCAATCAACAATCTGCGGCAAAAGACCGGCCTGAACTTCGCCGCCTCCAGCTACTGCGAAGCCCGGGCCCGCCTGCCGCTGGCGGCGTTGCAGGCGCTGCTGGCGGGTATGGTTGATCTGGTCATCTCCTCGGCCCGCAAGACCTGTCAGGCGGCCCGGGTGTTTCTGGTGGACGCCTCGAGCTTCTCGATGCCCGACACGCTGGAACTGCGGGAGCAGTTCGGTCTGCCCAAAGGAACCTGTGCGGGGGTCGAAGGCGTGGCTTACCCGGTGGCCAAGATCATCGCCCTGCTGGACCTGGCCACGGGGATCTTCACCCGGGTGCTGGCGCAAGCCCTGTACACGCATGAGTTTGCGACGGTCTCCGGGGTGCATGACTTCCTGAAGGCCGGCGACATTCTCGTGGGCGACCGGGGATTCAGTTCCTACGTGCATCTGGCGATGCTGTGGACGCGCGGGGTGTATGGATGTTTCCGGCTGCATCAGAAGAGAAAGTACAAGTCGCTGGGTCTGCAGCAATGGAACAAGCCCAAGACGTGTCCGAAGTGGATGGACCTGATTGCCTTCACCTTGTTGCCGGCGACGTTGCAGGTGCGGCTGGTGAAACACCGGATTGGCCGGCCGGGCTATCGCACACAGGAGGTGGTCATTGCCACCACGCTGCTGGACGAGCAGGCGTGGCCGGATGAGAAGATCGCCGAGTTGTTCGGTTGCAGGTGGCGGATCGAAACCTGCTTTGACCACATCAAGACTACGATGAAGATGAACGTCCTCAAGTGCCAGACGGTGGACGGCGTCATGAAGGAACTGGCGGTGTACCTGTTGGTCTACAATCTGGTCTGGCTGGCGATGCTGCGTGCGGCCGAGCGCCAGCA
>JBIOJL010000155.1:0-12678 GCA_044450885.1 Tepidisphaerales bacterium
ACATGGGGATGATCCGGCCGCTGTTCGTCGAGCGCACGGGCGGGGCGAGCCAGATGAAGATGTTCGCCGGCGAGAACTTCCGCATGAGCGAATTCACCGGCGCGGTGCTCGGAGCGCAACTGACCAAGCTCGACACCATGGTCGGGCGGATGCGGGCGAGCGCCGAGAGCATCTACGAGGGGATCCGCGGCGTGGCCGGACTGCGGCTGCGCCGGCGGCCCGACCCCGGCGGCGACATTGGTTATGGCGTGTTCTTCCAAGTGAAGGACAAGGCGATGCGCGATCGCTGCATCGCCGCCCTGCGGCAGAAGAAAGTGCCGGCCGGCACGCTGGCCGGATCGGTGTTGCTGCCGACCGAGGAATCGGTCATCAACAAGCGCACGCGGCATGCGAACTGGCCAACTTTCACGAGCCCCGAAGGCAAGGCCATTCAGTATGGCGCGGACTGTTGCCGGCAGACACTGGAGGTGTTCGATCGGTTCGTGCAGGTGCGCGTGGGGGCGAAGTACACACAGCGGATCAACGATTACATCATCAGCGCGATCCGGGAGGTCGTTGGATGAACGGGGCGTCGCGAATGCGACTCGGAGCCATCGCGGTCCGCATGCTGCCGCCGCCAGGCGGGGGTGCGACCATTCTTCCGGCAGAGCCGCAGTCCCCTGCGGCCGCTTCGCGGGGCGACCACTCCCGGCCGTGCAGAAGCACGGCCCTCCCGGATTTGTGGTCACACCCCCAGCCGGCGGGGCGACAGAAGATCCTGTGACAAGTGTGCAACTCCCTGCCTATACTTTAGATGGTTGTTGACGGGCACAGAGTTCATGACCGGCTTCTTCGAAATCGCGGTACGTGCGTAAATTGCACGCACGATCACGCCGCTTTGTGAGGGACACCAAATGCGAGACATCTGCATCGCGGAGCGAATTCACCCGCTCAATCGTGGCGGACGCAACCGCGTCGTTCGGATCCTGCATTCGTCGTTTGAGGCCCTGGAGCCACGGACGCTGTTGACGGCGGTGCTGAGCTACCACAACGACCTGCAGAGCACGGGCGTGAACAGCACGGAGACCCTGCTGACGCCGGCCACGGTCAACATCAATCAGTTCCACAAGCAGTTTTCGGTCCCCGTGGACGGCCAGGTATACGGACAGCCGTTGTACGATCCGGCCGTCAACATCACCACCGGCAGCCAGCCGGGCGTTCACAACACGGTGTTCATCACCACCCAGCACGACAGCCTCTACGCGATCGACACCAATGGCGGCAGCATCCTCTGGCACGACTCATTCATCTACAACGCGGCCGGCAACCCCAACCCGCTCAATCCCGCCATCCCGGCCGGCGTGACCACCATGCCTTCGGGGGATACGGGCAGTTCCGACATCAACCCGGAAATCGGCATCACCTCGACGCCCGTGATCGATCCCAGCACCGGCATGCTCTTCCTGACGGCCAAGACCAAGCAGATCGACGCCGCTGGTTTCACACACTACGTCTACACGCTTTACAAGATCAACATACACAACGGCGTCATCGCCGCCAGCACGGTCATGGGTGATACCATCAACAGCGGCGGAACCTATTACTACCGGGTCACCAGCACCGGCAGCGGCACCGATCCCTACGTCAATGGCACCGGCGACGGCTCGATCACCAGCCAGGCGGCCATCGATGGGCAGGCCACCGGCAATTGGGGCGGACAAAGCCGCGTGTATTTCAACGCCCAGCGGCAGATGAACCGTCCCGGCCTGGTGCTGGCCAACGGCAGCATCTATGTCAGCTTCGCCAGCCATGGCGACAACGGCCCGTACCATGGATGGGTGCTGCGCTATGACCCCGCGACGCTGACGCTCACCGGAGCACTGAACACGACGCCTAACGGCGGCTTGGGCGGAATCTGGCAAGGCGGCGGCATCACGTCCGTCGATGCGCAAGGCAACCTCTATTGCGAAACAGGCAACGGATCCTTCAACACTAATTCCAGCAATTTCCCCGGCGGCCAGTATTTTCCCGCCGACCACGACTACGGCGACTGCTTCATCAAGATCAGCGCCGACACCACGCACAACACGGCCTCCAACCAGAACCCCAATGGCTGGGGCATGCAGATCACGGATTATTTCTCGCCGTACAACAACGCGACGCTCAATGCCGGCGACACCGACCTGGGGTCGGGCGCGCCGGTGGTGCTGCCCGATGCCGTCGGCAGCACCATCCACCCGCACCTGCTGATCGGCGACGGGAAGGAAGGCAAGATCTACCTCATCGACCGCGACCACATGGGCGGCTTCAGTTCCACCACCGACAACGTGGTGGAGACGCAGTCCAACACCGCCACCAGCGGCATCAACGGCTCCCTGAATACGCCCGGCTTCTTCCTCAACGGCGCCGGCGGCACCTCCGGCTCCCTGTACTACTTCCCCGGCTACGGCGGCGACGGCCGCGCGTTCAGCGTCAGCAACGGCACGTTCTCCGCCAACTACACCAGCCACACCACTGACGCCAGCAGTTTCAGCTCCCTGGACGGCACGCCGAGCATCTCGGCCAACGGGACCAGCAACGGCATCGTCTGGGTCGTCGACCGCGGCACCAATACGCTGCGGGCCTACAACGCCCTGAATCTGTCCACGGAACTGTGGGACAGCAACGCCGCGCCCAACGGGCGCGATACCCTGGGCGCCGCCACCAAGTTCTCCGTCCCCACCGTTGCCGACGGCATCGTCATGGTCGGCACCCTCAACTCGCTGGTCATATTCGGACCACCGGTTGCCCCGACCAGCCCCCCGGCCGCGCCCTCGAACCTCATCGCAACATCTCCCAACTATCAGACGGTCAACCTCTCCTGGAACGACAACTCCAACAACGAGGACGAGTTCCTGATCGAACGCTCGCCGGATGGCAGCACGGGCTGGACGCAGATCGGCGCCTCCAGCGCCAACGTCGCCAGCTACTCGGACAACACCACGGCCGGTTCCACGACCTACTACTATCGCGTGCGCGCCTTCAACAGCTACGTGGGCGGCTCCTACTCCGCCTACACCAACATCGTCAGCATCAAGACACCGGCGCCTCCTCCCATCGGAACCGGCGATGGCCTTGCCGCCGCTTTTTACCTCGACACGTCATCCGGAGGCGGTCATCTGCAGGGAACGCCGGCCCTGACGCGGACCGATCCCACCATCGACTTCAACTGGAACGGGGCATCGCCCGGTCCCGGAATCGGCGGCACCGACTTCTCCGCCAAATGGACCGGCAGTTTCCGGGCGGCCAACACCGAGACCTATTCGTTCAATGTGACCGCGGACGACGGCGTCGAACTCTACATCGACGGCGTGCTGGTGATCAACGGTTGGGTCGATCAGGCTCCCACGCTGTACACCTATTCCAAGGCCCTCACGGCGGGCCAGACGCACACGTTCGAGATGGACTACTACCAGAACCAGGGCGGGTCCGTCGCCCAGTTCCACTGGTCCAGCACCGGCGCCACGCCGGTCGCGGATACGGCGGTGCCGATCCTCAATGGCGGCGCGGCCGGTCAGTATTTCAACGACACCCCGGCAGGGGCGTACACGCATCTCCAAGGCACGCCGGTGCTCACGCGCGTCGATCCGTTCATCGACTCGACGACGCAGTGGCCCAACTATGCTCCGGATCCGGTGGTGGGCAATACCAACTTCTCCGTCAAATGGACCGGCCGCGTGCAGGCCCAGTTCACCGATACATACACCTTCTACACCCAGAGCGACGACGGCGTCAGTCTCTCTGTCAATGGGCAGCAGATCATCAACGATTGGACCTATCACGGCCAAACGCTCGACACGGGCACCATCGCCCTGGTTGCCGGGCAGCAATACAGCATCGAACTCGATTTCTTCCAGGGCGGCGGCCCGGACTACTGTCAACTGCTCTGGTCCAGCACGGCGACCCCGCAGGAACTGATTCCGCAAACACAACTCTACTCGGGCGTCGCGCCGGCGGCGCCATCGAACCTCGCGGCGGTGGCCGCCTCCGGCACGCAGTTCAATCTCAGTTGGAACGAGGGCTCCAAGATCGAAACCGGTTTCGACCTGGAGCGCATGACCGGCACCGGCGGCACGTTCGCCCCGGTCCCCGCCGACCCGCTCCCGCCGAATACGACCTCGTACATGGACAGCGGACTCACGCCAGGCATCACCTACACGTACGAGGTCCGGGCGCTGAACTTCGCGGCCAACTCAGCCTACACGCCGCCGCTGCAAGTGACCGCGCCGACCCCGCCCAACAAGCCCACGAACGCGCACGTCACCTCCAATTCCACGACGCAAGTCTCCATTGCCTGGACCGACAATTCCAACAATGAGGACGGCTTCAGGATCCTGCGTTCCGCGCCGGGCTCCGATTTCTTCCAGATTGCCCTGCTGCCTCCGAATACGACCGCGTACACGGATAACGGCCTTGGCGGGGCCGGCCTGACTCCGGGCACCGAGTACGAATACCACGTGCAGGCCTACAACATCGCCGGATACAACGACTTCACGGGCACCGATACCGCGACTCTCACCCTCCCGCCGACCGGCCCGACTGCCGCACCTGGGAACGGGCAGATCGCCCTCAACTGGACGGCTCCAAGCTACAACGCCGCCAACTCCACATCCCTCACGTTCAACGTCTATCGTGGAACCACGGCCGGCGGTGAGGCACCAACGGCCGTCGCCACGGGCCTGACCAGCCCCACTTTCACCGACACCAGCCTGGTCATCGGCCAGACCTATTACTACAAAGTCACCGCAGTCGAGGTGGGCGGCGAAAGCGCGCGGAGCACGGAGATTTCCGCCCTCGCGCTTCCGGTGGGGTTCGTGCCGGGTTCCGGCGCCAGTGTCACCGGCACGGGTCCGGGTGCGTCGCAGACGCTCGAAGTCACCGCGGGATCTGTGACGGTCGGCGCTGATGTTGCCGCGTCCCTGCCCGGCCTCACGCTGAAGGTGGACAGCGGCGCGTCGGCGCGCCTGACCGCGACGCAGCACCTGGGCAACTTCGTTCTGACCGGAGGCACTGCGAGCCTGGCGCCGGCCGCGGGCATCGCGCTGTTCTCCAACGGACTTTCCATCGGCGCCGGCTCGTCGCTCGACCTGGCCGATGATGCCCTGGTTCTCTCGTATGCCGCGCCCAGCCCGATCGATGTCGTGCGCCAATCCATTCTGGCCGGCCAGCTTACAACCAGCGTCTCCCAGGTGAGCGGCCATGCGGTCACACTCGCGCAACTGGACAACAGCAAGATCCATCAGACGACCTGGGGCGGGCTGACGATAAGCGATGGAACGAATTTCGACCAGATCCTGGTGAAACGCGCTTACGTGGGCGACACGAACCTGGACGGAGTCGTGGACCAGCGCGACTATTTGAACATCCTCGCCAACATGGGACACAACGGCGCGCAATGGCTCGATGGCGATCTGGACCACAGCGGCATCGTCACCGTGGATGACCTCGCTGCCGTCAGCGCCAACCTCGGCGCCGGAACCGGCGGATCCAACGGACCCGCTTTGCCGGACGTGCAGGCAGGCTCTGCTATTGCGGCCATGCCGCTCCCGTCTTACGATGCCCTTTCAGTACGAACCGGGTCTCCTATTAGCGGTGCAGTGTTATGGCCGACGCGACTAAGCCCATCACGAAAGTCTGGATCATCGACGGATGCATTGTTTGCGATGCCTGTGCGACCGAATGCCCCGAGGTGTTCGACGTGCAGGAATCAACCTGCATCGTCCGCCCCGAGGCCGACAACGCACGGTTCCTTCTCCCACTGGCTGAGAAGATCCTCAAGGCCGCCGATGCCTGTCCAACCACAGTGATCAAGTACGAGACCGGCGAGGTCGCCGCCACGGCCGCCGCTCCCGCGCCCTCGCCCAAGGCCCAAGCCCCCAAGCCCGCAACCGACAAGCCTGCGGCGAAGCCGGCCGGGCAACCCACCGAAGCCAGGTCCGCGGCCGCCAAACCGGCCGCCGAGAAACCCGCGGCAAAGCCGGCCAAAGCCGCACCGCCGCCCAAGCCCAAGATCCTCCGCAAGGACCCGGGCGAGTTGCCCGATCCGTTCCTCCAGGCCGTGGCCTTCGGGCTTCCCGCTCCGCGCGACCCGGCCGCTTCCGAGGCCCGCCGCGCGGCCACTGCCATCGCCGCCGCGGGAATTCCCGCCGACGCCCCGCCGGACATGCGGGCCGCCATCCTGGCCACTGCGGGCGCGTATGCCCCCAGCGCCACCCTCGAGCAGCACATCAAGGCCAGCAAAGGCCGGATGCTCTGGCACAAGCTAATCGGCCGCAAAGTCAATGTTCGGCAAACGACAACTGAGCAGCGGTGATCCCATGCGCTGGTACCCGTTCACCCGCCGGAACCTCAACCTCGCGCTCGCGGTCGGCTGGGGCGCATTGGTGTTCTGTGGCGTGGCCGCCGTCGCCATGGTCCAGGACTTTCTCGCCCCCAAGGTCGGCCGCGAACCGCGCAGAATCTGGCGCGTCGGCCGCTTCGAGGAGTTTACCGCGCCCGGTCTGGTCTACGAGCGTTTCAAGCGCACGCCCGCCGGCGAGCCCGGCTTCTGGATCGTCAACCTCGCGCCCGCGCAGAATCGCATCGTCGCGCTCTCCACCGTCTGCACGCACCTCGGCTGCATTCCCGACTGGATCAAAGGGGACGCGAGATTCAAGTGTCCCTGCCACGGTTCCGGTTTCCACGTGAGCGGCATCAACTTCGAAGGCCCCGCCCCGCGCCCGCTGGAGCGGTTCGGCATCTTCCGCGACGCCGACGGATACGTCGTGGTCGACATGAGCAGGGTCTATCGCCAGGAACTCGCCCAGTGGGACACCCCGGGAAGCTATCTGACCGTCGCGTGACCCCGGCCTCCAGATGCGAGGATCACCGAAACGGTCCTTGTCACCGCTCGCTGTCGGAAAGCAGATTATGACCAGACACGAGTCAAACCCATCTGATGCGCCGCCGCTCGGAGCCACGCCCCGGCCGGGCCTGATGGCCGGAGCGGTGCTGTCGCTCCTGTTCCTGCTCGCCGCCGTCCCGCTCATCCTCGCCCGTGATGATCTCGGACGAGGCGCGTACGACCAGCGAGTCTATCACCTTCCCGCCATTCGCCAGTTCGCGGCCCAACTGCCCACGCCGAATCTGCGCGACTATCCATCTGCGACCACGCCTGCATTCCACCTCGTCATGGCTGCCGTGGATCGTTGGCTCAGCGACGACCCGCGCATCCTGCAACTCATCGCCAGCCTCTTCACGGTTGCGCTCCTGATGCTTTTGGCAGCGGCCACGGCACGAACGGCCGGCACAACGCGCGCCATCGCGCTCGGCCTGCCCCTGGCCAGTTCGCTCTATGTGTTCTCGTCGGGCGTCTGGCTGCTGCCGGACAACGCCGCGTGGCTGGGTCTGCTGGCAGTGCTGCTGCTGGCGATGCGGGAGCCGCTCGACGGCCACACCCTCGTGGCCGCCGGCCTGGCCATGCTGCTGCTCGTGCTCACGCGGCAGATCCACCTCTGGGCAATAGCGCTGTTTTGGACAGCCGCGTGGCTATCGCCCGCCAACAGACCCCGATGGCTGGCCATCACCACCCTGGCCATGTTGCCGGCCATCGCGGCTGTGGCAGCATTTGTGTATGCTTGGCATGGCGCTGTGCCGCCGAGCTTGCGCGAGGCCCACCAGCATCTCAACTTCGCCGTGCCCGCGGTCGTGCTCTGCCTGATCGCCATCGTCAGCGCCGCCATGGCGGGCTTTCTCGTGCCCGCCTGGCCGCGGATCCGCCCGGCCATCCGCTGGGTGCTGCTGGGAATCCTCGTCGGGCTGATCCTGGGCAGTGCGCCCGAGTCATCCTACAGCTTTGAATCCGGCCGGTCTTCCGGAATCTGGAACATCGTCCGCCGGCTGCCGGTGATCTGCAACCGGTCGCCACTGATCGTCCTGCTCTCCGCGCTCGGCGGAGGCCTGTCGGCCGCGTGGATCATCGCGCTGGGCCGGCATCGGGGGACCATTCTCCTGGTGGCGTGGGCGGCGTTCTCGCTGGCGCACACCACGGGAGCCAACGCCTGGCAGCGTTATTTCGAGCCGTTCGTACTGATGACGCTCGTCCTCGCCGCCGCCTGGATATCCGGCCGGACTGCACCGCGCTGGGCGCTGGCTGGCCCGGCTGCACTCGCACTGCTCCTGGCGGCGGTGACAGTGCTCTCGTTGCGGTGAGGTGATCACGGTTTGAGTCCAAGACCCAGGCGTATGAGTTTCCGGATTGCCCGGCAGTGGATGAACGCTTCCTTGGCCTGGGTTCGGCTGACATGCGAGCCGGGATACCTGACTTTGACCGCGTACACGGTCAGCACGCGCATGGCCGGCTGTAGCCCCGACCAAAGTGGCTCGACTGGCAGGGCGAGTTTGAGCAGCAACTCCAGGTCATGGGTGTGCGGGATGGCAATGCCGGCTTCCTGCAGCCGCGCTTTGACGTACTTCTCGACGCATTGTTGCGAGTGGAAACAGGCACTATCGTGATTGGGCAGCTTTCGGGCGCGGACTTCTCGCTGTGCGGTGTGGAAGTCTCCCTCGGCCTTGGTCACCCACTCGAGCGTGAGCCGCGTCATAGAGGACCTCGCCCTTCTCGTCAATGTCTCTCAGGAACCAGTCTCCCCACGCGATGCGCTCTCTGTACTCGTGAGGAGAGCGACAGATCACGTCCATCGCAAAGTCTGCCTCAATTGCCTCGCGGATCGCCAGAGACCGATCATGAACGCCATGACCCTTGATTAGGACCAGAAGATCGACGTCTGAATACTCGTTCGGATGTCCGTAGGCGTAAGAGCCGAATAGAATGATTTTCTCCGGGCGAAAACGCTCGGCGATCCGGCGGACGACAACATTGATCTGGTTCATGGAAACCATGGCAGCATGGGATTATACCGTATCGTCGAACAATTGGCATCTGTGGAGGTTTTCAATAGCTGTATTTGTTGTTCGCGATGGACGGGGAAACCGCGATCAACGATCGCGGCTACAGCTTGAGCCTCGCAAACACGCTCTCCGGAATCACCCGGATGATCAGCATGATCCACCGCCAGAACCACGGCGTGTAGATCACGTTGCGGCCGCGCCGAATGGCGCGGTGGATGTCGGCGGCGACGCGCGCCGGCGAGGCAACCAGAAACATCCCCGGCAAGCCGAACGTCATGGCCGTGTCCACGAACCCGGGCTTGACGGTTAGCACGCGCACACCCACCTGGGCCAGCCGTTGCCGCATGCCCTGCACGAACGCGGAGAGACCGGCTTTGGCCGAGCCGTAGACATAGTTGCTCTGGCGGCCGCGATCGCCGGCGACGGAACCGATCACGCAAATGAAGCCGCTGCGCCGCGCGGCCAGCGTGTTGGCCGCGGGCGTGAGAATTGAGACGGCGCCGGTGAAGTTGCTTTCGATGGCCAGGCGGGCCAGCTCCGCATCGTCCTGCGCCTTAGCCTGTTCCGGTAGCGTTCCGAAGCAAATAACGACGCCGATCTCGCCGTCGAAGCCCTCCGTCCAGCGCTTCCATGCTTCGGCGTGCGAGGCATAGTCCAGCGCATCAAATCGGGCAACGCTCACTTCGGCGCCGGATCGGTTTCCAGGGCAATCGAATGAAGTGCCGCCGGTGCCCTCACCGGCGGAGGTCGGCGGAGGCGGCGTGGGCCAAACGCCGCCCGTGCGGGCACTGGCGGCACTCTGTCGGGCACTCGCAACTGCCCCGGAGCGGATGCGCAGGTCGGCCGCGTCGTATTCCAATTCCGCCACATCCCGGCCGGCGAGGACGATCTGCGTCTGCGGCTCGCCCGCCAGAAGGCGTGCCAACTCGCGGGCAATCGCCGACCTCGCGCCGAGAATGATGATGCGGCGGCTCATTTGTCCTCCCCGGCCGCGATTCCCAATCGGCGCGACTGCGATGACTGGAACCGGTTCTCGGGATCGATCCGCCGCTTGACGGCGCGGAACTCGCCAAGCCGCGGATACATGGCGGCAAAACTCTGCGCCGACGTACACGCATCCTTGGCCAGATAGAGCCGCCCGCCGTGGCGGAGGACAACCTCATCAAGCTTCGCCAACACCTCCTGCAATCCGCTGCGATTGGGCAGGTCGATGGCCAGCGTCAGACCCGGCATCGGGAACGACAGCATTCCGTTGCCCTGCCGGCCAAAGGTTTTCAGCACCGCAAGAAACGAAGCGCGTCCCGACGCGGAGATGATCTCCAATTGCTCCACCAGTCCCTGCCGGGCGACGGCCAGCGGTATCACCGATTGATACTGCACGAACCCCGCCTTGCCGTACATGCGATTCCAGTGGTTGATGGCGTCCAGGGGATGGAAGAATGCATCCTGGGCGATGATGCCCGTCCGGTCGCCGTGCTGCCGGTAGTACAGGGCATTGAACAGCTTCACGGTAGTGCGATTGAGCAGGAATGACGGAAACCAGGATGGGACCGTCTTTCGCCGGCGCGCGGGCAGGGAAAGCGGCCGGTCTTTCAGATCGTCCGGCAACTCGTCAACTTGCGACACATTCCCCTGCATCAGCACCGACCGGCCGAGCGAGGCCCCGCCGGCGAGGCAGTCGATCCAAGCCACGGAGTACGTAAACCGGTCATCTCCCGCGGCCATCAACTCCAGCACCTTGTCCAGGCAATCCGCGCGCTGCCAGGTCACCGTCGCATACGCGCTCGGCGCTTTCACCAGCCGCAGCGCCGCCCGCAGGATGACCCCCGTCAGGCCCATTCCGCCGGCTGTCGCCCAGAAGACGTCGGCGTCTTCTTCCCGCGAGCAGCGCAACACCTCGCCGGATGCCGTCAGCAGTTCCAGCCCCGTCACGAAATCACAGAAGGTGCCATCCCGATGGTGATTCTTGCCGTGAATGTCGGCCGCAATGGCCCCGCCCACGCTGACGAACGCCGTGCCCGGAATCACCGGCAGCATCCATCCCCGCGGCCGCACCACGTCGATGATCTCCCGCAGGCTGACGCCCGCCTCGCAGCGCAGGTTTCCTGCCTCCGCGTCAAACTCCAGCATCCGCGCCAGCCGCGTTTGCAGCAGGACGCCCCCTCCGCCGTTGACGGCGCAGTCGCCGTAGCCCCGGCCCAATCCCCGTGCGACCCACGACGGCTCCGCCGCCTCCGCCAGGAGCCGGCACAGGTCCGCGTGGGATTCCGGCCGATATTGCCGCGACACCTGCGGCAGATAGTTGCCCCAGCCGGCCAGCGGCAGCTCCAGGCAGCGATCGCGAGATTGTCGCAACGTTTGTGTACTCATTTGTCACTGTCGCAGGGTTCTGGCCGCGTAGCAGCCGACGAACACGAGCACCAGCGCCAGCACGATGGCCGGGCCGTCGGGGATGAAGCGCCAGCGGACGTGGACGGCGGCGCCGGCGAGCGTGCCGGCCAGGCTCGTCGCGATGGAGATCCCCAGCACCGTCCGCAGGTCGCGGCTGACCAGCAGGGCCGCGGCGCCGGGGAGAATCAGCAGCGCCGTCACCAGCAGGCTGCCGAGAATTCGCATGCCAATGACGATGGCGACGGTGATGAGCACGATCAGCAGGTAGTGGATCAGCCCCACGCGCACCCCGGAAGTCTCGGCCAGCATCGGGTCGAAGGCGTAGTAGACAATCTCTTTGGCCAGCAGAGCAACCACCACGATCACCGCGACGCAGGCCACGGCCGAGGCAAACAGAAAGCCCGCCGGCAGGAGCGAGAGATCGCTACCCAAGAAGTAGGAGGGAAAGTCAGGCGGCGCCATGCCGTGGCTGCGGTACATGTAGATTGACTGTGCCAGCAAACCCCACGCGAGCGAGAGGACGAGGAAGATGCCGATGACGGCGTCGGCGTGGACCAGACCCCGGCGCGTGAACGTGCCGATGGCCAGGGCGATGACGATGCAGAAGGCGACGGACGTGAGGTAGATCCCCGCCGGGGTGTGGAACAGGGCGACGGAGGGAAGCAGCAGGGAGAGCATCCACGCCGTGCCCGCGCCGCCGAAGCCGGCGTGGGCGATGCCCTCGCCGATGAACGCCCAGCCGCGGAGAACGACGATGACGGAGAGCAGCGCGCAGGCGACGGCCATGGCCAGCAGGGCGAGCAGCGAGGGGATGGGAAGGGCGAGGGCGAGCATCGGCGTTGGGTTACAGAAACTCCACTCGGTTGGCGAATTCCTCAGCAGAGAAGCGGCTAAACAACGAGGCGAGTCCGAGGGCTAACTCGTCAAGGTGATATCGGAGCATGCTTCACCCCGCGGCGGCAGTCTCCTGCATTCGTGCCACCAGGGCGTCGGATTCCCTGATCTGTCGATCGATGGCCTCCCGATGATCGTAGTAGTAGGCCAACGCGGCGTGAATTGCAGACAGCCTGATATGCGGAAATGCCGCGAGGATCTCGTCGGGCGAATCGCCGGCATCGGCCCGAAGCACGATGTCCTGGACCCGGATGCACGTCCCGCTGATGCAGGGTTTGCCGCCGCAGACGCCGGAGATGCTGGTGATGTGCTGTGGCTCCAGACTCATGCGACACATTCTAGTGCAATGACCGGGGATATGAAACGGGAAACTCGGAGCGTGCATTTTGACGGCAACCGAACACTGTAGTTCTGTGCAGCTCAAGTCGTGTGGCGGGCGAGGACACGGGCAAGAATACTTGCCCATGCCACCCGAGCATTGTTCCA
>JBIOJL010000156.1:0-12640 GCA_044450885.1 Tepidisphaerales bacterium
AAAGCAACTCACCGCGCCAACTCTCCGGGTTGTCTTCGGTGAACTCACGGGCCGTTGGGGGCTGGCTCGGGGCGTGTGGGAAACATTGCCAAACCCCCCGGCCGCGGCCGCGGCACGCCCGGAGTTCAAGGGAAACGTACTGTTTGTGGAAACGCACGACTTTGTTCGCAAGCCTGAGGATTCGCCGAACCCCGGCCACGGTCATCACGAATTTGGCAATGCCGAGACGTATTTCCTGGTGGGCAATGCCCTGGGCGAAGGGATGAAGAAGCTGCTGCAGGATGGCCGGGCTCAGACAAAGCCCGAGCCGCCCAAGCCAACTTCTCACACGACGCGCAATATCGAAGGCTGGAAAGTGCGCGTGGATGATCGGCTGCTCACTCCGCCCGACGATGCATTGGGCGCCAGGGCACTCCGCTTCCTGGAGTACAAGCTGTCCGACATCAAGGCGGTGGTGGCGCCCAAGCCCCTGGAGAAATTGCAGGCCGTGACCATCGTGCTGGACCTGAGCCACGGCAAGCTGCGGCCCATGCAGTACCACCCCGGCGCTGGCTGGCTGAAGGAGAACGGCTACTCGGCCGATCTGGTGAAATGCGTCCATATCCCCGTGGCCGCCGATCTGGCCACGCCGCGTAACATCAACGAGCAGCCGTGGGTGGTGCTGCACGAACTGGCCCATGCCTATCACGACCAGGTGCTGGGCTTCGAGGATCCGCGGATTCTCAAGGCGTACGAGGATTACAAACGGAGCGGCCATGGCGACAATACGCTGCTCTACAACGGCAGGCGCGTGCGGCACTACGCGCTGACCGATCACAAGGAGTTCTTCGCCGAGATGACGGAAGCCTATTTCGGCGAGAACGACTTCTTCCCCTTCAACCGCGCTGAACTGCTGACGGCGGAACCGGAGATCCACGAGTTGATGCAGGCCATCTGGGGACCGGTCGCGGGCGTCATGCTCAAGCCGCCAAAGGAGACGGGCAAAACTCTACCCTTGAATGCGGAAACGCAAGGAGAATGATGTTCTGGCGAGTGTTGCTTGGGCTGGTGATCTGCAGCACAGGTTGCCTGCAAACGGCGTGTGCCGATGCGGCCACGTCTGCGCCGGCAGGCACTGTCTTCCTTCAACCCGACGCTAACACGTTTCCCGGCCTGTTTGTCTGGTCAGACACCTGCAACGTCTACGTCCTCCGCAACGGTGACGCGGCGCTGCTGATCGACCTGGGCAATGGCAGCGTGCTCGACCACCTGAAGGCCATCGGCGTGAATCACATCGAGCGCGTTCTCTTCACCCACCACCAACGCGAGCAATGCCAGGGAGCGCCGCGGCTGAAGGGATCGGGCGCCAAACTGGCCGCCCCTGAAAGCGAGCGGATGCTCTTCGAGCGGCCGGCGGATTTCCGCACCATGAAGGTCCGCCTTGGCGACAAAATGACGATCCATGGTTCCAGCTATGTGCGGCCGCCGATTCAGCCCATTGCCCTCGACCAGACGTTCAAACCCGCGGAAACATTCCGTTGGCATGGACTGGAATTCGCCTGCTTGAACACCCCCGGAAACAGCCCGGGCGGCATGACCTATCAACTCGAGTTGAACGGCCGCCGCCTTGCGTTCAGCGGCGATGTTATGCTCGACGGCGCCCGGATGCACACCTGGTTCGACACCGAGTGGGACTATGGCTTCGCCGCGGGTATCCAAGCGTTGCAGAAGTCCGTGGCGCTGCTCGCCGATGCCCAGCCCGCGTGGCTGCTGCCTTCGCACGGCCCGGTCGTGCGCGATCCCAGGACGCAGTTGCGCGAATACGCCGGGAAACTGCAGCGGCTTGAAAAGCTCTACGTGCGCGGGTACGGGGTCGAGGGTGCGTCGGCCGCCTACCAGGACAAGGTTTCCAAGCCGACGCCCGTGCCGGATGTCGTTCAGGTGTCGCCGCACCTTTTCAAGTTCAAACGCAAAGACTTCTGGCCCAACTTCGGACTGATCCTCGCCGACAACGGCCATGCGCTGGTTGTGGATTGCGGACTACTCGACATCAAGTTCCTCGATGCCTCGCTGGAGGGCTTGCGCAAGCACTTCGGCCTCAGGGCCATCGACGCCGTGATCATTTCCCACATGCATGGCGACCATTTCCTGCAGGCGCCGCACCTGCGCGACAAATGGGGCACGAAGATCTGGGCGCTGGACAACATGGTCGACAAGATGGAACACCCCGAGCGCTTCGACTACGCCGCGCCCATCCAGGCATACGGCAGCGGCCTCGATGGCGTGAAGGTCGATCGCGCATTCAAGTCCGGCGAGACCTTCGAATGGGAAGGCTGCCGTTTCACCGTGGACTGGATGCCCGGCCAGACCGAGTTCGCCCTGTGCATGCACGGACGGATTGACGGCCGCAACGTCGCCTTTACCGGCGACAATATCTTCGGCGATCCCGACGATCCCACCCAGACGGGCCACGAGGCCATGGTCGCCCACAACAGCGCCATTCTCGAAGAAGGCTATATCTACGGCGCTGAATACCTGAGCCGGCTCAAACCCGATATTCTCGTGGGCGGCCACTCCTTCGTGATGGACCACCCGGCCGCGTTCATCGAGCGCTACCGCAAGTGGTCCTACGAAATGCGCGATGCTTTCCGATCTCTCAGCAACGATCCGGACTATCGCTACTGGTTCGATCCATTCTGGGTGCGGGCGGAGCCCTATCGGACGATGCTCCGTCCCGGCCAACGCGCCGAAGTCGCCATTCATGTGCGCAACTTTCGAAAGGACCCGCAGACGCACCGTATCGAAATCCACGCGCCGCCCGGCATCGTGGCCGAGCCGGCGCTGCTGCAGGGCGAACTGGCGGCGGAATCACGCGGGGCGTTCCAGGTTCGCCTGAGCGTAACGGGCGGGGCGGCCACCGGTGTTTCGATCATCGGATTGGATGTCACCCTGGATGGCCACCGCTACGGCGAGCGGTTCGATCTGATCATTGGCGTCGGCGCTGCGGAGTAGCCGTGTGGACGAGTACCTGCTGGCGGCCCTTGCTCTCGGAGCGGCCGGCGCCATTGGCAGCAGTTACAACTTCGCGGCTCCGCTCTACCATCGGATGATGGCCGCTTTCTCGCAAGGCGACCTGGCGAGTGCCCGCGCCG
This sequence comes from Tepidisphaerales bacterium, assembly GCA_044450885.1. Lineage (GTDB taxonomy): Bacteria > Planctomycetota > Phycisphaerae > Tepidisphaerales > Tepidisphaeraceae > JANYKD01. Next base: position 3,132 of record JBIOJL010000156.1, read on the forward strand.
AGCAGTATCGTTCGGGCCAACTGATCGAACTCCTGGCCAGTGTTGGCTACATGGCCGCCGCCAAGGCGACGATGGGTTTCCTGGGCGTGGACGTGGGTCCGGCCCGCCTGCCGCACACGAACCTCACGATGGAGCAGCAATCTCAACTACGGTCGTCTCTTGAAGAACTGGGATTCTTCGACTGGATTCGGACGTGATGATCCCGAAGTCAATACCACCGCGATCAGCCGTGATCGGCCGTGATCGGCATCTGGCCATCAGGCTTCTCCTCGTCGCTTTATAGCACGACTTCAACCAGAACTGAATCGAGGGTGATCGAGCCGCGAACGGTCACCAGCACGGTAACCGCGAACGACTACATGCGGCAAAACTCAGCGAATGGTCCACGCGACGAGCCCGCGGCGCAGGCGTTCGCGGTTTTGAGCGTCGTAGTACTCGACGGGGTTGAAATCATCGGTCAGGACCCGGCCGTGGCGCGTATCGGTCTCGACGGTACGGTGGACAGCTTTGGTTACGGTCTCGAGGAGATCGGGATGAACCGTTGTCAGATCGGGTTGATGGAGGAAGGCAAGCTGCGGCTGGTCGGAGGCCACGAAGAAGATGTTCCCGTCATTCTCGGCCGCGTGGATCTTCACGGTCTTGAAGACCGAGCTGAGCGTCTTGTAGAGCGAGGCCGTGTAGTAATCGTCGTCCGGCCGAAGGTTGCCGAAGGAGTTGATGACCAGGGTGCCGTGGGGGCGCAGGGCCACGCGCATGGCGGCGAACGCCTCGCGGGTCATTAGATGCGAGGGCGATGAATCGCCCACGAATGCATCGAGGATGATGGTGTCATACTGGCGCGGGACGCGGTTGAGGAAATGCCGGCCATCGTCAATTGACAGGTTTACTCTGCTGCGGCTGAAGTCGAAGTGCCGTTCGGCAACTCCCACCATGGCGGGGTTGATCTCGACGACGTCAACGGTGATCCCCTCGCGGGTGAACTGCATCGGCACGATGCCCACGCCCATGCCGATGAAGAGGGCATTGGAGATAGCGGGTGTGTATGCATGCGAGAGCAGATTCAGCAGGTATGTAAAACTGTGTACGCTCTGGCGGCGCCGCGTGTCGTAGCAGTTCTGCGCGAGCAGGTCGTTGAGGAGGAAATAGTATGGCTCTCCATCGGCCTTCATGACCTGCAGCATGCCGAAGTTTGAATTGGAGCGTTCGATCTCTCTGAATCCCGGCAGAGTGCGGTCTTCGGGAAGAAGAACCAGGTATCCCACGATGCCGGTGAGAAGAATCATGCCCAGGCCGGAGCGGGCTCGAAGGCCGCTGCCCCAGGCGATGAGATAGGCGGCGGCCAGGATGGCGAGTGAACCGGACGTGCAGAGCATGGTGACGGAGTTGGGGAAGAAGGGGATGAGGACGTAGCCGATCAGGACGGTGCCAAGGACGCTGCCGGCGGTGCTGATGGCCGAGAGCCGGCCGGCCTGCTTGCCTACGCCGCCAAGCGATGATGTCATCACGCGCACGAGAAACGGAGAGGACATGGCGAGCAGCCCAAGCGGGACGAGGAAGAGGAAGCCGGAGGCCAGAAGCGAGCCGGTAGCGAGCTTGAGGTCGAGGCATGCTGCGGCGACCGGGCGACAGAGCGGCACAGTGAGGCCGAGATAAAGCGCCGCTGCGAAGATGCAGGCAAAGAGCCGGCCGAGGTTGCGCGTGCGGTCGACGAACCAGCCGCCGGCGTAATAACCGGCCGAGAGCGATATGAGTGTTACCGCGATCTGAGCGGTCCAGACGAAGTGGGAGGTGCCGAAGTAGGGGGCGAGCATTTTTGCGCCGAGGATTTCGACGATGAGGATGGCCGCCCCGCACACAGCGGCGGTGAGGTATAGAAATCGGCGCAACCCGGGCGTCAGTGTGAACGTGTCTGACACCGGTGCCTGGTCCGTCATCTCGCGTTTTCTTGCCATACAAATGAGTCCTTGTCGATGCCCGGCATTATGCTCAGATACTCGCGAAAAGGCGAGAGGGGCTTGCCGTGAAGGTGACGCAGGAATTCGCCCGCCATCCCTCGCCCGTGTTGACCATTGGGCGCGACTCCCACGTCAGCCTGGCCGACCTGCGCGAAGGCGTGCCCCGCGTGCCGATGACCCCGGAGCCGGAGAAGGAAGCCGAAGCCGTGGCGTTGCGGACGACGGGCACCGACAACGCCGCGCGCACCGCCAGCCGGGATATCGACGCACCACTAATACACCAAACTGGCCGCGAGACCGTGCCGGGCACCCCGACCGGATGCGAAACGCTCTCCGCGCTGCGGCTTGTCGGCGCCGATCATAACTCCTTGTCATTTTCGATCTTTCGTCGGGCTCATGACCCGGCACGCCGATCGGAAAACAAACGCCAGCCCTCGGTGTAACCATATTCGACGTTCTGCTGATCACTGCTGAATTGAATGGAGGAACCCCCATGGCATCGAGGGCGGCGCTGCATCTTTCGATTTTCGCGTTGGTTGCGTGGTCGGCCGCATCTGTCTGCCTGGCCCAGAACGATGCGCCGTTGCCCGCCGGCGTGAAGCCTGTCTGGAACCTCGACAAGGCCTACCGCGAGAAGACGCCGGCGCGCGAACGCCTCTGCATCAATGGCCTGTGGCGTTGGCAACCGGCGACCAGCGACGCCAGCGCGCCGGCCGGCAACTGGGGTTTCTTCAAGGTGCCCGGGCCTTGGCCGGGAAACAACAGTTTCGACCGCAAAGAATCCCAGACGGTCTACGCGCACCCGGGCTGGAAGAATCAGAATCTGCCGAGAGTCACGAAGGCCTGGTACCAACGCGAAATCACTGTGCCCGCGGATTGGGCCGGCCGGCGCATTGCCTTGAGCGTGGATTACCTCAATTCATTGGCGACGGTATTCCTGGACGATAAGAAGATCGGCAAGCTGCACTTTCCCGCCGGCGAACTGGACCTCACCGCCGCTGTGAAGCCAGGCGGCAAGCATGTGCTCTCGATCTTCGTCCAGGCCTTGCCGCTCAAAGAAACGATGCTTGCGTTCAACGACACGAACATGCCCCAGGAGATCAAGGGCGATGTGAAATATCGCGGCCTTTGCGGCGACGTGTTCCTGATCAGCACGCCGCCCCAGGCGCGCGTGACGAATGTCAAAGTGGATCCGTCTGTTCGCCAGGGGACGCTGACGGTACATGCGGACCTGACGAATCTGAGGGCGGGCGCGGAATACAAGTTTCAGGCGAAGATTTCCGATCGAGGCCAGCCGGTCAAGACGCTGCTGAGCCCCCCGTTCAAAGAAGCTGATCTGAAGAACGGTCGCCTCAGCTTCACTCAGCCTTGGAAACCGGAGAAGCTCTGGGACATCAACACGCCCGGCAATCAGTACGACCTCGAGTTCTCGCTGCTCGATTCCGCCGCCAAGGCGGTCGATGTTTGTCCGCCGGTGCGTTTCGGTTTTCGGGAGATGTGGATCGACGGCCGCGATTTCATCCTCAACGGCACACGCCTCTTCTGGTCCGCCGTTCCGATCGACAATACGACGTTGGGCGCGGGAAGCGCCACCTACGCGGCGGCCAAAGAATCCATGGAGCGCCTGAAGGGCATGGGCATCAACCTGGTCTACACGCACAACTATGACTGCAAGCCCGGTTCGCATCTCAGCTTTGAGGAACTGTTGCGCGCGGCCGACGATACCGGGATGCTGATCTCGTTCACGGTGCCGCACTTCCACGACTACGACTGGAAAGCGGCCAACGCCGCACAGACAAATGGCTACGCCGGGGATGCGAGCTTCTACGTGCGCGTGGCCCAGAATCACCCGTCGGTGGTCGCCTATTCGACCAGCCACAACGCCACCGGCTATTTCGAAGTCATGAACCCGGACATGATCGATGGCGTGTACGAGCCAAAGGACGATTCCTACAGGAAGAACATCAAGAACGCCCTGGCCGTCGAGGAGATCGTCCACGGACAGGACCCCACCCGCATCATCTATCATCACTCTTCGGGGAACCTGGGGATGATGTACACCAGCAACTTCTACCTGAACTTCGTGCCCGTCCAGGAGCGCTCCGACTGGTTCGAACAGTTTGCGACCAAGGGCCGGAAACCCGCATTCCTGTGCGAATATGGCATGCCCTATTTCCTCAACTGGAGCATGTACCGCGGCTATTACCAGGGCAAGCTGCCTTGGCAGGGACATGGCGGCAAGGTGCCGTATGAACTCTGCGTGGCCGAATGGGATGCACAGTGGCTCGGCGACTCGGCCTTTAAGCTCAGCGAAAATGAAAAGAAGGACCTGCGCTGGGAAGCCAGGAAATTCAACGCGGGACAGCCCTGGCAGCATTGGGAATACCCCGTGTACTTTGCCGACCCTGTTTTCGACGGCATCCAGGAAGTCGTGGCCCGGTACACGGCGGATAACTGGCGCGCCTTTCGAACCTGGGGTGTATCGGCGACCAGCCCCTGGACCTATGCGCAGTACTGGAAGCTCCGGGACGACGCCGACAAACGTCGCCAGGACCTCCGGGTGGACTGGGACAAACTTCAGAGCCCCGGGTACAGCCCCGACTTCATCGATCAACGATATGACAATCAGACCTATGCCTACGAACGCACCGACTGGACCCCGACCGTCGCGGGCCAGGCGATCTTGCGCAACAACCGGCCGCTGCTGGCGTATCTGGGCGGCAAGCCGGGTGCGTTCACTGAAAAGGGCCACAATTTCCGTGCGGGCGAGACCGTCGAGAAGCAGATCATCGCGATCAACAACAGCCGCGTCACGGTTTCCTGCGACTACAACTGGTCGCTGAATCTGCCCACGCCATTGACGGGCGGCGCGAAGTTCACCGCGCCGACGGGCGATATTCACCAGGAACCGCTGAAGTTCGCGCTGCCCGCGGACCTCAAGCCGGGCGCGTACGCGCTTCAGCTTACGGCGAAATTCAGTTCCGGCGAGACGCAGGAAGATACCTTCGCACTCAACGTGCTCGCGCCGGACGCGGCGCCACAAATGAATGCGAAGTTGGCGATCTTCGACCCGAACGGCGAAACCATCAGAGGGCTGGGCGCTTTGGGCGTGCGCGGCGAGGCCGTTCAGGCGGACGTCGATCTGTCCAGGTATGACATGCTGGTCGTCGGCAAGCACGCCCTGACTCCCGAGGGTCCGGGGCCGAATCTCGCCAGGGTCCGCGATGGCCTGCGCGTGCTGGTCTTCGAACAGCAGGCCGATGTGCTGGAGCAACGCTTCGGCTTCCGCGTGCAGGAGTATGGCCTGCGCGAAGTCTTCCGGCGCATCCCCGATCATGCCGCGTTGGCTGGACTGGACGAGAACCTTCTGCGCGACTGGCGCGGCGAGGCGACCAACATGGCGCCACAGTTGAAGTACGAGCAGCGCCCCTACCCGCTCATCAATCCGACGATCCTGAATGCCGGCGTCGTGGTGACACGCCCTTGGCGCTGCGGCAATCGCGGCAACGTCGCCAGCGTGCTCATTGAAAAGCCGGCCTGCGGCGACTTCCTGCCGTTGATCGACGGCGGCTACAGCCTGCAATACAGCCCGCTGATGGAATACCGCGAGGGCCAGGGATTGGTGCTCTTCTGCCAGATGGATGTGACTGGACGCACCGAAAGCGATCCGGGCGCCCAGCGGCTGGTGCGGAACCTGCTGTCCTACACCAGCACCTGGAAACCCATGCCGCGCCGCACCCTCCTCTACGCTGGCGATCCGGCCGGCCAGAAGCATCTGCAGCAGGCCGGCTTTGCGGTTGAAGCCTATGCCGCCGGCGCGTTGAAACCCGGCCGCGTGCTGGTCGTTGCCGCCGGTGGCGGCGCTGCGCTCGCGGCGGACAAGGCGGCCATTGCGGCGTGGCTCAAGCAGGACGGACGTGTCCTGGCCGTGGGACTTGATGCCGCAGAGGCCAACACGTTTCTGCCCGGTGCCGTGGTGACCAGGCCGGCTGAGCACATCGGTACGTTCTTTGAGCCGCCCTCGGCGAACTCGCCGCTCACGGGAATCGGACCCGCCGACGTCCACAACCGTGATCCGCGCGACATTCCGCTGGTCACCGGCGGCGCTCTTGCGGTCGGTGACGGCGTGCTGGCCTGCTCCGAAGATGGCCATATGGTGTTCTGCCAGCTCGTGCCCTGGCAGTTCAAGGTGCAGCAGCAGAACACAAAGCGTACTTTCCGCCGCATGAGTTGCTCGCTTTCGCGGCTGTTGGGCAACCTCGGTGTGCAGGGACAGGCGCCGGTCCTGGAGCGTTTCGCGTCCCCCGTCAAGTTGACGAACGGCCAATCGCCCGAGCGCCGGTGGGAGAAGGGCTGCTATCTGGAAAAGCTCGAGGAATGGGACGACCCCTACCGCTTCTTCGGCTGGTAGTTCTCAAAGGGATGCGTGCCGAGGGCGACGCCCGCCATTGCTGGGATTGTCCCTGCCAGGTGTCGCCGAAGCTGGATCGCGGTAGTGACAGTGAGCACTGTAGTCTTTAATTTGCAGGGCCTTATGCGAAAGCGGGTGAAGGGGTTCGAACCCTCGACATTCACGTTGGCAACGTGACGCTCTACCACTGAGCTACACCCGCAACCCAAACAATCTGTAAGTCATCATTTTCTATCAACTTACGTCAAATGAACTGCTGCGAAATCCTCAATTCCGCACGTCTGCTGGACAGACTTGGCACTCTTTCTACGCTGTTGTCCAAGCCGTCGCGTCCAAATTCATCGGGGATGAATAATACCATACAGGCCCCGCATGGCAAGAGGCAGACCCGAAAGAATTCTCCTCCCGTTTTCCGTTTGCCGCGCTGCCCATCCGACGTATAATGCCGCCGTTCGGTCGTGGCGCAATCTGACATGTCCATCCGTACGATCAAGGAGGATCGTTCGATGACACCTTCCACCGCAAACCCTGCGGCGCGGTTTCAACTTCGGTTCTGGATCACGGTGCTTTGCTTCGCCCTGGCCAACCTGGGCCTCTGGGCCTGGTATGCCGGCACCCATCGGACACAGCGGCGCGACCTGCTGCGGGTGGAGCGGTTCGATCCGCCGGGCACTGCGGCCCAAGCGAAACTGGTGTGGAAGTTCAACCTCGACGTGCAGCACCGTCGCGATGGGGCTGCGCCGGCGGTCATCAATCCGCCGCTGGCGGGGCGATTCAACTGGGCGGATGCCCGGACGCTGACGTTCGTGCCGGATGGCGAACTGCGTCCCGGATCGCATTACACGATCACCATCCCGGCCGACCGGGTTGCCAGCACGGATGGCTTCAAACTTTCCGCGCCGTTCGTTTCCGAGTTCTCGACCGGGACGCTCCAGTTGCTCGATGTCCGTCAGTCGGCCATCGAGGACGACAGGATTCAGCTCGAGGCAACGTTCAACGATGCCGTCCTGCCGGCCGACGTGCAGCAGCATCTGTGCCTCAGCACGCTGGACCGATCGGCGCCCGTGCCGGCCAGCGTGATCGACAAGGAGCCGTCCAAAACGATCCGGCTGCTCGTCGGCCCGCTGCCGGCGATGCGCATCGACTCGGACGAGTGCAAGCTGCGGTTCGGATTGTCGGCCGGACTGGCCGGCGTGAGCGGCCCGCTGGCAACCCCGCAGGCCATCGGGTGCGACGTGACCGTCAGCCCGCGCCTGCTGCCGACCGGACTCGTCGCCCACTCGCCGGCGAGCGGGCCGGTGCAGTTGACGCTCTCCTTCAACGGGACAATGGCAGGCAATGTGCTTCGCCCGCTGGTTTCGGTTGAGCCCAAGGTGCCATTTACGATCTCCGCCGACGGCCACGAGGCGACGCTTGCCGGCGACTTCCAGCCGGGCACGCGCTACGCCGTGAAGATTGCCGCAGCGCCGGCCGGGAGCGACGAGCACGTCTATCCCCGCCCGATGGTTCTCTCCGCGTTCATCCCCGACCGGGCCGCGTCGCTCTGGCTCGACCACACCGATGGCTACCTCGGCTCGGCCGGCAACCGGCGGATCATGGCCCACGCCACCAACATGTCGCGGTTCAAAGTCGAGATCACCCGCGTCTACGACAACAACATCGTGGTCTGGCGGAACGGCGGCTCGCGCTGGTCGTGGCGGAACCCCGATTCGTACAGCGAGCCGGTGTGCAGCAAGGTGATTTCGCTGCCCAGTGAGAAAAACAAGCCGCAGCAGATCCCGCTGTCGCTTGATGAACTGCTGCCGCCGTCGGCGCCGCGCGACGGCGTGTATCGGGTGGGGCTCAAGCAGGATTGCGCCGCGGCTTTGGCTGGCTCGGACCGCCGCCATAGCCACGCCTACAGCGACGATGACGATGGCGACAGTGATCCGTTCGTCGAATCCGCCGCGGCGATGGTCACGCTGTCGGACATCGCCCTGTCGGCCAAACAGACGCGCGACGCGGTCTGCATCTGGGCCGTGTCGCTAAGCAAGGGCACGCCCATCCCGCAGGTGCGCGTGCGCGTCTATTCCGACAAGAACCAGTCGCTCGGCGAGGCGATCACCGACGAAAACGGCCTGGCCCGCGTCGGGCCGATCGTCCCCGCGACCGGCGAAAGGGCGACCATCGTGCTGGCCGAGCGGCTGGCAATCGCGCCGCCCGCAACCCGGCCGGCCTCGCTGCTGGCCGCCATGGCCGCCCTGGTGCAGCCGCAGACGCGGCCGGCGCTGGCGCAGTCGGGGCGCGACCTGACCTGGCTCGACCTGCAACGTGCCCAGCTCAACCTGTCGCACGCAGACATCGGCGGCGACGAATATCTTCGCAAGGGGCACGAGGCTTTCGTCTATACCGAGCGCGGCGTCTATCGCCCCGGCGAGACCGTTCACCTGCGGGCGATCGTCCGCGGTCCGGATCTCTCGGTGCCGCCGGCCTTCCCGGTGCGCTGGCAGCTCGAGCGGCCCGACCGCGTCGACTGGAAGAGCAGCGTGGTGACGCTGGACGCCGACGGCGCCTGCGCCTTTGACGTCGAATTGCCGGCCGACCTGCCCACGGGACGCTGGAAGGCCCGCCTGCAACTGCCCGGTGATGTCCGCGAGCATTTCGGCGCGGTTTCGTTCCTGGTGGAAGACTACATGCCCGACCGCATGAAGGCATCCGTGAGCCTGCGGTCCGGCGACGAGGACAAGCCGGCCGACGGCGAGCCCCGCCGGGCCGCGGAGGACGACGGCCCGCTGACGGCCGTGGTCCAGGCCGACTATTTCTTCGGGCTCCCGGCCGACGGGCTGGGCACCGACCTCACCGCGGTCGCCACGCCGGTCTCGTTCGAGCATCCCGCGTGGAAACAGTGGACCTTCGGCGACGCGGCGCACCTGTCAGTCAAGCCATCGGTCTCGCACCGCAAGCTCGACCTTGCGCCGATCGCGCTGGATGCCAAAGGGCACGGCGAAGCCGAGGTGGAGTTTGACAAGGTGCTCCAGGGCCAGCGGGAACCCGGGGGCCAGCGGGTGCCCAGGGTCCGACGGGAGGCCATCGGAAAGCGCCGCATGCCGTTTGTATACAGCGTCGATGGCACGGCTCAAATACCGGGACGCTGCTGGACAGCG
>JBIOJL010000157.1:0-12438 GCA_044450885.1 Tepidisphaerales bacterium
GGTTCTCAGCAGTCTGTGCAACACGGAATACGGCAACTACGCGGCCGGGATGAGCCGGCCGGCGCTGACGGCCGCCATGTCCGGCCCGAGCGACACCGTGGGCAACCGCGTCGCGAGGAGAGAAAACGGGTCAGGGATCAAATCCCAAGAAAACGCTTGATCTGTCACGCAAATGCTCGTAGTATGTCATCATGCCGCTTCAACGACGTCATGTACCGGGCGGAATGGTGTTCCACGTCATCAACCGTGGCGTGGGGCGGCGGACGATTTTCCACAAGGATGGACCTGGCGACGACGACTGGCGGAAAGAGACGGTGGAACAGACGGGCCTGCAGGCCACCCTGCGTCCGCGCGGCAGACCCGCAAACACCGCGCGGCAGGAGGCAAATTGATCCCTGACCCCTTTGAATTGGCCCCGGGCGGGCTGAGCGCGGCCCTGAAGGCTGGCGCCGCCGCGCCGCTTTCCTGCCGCCTGGCCTCGGCAGGCATGAACGCGGCCACCGGCGCGGCCATCGGTGCGGGATTCGGGGCCGCTCAGGGATTCGTCGAGGGCTACTCGCACTTCACGTCGATGGACGACGCGATCCAGGGCGCGTATCACGGCGCGCTCTCGGGCGCGATGTTCGGCGGCGCCGTCGGCGGGATCACGGGGTTTCTCAACTCGTTCATCTGCTTCACCGGCCGCACGCCGGTGCTGACGGAAAAAGGCCGCAAGAGGATCGACACCGTGGAGCCGTGCCAGCGCGTGCTGACCGAGGTCACCAAGGCTGAAGACGGGCGGGATACCCCGACGCAAGTGGACCCGGCCACCTGGCGGCTGATGCATCTGCGGATGGAACGAGCCAACGGGAACATTTTCGAGGCCCGGATGGTCCGCCCGCTCAGTTGGATTAAAGAGGCCGGCGCGACTGTCGGCAGCAGGATACTGCTGTCGTTGCGGGATATCGAGGTGGAAGGAATGGCCGAAGTGCTGGCCATCGGACCGTGCCCACCGGTCAAGCGCGGGCGTGGGCGGGTTGTCACCGCGGTTTTCACGCAGTCGGCGTGTAGCGTGCTGGAAATCCGCATCCGCGAGAGCGATGACGTGCTGGAACCTACGCCGGTGCATCGCATCTTCAGCGAGGATCGGCAGGATTATGTTCCCGCAGCTCAACTCAAGGCCGGCGAGCGGCTGCGGACCAAGAGCGGCATCGTGACTGTCGAGTCCATCCGTCCGGGCGGCGCGGAACGGGTGTACAACCTCGAAGTCGAAGGCGAGCACCATTTCTACGTCGGAACCCATGCGGTGCTGGCACATAATGCGTATAGCGACTCGCGATTCGCGGTGGCTCAGAAAGAGATGAGGTTGCGTGAAAAGACGCCCACGCAAGTGCATAATGAGTACCTCGTCAAAGCGTTGGCTCGCGAGTACATTGATGCGGAGCCGGCAATCCAGACAAAATACGGCGCGCGAGACTATGATGGGTTCAATATCGCTCGACGGACTGGATTCGAGGCCAACACAACGCCTTGGAATCAGATGACACGTAGTCAGTTCGATCGCAAACTGATACAGATTGAGAAAGACACTTGGGCCATCAACAACAGTGTGCAAAGTCGAGTCAATCGCGTTGTTTGGTTCGGCACAGAAGAGTTGCCAACAACCGGATATGGCGGACAAATCAGAGCAAGACTGCAACGTGCAGGAATACCCTATTATGTGGTGACACCATGAGAAGAAGACTCATACATGTGCATCGCTTGGCGGCGTTGCTGGCCCAGCAGCAATATGTCCTCGAATGGGATTCGGGAGCTTCGGTTGTGAATTACGCGCGTCCATCGCTCTGGCCACAACTGTGGGAGGAGATAGCGATCTTTATCGGCGGCAGACGCGGCGACGTTGTCTCTGCCAGTGTCGCGGTCAAGGTCGGTTATTCCACTAGCGCGGCGGGATTGGGCGTAGATCAACATGTAGCTGAGTCGACGCGTGGACAAAAGAACGGCTATCGCCTAATAGACGAAGCGGATGCGGAGTCTTGGGAACGCGACATGGCACAAATCTTGCCCGGATATGCGCGCCGGTATGCCAACGAGGCTGGCCCCGAACTCTTGGTTCGAACCGCGGAAGCCCGAAGTGCCGCAGCGAGATATCTGCAAGCATTTGAAGATGGGAACTGTCGGAAGTTCTGCGAGGATTTTGAACGGCGGGCCACAGCGGAGCAAATCAGGGAAGCCCGACGAATTGCCAAGGCGTTTTCACCTCTTGCCAGTGATCAAGAATTCTATGTGCCGCTTATCCTAGGGCTCATTTTATGCAGCGAAACAATCGAAGGGCGACAAGTTGCACCGCCAGGAGTGAGACCGTGGCCCGAAGGGCGTGATTGGGTTGGAGTGAAGTCACCGGATTGGAGCCTATTCACTCTTGTCTGGCGATTGCAACTCGTGGCTGATCGCTGGCTATCCCGATACCCCGAGCCGATGCCCCAACGGCTTGAAGAGTGGTGTCGTGACCGACTTCCCCTTGCTTGTGGGCGTGCTGGTCCATCGAGTTCTTGACCGCAGGGTGTGCTGGTCCACCGAGTTTTGAACGGCGTTTTTGAGGTGCAAATGATGACACGGAAAGCAAGTTGACATGAAAACTGTTCAGAAAAGACGTGAACGATCGCTTGAATGTAGTCGAATTTATACGCCGGCGCGCACCGCAAGCGCCGCAGGCAGATGGGAGAATCGAGACGGAACGCTCACGCGGCGCGCTTCAGCGTGACGACAGACAGATTCCGATGGCCACCCAAGCAGGCAACTTCCAGTTCCAGCCGTACGCCGGGATTGCCGTTGGCCAGCGTGACGGGCTTGGCACAGACGGAAGCCCGCGCGGCAACGCGGTGGTCTTCACCTTCGCCTGGGACAGCGCCAAGGGCCGCTTCTCCGACCTGGGCTACACCGGCTCCTGGAACAACAACGACTGGGACTCGCGCCGGCTGTACGTGCTCCGCGACCTCACCCCCGGCGACGATAAGGACTACAACTACCGCCTGGAGTTCCCCTCCGGAATCAACCACGAGTTCAGCGGCTCGGGCGATTCGTATGGCCCGCTGGAGAAAGGCCACGCCATCGGCACGCTGGCGGCGGTGGATGACAACACCGGCAACAACGTGGTTCTCAGCAGTCTGTGCAACACGGAATACGGCAACTACGCGGCCGGGATGAGCCGGCCGGCGCTGACGGCCGCCATGTCCGGCCCGAGCGACACCGTGGGCAACCGCGTCGCGCGCTATGCCCAGGACACGGTGGATGTCCGCTGGCACGACGGCCGGCTGGACCAGCTTCGCTACACGTATACCGACTCCGGCATCGGGATCGAGCCGATCCAATGCCAGTTGACGACGAAACCGGCCTACGCCGATGTCAACGCCTTGAATCCGGCCGTCATCACCGCGCTGCCCAAGACCAAGTCCCCGGGCTCAGAAAAGGGGTCAAAATCCATTCTACGTCTGGTGTCATACCCCGTTGCTCTCCGGCCAAACGCCGCAACGCCTTCGGCCGCTTCAGCCTCCGTCACCGCCAGCCAACTCCTCACCGCCCTCGCCGCGCGGCCCCCCCATGCCGCCATCCGCTGCCTTGCTTCCGCCGCTGCTCGAGCACCTGTCGGATCATCTCCGCGCTCACGCCCGCGGCCTACCGGACCGGCAGCACCGGGAACCCGCGGGCCAGAGTCGACCGCCGGCCGACAAACACCGCCGCCAGCACCAGTCCCATCGCCGCCGCTCGCAAGATGCCGCCGACGAGCGCGCTCATCGTGAAGACCATCCCAACCCGCGCGGCCGTCCACCCTTGGCTCCCTCGCAACTGCACAACATAGACGCTGAGGAAGTTCCTTCAACTGCGCCGCTCGGGCTTGGGATCGCGGCTCATCAGTTCGGTCAGGGCGGTGATGACATCCTTGTCATCAAAGAGCACCTCATGCACGGCCTCGGTGATGGGCATTTCGACATGGTGACGCCGCGCGAGTTCGCGAACCGAGCGCGTCGTGGGCACGCCCTCGGCGACGCTGTTCATGTTGGCCAGGACATCCGCCAGTTTGCGACCCTTGCCGATCTGTTCACCGACGGAGCGGTTGCGGCCTTCGGGGGCGATGCAGGTGGTGATGAGATCGCCCAGGCCCGCCAGGCCCCCGAACGTTGCGTCTTTGGCGCCCATGGCCAGACCCAGGCGGGTGATCTCGACGAGGCCGCGGGTGACCAGTGCGGCCTTGGCGTTGGAACCCGCGCCCAGGCCGTCGAGAATGCCGGCCGCGATCGCGATCACGTTCTTGGTGGCCCCGGCCAGTTCCACGCCCAGCACGTCGGTGTTGGTGTACACGCGGAGCCACTCGGTGGAAAAGATCCCCTGGACGCGCTCGGCGAGTTCGGCAGATGCCGAGGCGGCCACCGATGTCGCGGGGAGATAGCGGGCCAGTTCGGCCGCGATGTTCGGACCGGACAGGGCGGCCAGCGGCCAGGCACAGGCGGGGCCGGACATGACGTTCGGCTTGCCGCCGAGCACGTCGGCGATGATCTGCGTGGGGCAGAGCAGCGAGTCGTTTTCGATGCCCTTGGCGACGGAGATGACCGGCACGCCGGCGGGGAGGTAGGGCCGCAGGCGGCCCCAGGTCGAGCGGATGTACTGCGTGGGAATGGCCGAGAGCACGACCGTGCATCGCTCGAAACAATCTCGCTCCGAGGCGGTGAGGCGAACCGAGGGCGGCACGCGAACGCCGGGGAGGAAGCGCCGGTTCTCGCGGTCCTGCATGAGGGACTCGATCGAGTCCTCGATCGGGCCCCACATGACGACGTTGTGGCCCTTCTGGGTGAAGATGATCGAGCAGACGGTGGCCATGGCGCCGTCGCCGAGGATGGTGATGTGTTCGGGCATGGGGGGATTCTATGGAAAGACGGCGGGGCGGGAAGAGAGAGGCGTGGAAATGGGCGAAACGGACGCATCGAGGGTTCAGGGTTCGGGGTTCAGGAAATAGTGGGTACAATCCTGCCATGCATCTCCTACTCATCTCAATCCTCCTGCTGTCGCTGTGTCTGGGTCAGTCGGCGATGGCCGAGTCGGTTGAAACCATCGCCCGCGAGGGGATGGTGGCCACGTCGCACCCGCAGGCGGTGCAGGTCGGGATCGACATCCTCAAGCGCGGCGGCAACGCCATCGACGCGGCCATCGCCACCAACGCCGCCATGGGCGTGGTCGAACCGATGTCGTGCGGCATGGGTGGCGACCTCTACGCCATCGTCTATGACGCCAAGACCAGGAAGATATACGGCCTGAACGCTTCCGGCCGCTCGCCCTACGGTGCGAGCATCGAGTTCTTCAAGCAGAAGAACCTGGATTTCATCCCCACGTCCGGGCCGCTGTCGTGGTCGGTCCCGGGATGCGTCGACGGCTGGGACCAGTTGCGACAACGTTTTGGCACGATGGACTGGAAACAGTTGCTGTCGCCGGCGGCGGAACTGGCCGAGAAGGGGTTCGATGTGGCGCCAACCATCGGCGGGTTCTGGAAGGCGGCCGAACCCCTGCTGCAACGGCATCCGGAAACGCGGCGAGCGTTCCTCAACGCTCAGGGCCGCGCCCCGCGCGCGGGCGAGCGCATGACCAATGCCGACCTGGCCCGCTCGCTCCGACTGGTCATTGCCGGCGGGCGAGATGCCTACTACAAGGGCTCGATCGCCCGGGATATCGTCGCCTACTCGCAGGCCCAGGGCGGGCTGTTCTCGGCCAGAGATTTCGAGGACCACGCGTCGACGTGGGTGCAGCCGGTTTCGGCCGACTACCGCGGCTATCAGGTCTGGGAGATCCCGCCGCCGGGGCAGGGCATCAGCGTGCTGCAGATGCTGAACGTCCTCGAGGGTTACGACCTGCGGGCGCTGGGGGCCAATTCGGCCGATTACCTGCACCTGCTGATCGAGGCCAAGCGGCTGGCGTACGCCGACCGGGCCCGCTACTACGCCGATCCCGAGTTCACGAAGGTGCCGGTGGAGCGGCTGATCTCCAAGGACTATGCCGCCGCCCGGCGCAAGCTCATCCAGCCGGACCGGGCCGCGCCGAGCATGCCGCCCGGCGAGATCGCCCTCGGCGGCGATACGATCTACCTTTGTGTGGTGGACAAGGACCGCAACTGTGTCTCGCTGATCCAGTCCAACTACAACGGCTTCGGCTCCGGTCTGGTGCCCGCGAATGTGGGATTCGTCCTGCAGAACCGCGGCACGCTCTTCGCGCTCGACCCCAGCCATGCCAACGCGCTCAAGCCCCACCGCCGGCCGTTCCATACCATCATTCCCGCCCTGGTCATGAAGAACGACAAGCCGTGCTTCGTCTTCGGGGTGATGGGCGGCGACATGCAGCCGCAGGGGCACGTGCAGGTGCTGGTGAACCTGCTGGACTTCGGGATGAACGTCCAAGCCGCCGGCGATTCCCCGCGGGTGGAGCACGTCGGCTCGGCCACGCCCACCGGCCACCCCGAGCGCGGCGTGGGCACGGTGCAGGCCGAGCCGGGCATTTCCGATGCGGTGGTGCGCGAGCTCGAGAAGCGTGGGCACGTCGTCACCCGCATCGCCAAGAACGGCGGCGGCTACCAGGGAATCCTGATCGACGCGGCCAACGTCCTCCACGGTGGGAGCGAATCGCGACGGGATGGGAAAGCGATCGGATATTGACGAACGGCCGCGTAACCTCCCTCGTTTGGCGGGGTGGCATGGGCAAGTATGCGTGCTACTTCACAATGCTTGTGTCGCCCCGTCGGGGCTTCGGATGGCTACGATAATCGTCACCCACGGCTTACGCCGTGGGCTAACATGTATCGCCACTACGTGGCTGCAAGACGAGGCCGGAATCCATGGGCAAGTCAGCGGCGCACGAGGAAGCGGACACTGGCGGCGCGGCCGGCGGCGTCGAGGGCGCGGACTTCGTGCGCTCCGGGCGAGGGAGTCCAGGAAACGGGTTCGCCGACAGGGTATTGGCCCAGCGGCGAGCCGTCGAGGAACCACCAGAGATTGCCGGCAGGGTCGCTGCCGGCGCGCGCGGCGCGAAGCATGGCGCGAAACAGGATTTGCTGGCGGGAGATGTCCAAATCGGGGCTGAGCACGAACTCCTCGCCGGCCGAGGGGGAGACGATGACGATGCGCGGCGCGGAAAGCGGCACGGCCCGCGACGGACCGGCGGCGGGGGCGTTTCGCGGGCGCGGCGAATCGGTGCGAACCAGGGCGACGCCGCCTGGGGAAATCATGGCGGCGATCAGGTTGAGGGCCACCGGCGCGGCCGCGTCGGCGCCGACGAGGGCGATGGCGCCGTTGCCGGCCGAATTGCCGAGCCAGACAACGACCGTGTAGCGGCTGTTGACGGCGGCGCACCAGGCGTCGCGATGGCCGCTGCTGGTGCCGGTCTTCCAGGCGGTGCGGAGGTCGGCGGCCCGGGGCGAGATGGCGGCGGTCCGCGCGTAGCCGGAGATGGCGGCGAGCGTGGCGCGGCAGACCGAGGGCGAGAGCACGGGAGTGCCTCCCGTCGCCGGCGAAGGGTTGACAAGACAGGTCGCCGGACGGGCCAGGCCGCCGCGCCCGAGTGTGGCATACGCCTGCGCGATCTCCAGCGGCGAAGACTCGGCGCCGCCGATGGCCAGCGACAGGCCATAAGTGCGGCCGGAACTGGCCAGGCCCAGCACGCCCAGTCGGCGCATCACCGAGACGGCCTCGCCAACGCCTACTTTCTCCAGCACCAGCAGCGCGGGGATGTTGCGGCTCTCGGCCAGGGCGTCGGCGGCCGTCATCCGCCCGGCGAAGAGACGATCGTAGTTGTTGGGAGCATAGCCCGGCCAGGCGGCGGGCAGGTCGATGAGAATATCCCCCGGCGTGCAGACGCCGGCCTCGAATGCGGCCGCGTAGATGAACGGCTTGAGCACCGACCCCGTCGAGCGCCGCCGCACGGTGAAATCGCATTCGGGGGAGAGGCCGCGGGTGAGGCTGACGGAGGCGCGGCACTCGGCGGAGGAGGTGTCCAGGACGACGATGGCGATGGTGTCGACCTGCGCCGGGGCGAGGCGGGCGAGCGCGTCGCCCGCGGCGGCCGCGGCCTGGCGCTGAATGTCGGAATCGAGCGTCGTGCGGACTTCGCCGCTGGTTATCCGGCCGGCGAGGTGGAGCAGCGTGGGCAAGGCGCCGTCGGCATGAGACGGCAGACCCGCGCGATCCTGGGGCAGGGGTTTCCAAGCGGCGACGACGGGCTCGGCACGGGCGGCGTCGTACTGCTGCTGCGTGATGCTGCCGCACTCGAGCATGCAATGAAGGACATGGCTGCGCCGGGCGGCCGCGGCCTCGGGATGGCGGTCGGGCCGGAGATGAGCCGGGCGCTGTGGAATGCCCGCCAGGAGCGCCGCCTGGGCGAGCGTCAGATCGCTCGCGGGGATGCCGAAGTAGCGGCGACTGGCGGCGCCAGCGCCAACCAGGTTGCCGCCAAAGGGGGCACGATTGAGATATTCCGCAACGATCTGCTCCTTGCTCAACTGTTTCTCAAGTTGGCAGGCCCGCACCGCCTGCTCGATCTTCCCGGCCAGCGAGCGGGCCTGCGGATCGCGCAGACGCTGCACCTGCATGGTGAGCGTGCTGGCGCCACGGCGGATGTGCAAGGCGGTGGCATTCTGCCAGAGCGCCGCGGCGGCGGCCCGCCAGTCGACGCCCGAGTGGCGATAGAAGCGGCGATCCTCCACGGCGATGATGGCGGGGACGAGGTGCGGGCTGATCTGCGCCGGTGCCAGCGGGATGTGCCAGGTTTCGTCCACCGAGGCGACAGCGGCCAGTTCGACGCCGTTGCGGTCGTAGAAGACCGTGGACGACCGCGGTGGATGGTCGAGGCCCCGGGGATAGGGCCAGAAGGCGACGGCGAGATGGAACAGAACAACGATCAGAACGGGGACAGTCACGACGACCGCGCAGGCGCGCACGATACGCCGGTGCCAGCGCCGCCAGCGCGTCCGGGTCGGAGGATGGGTCGCGATTACGCTCAAGTTTGTAGTCCCGCCTTCAGGCGGTTTCTGGCAGACCGCCTGAAGGCGGTACTACGAACATCGTCACTTCTGCCCATTCGTTACGCCCGCAGGAAGCACGGTCAACGTCTTCGCCCCGGTGAACGTGCTCTGCCGGCTGCTGTCGTACATGCACTCGGCATGCACGGGCGGAACAGTAAAGGTCCCGGTGGTGATGGCCCGGGCGATGTAGGTGTAGCGGGCCTCGCCCGATTCCTTCATCCGATCGATCAGGATCAGCCGGTCGTCGCGAATATCCAGACGCGGGTTCTCGAATCCGGGCGCATGCGCGCGAGCGTCGGCACTCTGTGAAGCGTCCGCCTTTTCGGTGGTCTCCAAACGCGGGTTTTCGATCTCCAGCCCGGCCGGGAGCAGGTCGGCGATGACGATGTGCGGCAAGGCCATGGGCGTGCGGATGGTCAGTTCGATCAGCACGATGTCGCCGCTGCGGACGTGCTCCAGGTCCAGCGGCCGGCGGTCGCGCGTCAGATACGCGCGGCGGATTTGCATGCCTTTGTCACCGTCGGCGGCGGGCACGGCGGGCGTGCCGGATTGCACCCAGGTGACATAGCCGCGGGCTTGCGCCGGGCCGGTCAGACGGACTTCCAGGGGCTGGTTGCCGGCGGGCCGGGTGGTCGGCGCGGACCAGCGCAGGGCCTGCCCGCCGCTGACGCGGGCCACGCTCTGGCCGCCGACGAGCAACTCGGCCGTCGCGTACGGTTGCTCGTTTTTGCTCTGACGCAGATACCGGCCGAGCGCCATGGCGGCGAAGGCCGTATCCTGGGTGCTGTACCACTGCCCGTTTCGGCCCATGGCGGTGAGCTGCTCGGCGAGCTTGGGGATGGCCGGGTGATCGGGGCGGACCTGCAGGAACGTGCTGAGGGCGACGGCTAGGTCGCGCGCGGGCGAGCCGAGGTTGCCTTCGAGCTGGCGGTCCTGGCGCGGAACCGGAGGAATGGGCGGAAGCAGTTGCTCGGCCGCGTTGGCCCGGCCGGCGGCCAGCCACGCCCCGGCCAAATGGAGCCGGGCCTGCTGGACACGTTCGCCCGATGCGGCGGGTTTGCTGAGCAGTTCCTCCAGGCGGCGCATCGATTCGCGCTCGGGCTTGCCGGCCAGCGCCAGCGCGTAACAGGCGTAGGCATTCAGTTCCAGACGATCGGGGTCATCGTCCAGGGTCGACAGCAGACCACGTACGTAGGCGGCCAGACGATCCATGGGCGATTCCGGAACGGCGTAGTCGGCCGCCCGCGCTTCGACGAAGAACTGCAGGCCGTAGACGCTGCCCCAGGGCCACTCGCTGGATCCGCCGGGCCACATGGCCAGCCCGCCGCTGCCAGTCTGCATGCTCAGGACGCGGGAGATGCCGTGCTGGATGGCCATCGCGGTGCCGGCCGGGTCGGAAGCGGCGTCGCCCAGTTGCTCGCGGATCTCCTGGGCATAGAGTTGGGGCAGACACTTGCTGATGGTCTGCTCGCAGCAGCCGTAGGGATATCCCGCGAGCGATTCCAGCGCCCGCGGCAGGTCGAGCGCGGGCTTGGGGGAGATGGCGACCTTCAGCCGCTCGGTTCCGGGAAGCATGACATCCGGCAGGCGGAATGTGGCCGGTTCGCCGGACACGACTGCTCTCGTGTCGCAGTTGACGATGTTCGGCGAGGCGGGGCGGACGGGGATTTCCACGACCTCGTGATAGCTCTCGCCATGGGCCGAGGCGGTGAGATCGAGATGGACGACACCGATGCCGGCCGTCGCCAGCATCTCGGCCCAGACGATTTCCTTGCCGTCGGGTTCGAGGGTCCTGGTCGTGGTCGTGAACTTGATCTGGGCGCTGCCCGCAAAGCGCAACGGCGATGATTCACCTTCCGCGCAGAGGATGGCCAGGTCAATCCCGGCTGCTTTCGGCAGATTGTTGATGATCGTGACCGGGACCTTGAACTTGTCTCCAGGGGCGCAGAAGCGGGGCCAACTGCTCTGCACGATGATCGGCGTGCGGTCGATCACGTCGCTCTCGCCCGATCCCACGCCTTGAGCGTGATGGGCCACGGCCATGACGCGGACCTTCCCGAGGAACTCGGGCAGGTGGAAATCGGTGTTGGCAACGCCGTCGGCACTGGTGTGCAGGACCGCCGACACCAGTGCCACCGGCCGCACCCGCCGGGCAGTGACGGGCGAAAGGAAGCCGGCTTCGCCGCTGCCGTCGCCGCCGACGGCCTGCTGGCCGGCCGGTCTGGGCACTTCGGGCATGAGGCGGTCGTAGATGTCTCCCGTCTCCACGCCCAGGGCCCGGGGCGCGGTGAAGAACGCAAACGGGGACGGGCTCTGGTAGCCGGTGAGCTGCAGGATGCCCTCATCGACCACGCTGACGGTGACGGCGGAATTGGCGACGGGCTTCCCGGAAGCATCCGTCACCCGCACGCCGATCGGCAGCGAATCGACCGGGCGGATCTCCCTGGGGGTCTTCACCTCCACGGCCAGGCGGCGGTCGGAACAATCCACCGGCAGGCGGCGCACGCCAAAGGCGCGGTGTGTCCGCCAGGGGAGGTTGGGATCGACCTTGCGGACCACGGTGGCACAGACGTAGGCGTTGGGCCGGCAGGCATCGGTGATCTCGATGGGCACGCTCACCTGTGATGCCTTCATCTCCACGACCCTGGTGGTGATGATCTCGTCCGTCTCGATGGTCAGGAGCAGCAGGCCGGCAAAGGGGCTGCGAACGACGACGGTCGCCTTCTCGCCCGGCCGGAGCGGCGTGGCCAGTTGCGGCAGTTGTGCCGGCCGCGTCGATGGCAGCGCCGTGGGCGCAACCGGCGAGCGGGTGACGATCAGCTCAAGCTGCTCGGGATGCTCCCGGCTGATGCTCTCTTCCCAGGCGCCGCTGGCGGCCAGCAACTCGATCGTGGTGCAAAAGCCGGTCTCGGGGTCGCGGGCGCAGACCAGGTAGTTGCCTTCATGGGGCGGCGTGAAACGCCAGGTCGCCCGGCCATTCTGCAGCGCCACGGACGCCGGCTTGAGCACCGGATCGAGCACGCGGGTGCAGTCCCAGCGATAGCGGCCATCGCGGTATACCAGCGAATTGTTCCAGCTCTCGCGGAAGACCTCGATATCGGCCGCGGCTTCTTCCGCAACGACACTGCCCGACGGCGAGACGAGCGCCAGATCGATCGGGGTTGCCACACCGGGCGTGACCACTCGCGTGGCCCGGCGCATGCCGAGATAGCGGGGGATCCGATCGACGATGATCTCGTCGGTCGCGGTGACGGCGCGCCCGCCGAGTTCATGCACGGATGCGGAGACATGCAGGCGCCACGGACCGAGCAGGACATTGTCGTCGGCGTCGGCGGCCGTACCCGACAATGCGCCTGCCGTCCCTTCGGGCGACAGGTCGAAGAACACGCCACACGACCGCCGGA
>JBIOJL010000158.1:0-12342 GCA_044450885.1 Tepidisphaerales bacterium
AGCGATCGCGGCTACAGACCTTGTCCGCAATGTAAAGACCCCCGGGGAGTCGGCTTCCCGGGGGCCACTTGAACGGCAACTCACTCGCCTTTACACGTCGTACATCTAACGTGTGCCGAAGCCGGCAAGGTGCGGTGCCAACTTCGGCGGTCGGTTGCCGCTTATCTGAATGAGACGGCGTTACCCGCCGTCACCCGACCAGTGATTTCCAGAGTGAATATTAGCCGCTTTCCCGTATTGTGCAAACGGATTCCCCGAAAAATCTTCGCGCCGTTGCCGGCGCGCGTCATCGGACTGTTAACAAAGACTACTTGAGACTTATTGTGGGTTGAGTCCCGGGCCGGGTCGCCGGCGCCCGCGCCGGCAGCGTCGAGGGCTTGCGGGTGAGTTTGCTCGACTGCAGGTCCTCCCGCATCGCCTGGCCGCGGTTGATGAGTTGGGCCGCGTCCGCGGCCTCGCCCGACTCGGGCGTCAGGTCGAACCGCCACTCATAGTGGTCCTTGACGCCGAAGGCTTCCGCACCCAGGTCCAGCGGCGGATAGCCGTACAGCGGCGTCTTGATCTTCTGGTGCGTCTTGAGCGTCTCGTAGCCGTCTTTGCGGAGCACGACGTCAAAATCGGCGTAATCGTCGAAGTCGAACTTCATCGGCGTCCGCCCGACCTCGTTGCCGTTGACGAACACCAGCGCCCCCGACGGCTCGGAAGTAATCGACACCGAATGCCGGGCGCAGCCCATGGCCGAGAGAAGAACCAGGCAGATGACAATCTGGACACTCCAGCGCATAACGATCCTCACTGAAGGCGCCCAGTATAGAGCACCCACATGCGAAACAACAGGGCGGGGAATTGGCCTGCGACGCAAAGCCGACTAAACTTCCGGAGCGATGTTCAGCACGATCCTGTTTCTTGTCGGTCTCTTCGACCTCCTCTGGTGGCGCCTGGCCCTCCGTCGGCTTGGCCGGCCCGGTGTGTCACGGTCCTGGCGGTGGGCATTCTCGGCTTTCATGGCCGTGCAATTCGGCAGCTATCTCACGATCGTGATCTTCCGCGGCTTCCACCACGAGCCGCCGTTGCCCGGTCCCCTGCTCGTGCTGGTCTACACCTGGCATGTGTTCGTGCTGCCGCTGTGGCTGGCCATCTGGACGAGTTCGCTGGCGATGCCGCGGCTCGTGAGTTTCGTGGCCCGCCGGGTCCGGCGACTCCCCAACCCCACCGCACAAGTGCCGGAGTCCGGGCGAGACGCCTGTGCGACGGGATCGGCCGCGCCCTCGCGCCGCGACCTGATTCGCGCCGGCGTGACGGCCATACCGCCGGTGGCCGGCGTCTTCACCGCGGCCTATGCGCTGCGGCAACAGGAACTGTTCGAGGTCATCAAGCTGGACGTGCCCGTGGCCGGCCTGCCGGACGAACTCGACGGGCTGCGCATCGCCCACGTCAGCGACCCGCACGTGGGCAAGTTCACCAGCAGCGCCAAGCTCCGCGAGATCACCCAGGCCGTCAACGATCTGAATGTCGACCTTGTCGCCGTCACGGGCGATCTCATCGACCACTGGATGGGCGTCCTCGACGACGGCATCGCCCTGGTCCGCTCCTTCCGCTCGCGCAACGGAACCTTCCTGTGCGAAGGCAATCACGACCTCATGGAAGACCACGACGGATTCGAGTCGCTGGTGCGCAAAGCCGGTTTGCGGCTGCTGCTCAATGAGTCCGCCATGCTGCAGATCCGCGGCCGGAAAGTGCAGATGCTCGGCATCCGCTGGGGCAGGCGCAAGAACCTCGATGCCATGTACGCGGAGCACTTCGCCGCGACGCTGCCGCTGCGCGACCCGGCGGCGTTCCCCATCCTCATCGCCCACCATCCGCACACCTT
Organism: Tepidisphaerales bacterium; assembly: GCA_044450885.1. GTDB lineage: Bacteria > Planctomycetota > Phycisphaerae > Tepidisphaerales > Tepidisphaeraceae > JANYKD01. The sequence continues at coordinate 1,871 of JBIOJL010000158.1, forward strand.
CGATCCCGCCGCCGAGGCCGGCCTGCCGCTGGTCCTCTGCGGCCACACCCACGGCGGACAGATCATGCTGACGCGCAGCATCGGCCCGGCCCGCATCCTGTACAAATATCTGTCCGGCCTCTACCGCCGCGACGGCACCTCGCTGGTCGTCTCCAACGGCGTCGGCAACTGGTTCCCGCTGCGCATCAACGCCCCGGCGCAACTGGCGGAGCTGACGCTGCGGCGGGCGAGCGCGTGAATCGGGTGCGACCATTCTTCCGGGAGGGCCGCAGTTCCCTGCGGCCGCTTCGCGGGGCGACCACTCCCGGCCGTGCAGAAGCACGGCCCTCCCGGATTTGTGGGCACGCCCCTGAAGCGAGCCGGATGCACGAGCCCCAGGACGAATGGCCTGCTATCGCTGTGGGTTCCTTCCGTCCGACCCGGGCCCGTCTCGCCGGACCGGCGAGGTGTAGCAACTGCGCACCTCCCGGCGGGCGGGCGACGCCGGGCGGGCGTGCTCGAAACGATCGTCCAGCCAGGGGATCTTGGCGGAGACGCAGCGCAGCGAGCCGCGTTGCACGATCACGGAACTGGCATCAATCCCGACGATTTCCCAGCCGGGAAGATGCTGGGCGAAGGTGGCCATCGCGCGCTGCTCGATGGCGGGATCCAGGTGCGCATAGGTCGGCACGACCACCACGTCGTTGGCATAGATGACGTTGGTATACGTCCGCCAGATGCTGCCGCGATTGGAAGGCATGGGGATTCGGACCACCTTGAGCGTTCCCGATTCGGTCCGCACGTTCCGCAGGACCTCGGCATTCCCTTCCAGAACGTCGCAATTGACGGGATCCACGCTCGGATCATATTGGCCAAGCAGAATCGTGTCGGGCGCGACGAAGCTGGCGAAGAGGTCGACGTGGCCCGTGGGCTCGGCCATGAGCGGCACCAGGGGAACGATCCGGGTGAATCCGTAGAACTCGCGGAGCCCGTTCTCGACGTCCCGGCGGGTTCGGCCCCGCGCCTGGTTCCGGTCGAAGAGCGCCGTGGTGGTGAGACACAGGCCCCGGCCGTTGCTCAGCATATTGCCCCCTTCGAGGAGCAGCGGCACCCGCGTCACCGGAAGTTTCAGCAGGTTGGCCAGTTCCGTGGGGACCAGATCGTCCTGCACGCGGTCGGGCTCGAGGTACTCCGGATCGAGGATGCGGATGCCGCCGTGCATCGTGCGGACGAAGGCCGGGCCGTAGTCGCGGACCCACATTCCCTTGACCGGGAGCGACACGCAGTGCAGCAGATGCACGGGAAGCCCCCAGTCGCAGAGGAGCGTGAGCAGGTCGCGCCGCTGCGTCTCGCCGTTGACGATCGCCACGATGGGCAGGCGTTCGATCAGGATCGAGACGAGGTCCGTCAACACCTGCGGATGGTAGGGCAGGAGTTCGTTGCACCCCAGGAGAATGGCGGAGTGCTTCTCGAAATCGGCGGGTTGGCAGGCCGGACCGTCATGGCCGGCCGGTGACACGCCGCTCGCCGGCGTGGACGCGTTGTCGTTGAGCCTACGCATGCTTGCCCTCGTGATGCCGCCCGATGGCCACAATTCTACGCAAAATCATTCCAGAAGCAATGATTACGTATCTTAATGATTGAGAAGATTTCCAAGCACGGGCCACCTCGACACATCTGGGACAATCCGGCACTTTCAGCGACCTGGCGAGCCCCAGGCATTCCATTCGGCCCGATTCCATCGCATCAGACTGCCGGGCCGGAACTTGCGTATTCTCCCGGATGGCGCGGGCATGCTCGTGGTACGGAATTTGTGTTGCTCGATTTGTTGTCATGCTTTGTTCGGCATGACGCGATGGCATCCGACGATGCATGGCGAAGCGAAGTACATGCGTCGAAGCAGGCATGCCTCACGAACACTCTAACAAGGAGCTTTTATGAAGTTCGGAAAGTCAAAAGCGGTGGCATGGGCCTCGGGGGCAATGCTGGCGGCGGCGCTGGCCGGAGGCACCTGGGTCTGGTACGTGCAGCCGGCGCGAGCGGCGCAGGGCGTGGCGGATGCCCGTCAGGAGCTGGCTTCGGTGCCGGACCTGTCGAGTGTTTTCAGGAAGGTCGCCAAGGCCGTGGAACCCTCGGTGGTGAACATCAACGTCCACAAGACGGTGAAGATGAGTCCCAGCGCCTTTCCGAATGAGGATCTGTTCCGGCGCTTCTTCGGCGAGCGCGATCCGTTCGACCGGATGCCCGGGGCGGGAGGCCGAAGCGAGAAGTTCGAGCAGATCGGCACCGGCAGCGGCGTCATCATGGACGCGGGCAACGGCGTGGGGTATGTCCTGACCAACAATCACGTCGCCGGCGGGGCGGACAAGCTGGAGATCACGCTGTCGGATGGCCGGAAGATCACCGATGCGCGGGTGGTGGGCACGGATCCCAAGACGGATCTGGCGGTGGTGGAAATCAAAGCATCGGATCTGATACCGGCGAAATGGGGTGACAGCGGCCAGCTTCAGCAGGGCGACCGGGTGATGGCCTTCGGCAGCCCGTTCGGCTACGTCGGCTCGATGACGCACGGGATTGTCAGCGGCCTGCATCGGCAGGCCGGGATTCTCGGCCAATACGGCTACGAGGACTTCATCCAAACCGATGCGCCGATCAATCCCGGCAACAGCGGCGGTCCGCTGGTGGACATCCACGGCAACGTGGTGGGCGTGAATACGGCGATTGCCTCCGGCAACGGCGGCTTCCAGGGCATTGGGTTTGCCATACCGGCCGACGAAGCCCAGCACGTCTATAGCCTGTTGAAGGAGCACGGCAAGGTCGTCCGCGGCTGGCTGGGCGTGCAGATCATGGATGTATCCCGCGTGACGGCGGAAGCCAAAAGCGCCGGCTACGACGGGAAGGATGGCGTGCTGGTGAGGGGCGTGTTGCGGAACGCGCCGGCGATCGACAAGCTGGCGGCCGGCGACGTGATTACCTCCGTCAACGGCAAGGCCGTGAAGGACTCGACGCAGCTTCGTGAGTGCGTTGCCCAGGCCGCTCCCGGCAGCGAAGCGACGTTCCAGGTGATGCGTGACGGCAAGGCGCTGGACATTCGCGTGAAGCTGGGAGAACAACCCGGTTCCGAAAGCGCCGTGGCCGCGGTCGAGGCGAAGCACGCCAGGAACCTGGGCATGGAACTGGCTTCCCCGACCGATGATGCCGTGCGGAAGTGCGGGATGTCCAGCCACGACGGGGCGATGGTGACCGCGGTGGAGCCGGGGTCGCTGGCGGCCAGGGCCGGCATCCAGGCGGGCGACGTGATCACCCGAATCGGCAACCAGGACATCAAGAGCACCGCGGATGCGGGCGAGGCCCTGAAGAAGGTTGACGTCAAGAAAGGGGTCAGGCTACTCATCGTCAACAACGAAGGCAGCGAAATGCTGTTCATGCAGTCCAACGGCTAGCGGATCGCGGCGACTGTCCGGTGCGTCTCGGGGCGATCCCACGCGGATCGCCCCTTTTCGTTTGACGGGCCGGGCATGGAGGGATCCATCAGACACATCGGACTATCACCGCCGGAGGCGCGAGGCCGCCGCTGTTTTGCGTAGGCAGCCGTCCAGAAGGGGTCTGCCCGTCTTTTCCTGGCAAAGGCAGGGCGGTTTCGCCGAAACCGCCGCTATGGGGTGTACGCGGACGGCTCGGCGAGCCGTCCCTGCCCTCGCCGGGCACTCCCGTCCGGAAGGTGGTTTCACATGATATAATAACGATTGGCGGAACTGATGGCCGTGGTGGATATCGACACGAGCCCGATGTTGGAGATAGTCGCGATCGGCTCGCGCCAACACACAGAGAATGCACGCGGATGATGTTCCTTTGATTCAGAGTTTGAACACCCGCGTGATGGACTGGCCCCTCCTCCGCAACGATTCCGGGTATGATGTGGGCCTGGGAGTTGAAAGAACATGAGCAAACCGGGAAAGGACAATGTGCCGCTGCATCCATGGCGATGGTTCCCCGAATTCTGGGAACTGGGGCAGCGGCGTCTGCGGCAGCAGGCGCGGTTGATGTCCCTGTCACTCCTCGTGGGAGTCGTGGCGGGGATCGGCGCGATGGCGTTCTTCTGGGCCTGCCAGGCGGTGGGACACCACACGATGGGCCTGCTGGCGGGCTATCAGCCGGCCTCGCCGGGCGGCGAGGCACCGTTGTTTCATGAGTCCGTCAGGCATCTTGTGCCCTGGCTGCTGGTGCCGATCGCGGCGGCCGGCGGTCTTCTCAGCGGATTCATCGTATATACATGGGCTCCCGAGGCCGAAGGGCACGGGACCGACGCCGCGATCAAAGCCTACCACCACGACGCAGGCCGCATCCGCCCGCAGGTGCCGCTGATCAAGCTGGTCGCCAGCGCGTTGACCCTGGGCAGCGGCGGATCGGGAGGCAGGGAAGGACCAATCGCGCAGATCGGCGCCGGCTTCGGATCGTTTCTCGGAGGCATCCTGCATCTGCGGGCCTCGGAACGGCGCGTCCTCATGGCCGCCGGCATGGGCGCGGGCATCGCCGCCATCTTCAAGTCGCCGCTGGCGGGGGCCCTGTTCGCGGCCGAGGTGCTGTATCGATCCCCGGATTTCGAGTCGGACGTGATCATTCCGGCGGGGCTGGCCAGCGTCACGGCCTACTGCACGTTCGGCCTGGTGTTCGGCTGGGACCAGTTGTTTACGATACCGGCTTCCTCGCTTGGGCTTATGACCTTCAACAACGCCTGGCACCTGATTCCGTACACGGCGCTGGCGGTCTTCATGGTCATTCTGGCCATGGTCTACACGCGGAGTTTCTACGGGCTGACGTATCTGCTCCATCGTCTGCCGGTGAAGCCGCACTTTCGGCCGATGATCGGCGCGACCCTGACTGCGCTGCTCGGCGTCGGGCTCTATTATGTCATGGGCAGAAACCAACAGGTGTTGTCGGTCATGTCGTTCGGCTACGGGATTCTGCAGAACGCCCTGACGCTGAGCCCTTCCATGGCCGGCAGTTTGTCGTTCGCGGCCATCCTGCTGGCCGTCGCGCTGGGCAAGATCGTGACCACCGGATTCACCATCGGCAGCGGCGGCTCGGGCGGGATCTTCGGGCCGTCGATGGTCATTGGCGGGTGCGCCGGCGGGGCGATGGGGATTCTCATCCATCATTTCTGGCCGGCCCTGGCGCCTCATCCCGCGAGCTATGCCATCATCGGCATGGCGGGGTTCTTCGCGGCCGCCGCCAAGACGCCGTTCTCGACACTGGTGATCGTCAGCGAAATGACCGGCGGCTATGGCCTGTTGCTGCCCACGCTGTGGGTCTGCACTCTGGCGTTTCTGCTGTCGGACGAGCAGTCGATCTATCAATCGCAGGTCGCCAGCCCGGCGCTGTCGCCGGCCCATCAGGGCGATTACGTGCGTGCAGTCCTGGCGGGGCTCGACGTGCGCCAGTTCATGATTCCGGTGGAGTCGGTGCCGGCGTTGGCGCCGAACGATTTGTTGCCGGCAGTCCTGACCCGGCTGGCGGACAGCGATTTCCAGGCGCTGCCCGTGGCCGACCCCAAAGGTCGCCTGCTCGGCATGGTGAGCCTGGAGGAGGTGCATCCGGCATCCCGGTCGCCGCAACTTGACGCCTTCGTGGTGGCATGCGACCTGATGCGGACGGAGGTGAATCCGCTTCATCCGGAAGATCCGCTGGACCGTGCGGCCGAACTGTTCGCCGAGAACAACCTGGAGGCGCTGCCTGTAGTCAGTGGTGCTGATGCAGGCCTGATTGGAATGGTGCGGCGGTCCGATATTGCCAGGACCTATCTGCGGCGGGTGCATGGGGCCGCGGCGGTCACGGCGGCGGCGAGTGGGGACGCGGGCACGGACATACCTTCGGGGATCGAACGAAGTTCCCCGGCCGCAAAGCCGTGAGGCAATTGCCCGGCCCTCGTGGATGCACCGCAAGCGAGGCATGGGAGGATTGACGCTGGCATTGACGGTTTACCGGCCTTGCGCCTTGTGCCGATGAAAGCATAGATTGGTCCAGTGAAACGTAGTGAGCAGCGTATGCGAATTCTCCACGTCGTTGGCGTCATCGATCCCGCGCGGGGCGGTCCCCCGCGGGTCGCCGTGCGCCTGGCGGCCGCCCAGGCGGCACTGGGGCATGAGACGCACCTGCTGAGCTACCTGGGGGAAGACACATCCGAATGGCTGGCTGAGCAGATCGCATACGTGCCGGGCTTCGACCGTGTCATCATCCATCGGCTGGACCCGCCATCGCTACTGGAACTGTTCACTGTGGGCCGGGCAAAACGCATTCTCGGACCTTTGATCCATCACATGGACTGGATGCACGTCCATGGCATCTGGGAACGGCTGTTGATGGTTGCCGCGAATGCGGCGTTCGCAGCCAACGTTGCTTATTGCGTTCGCCCGGCCGGAATGCTCGATTCGTGGAGTCTGATGCAGAAGAAGTGGAAGAAGGGGATCGCCCTGGTGCTTGGCTATCACAGATCGCTGGAGCGAGCGGCCTTTTTTCACACCCTGACCCCTGCCGAGGCCGAGTTCAGGACGCGGCTGCAGCTCACGCCACCCTGCGAGCACATTCCCAACGGCGTCTTCCTCGAGGAGATCGATCCGTTGCCGCCCGCGGGTTGTTTTCGGGCCAGGCACGAGCGGCTCGGCAACCGCCGCTACATCCTCTTCATCGCGCGGCTCCATCACAAGAAGGGGCTCGATCTGCTGGCCGAGGCCTTCCGTATTGTCGCGGCCAGAGAACCGGACGTGGATCTGGTCGTGGCGGGACCCGACTGCGGCGAGAAGGAACCGTTCGAGAAAGCCATGGCCGAGGCGGGGTTGTCCGGTCGCGTCCACGTCATCGGCCCCATCTACATGCGGGAGAAGATCGCCGCGCTCCGGGACAGCGACTGTTTCTGTCTGCCCAGCCGGGAGGAAGGCTTCAGCGTCGCCGTGCTCGAAGCGCTGGCGGTTGGCGTTCCGGCGGTCATCTCCGAGCACTGCAACTTCGACGATGTCCAACGCCGGGGCGCGGGGTTCGTCACCCGCTTCGATGCCGGCGAACTCGCGGCAGGTTTGCTGGCGGTGCTCGCCGACCGTGCGAACCGGGACATCATGGGTGCTGCCGGCAGAGCCATGATTGTTGAACAGTACACCTGGCCCCGGTTGGCCGCGGCCACGATTGCCGCGTACGAGAGACATCTGGCATTCCGGTGTCGCGGCGAGTAGGCTTCGGCGATGCCGGCATCGATCCGGCGTTTCCAGGCACGATCCCGGTTGCGTTGAGTTCTTGGCGACGGTCACCTCCCCCTTGCGCACCACGCCACCCTTCCAACTGGTCAGTCCCATGTTCGCCTGGCCGGCATCCGCTCGCTCGGCGATCAGTTCGGGCGCCGTCTTGCCGGTGGCGGCGTAGTGGAGCTTGTTCTGAACGGTCTGGAAGACAAGCTGCGTCTGATGCTCGGCGGGCTGATAGTCGGCCGCTAGGGCCAGGATCTCCCGCACCCGCAGATACACCCGCTTCTCGCTGGCGCGGATATCGCGAATCCGCTCCAGCAACTCATCGAAATAGTCCGGCGCGCCAAGTCCCGGCGGGTTTTTGAGCCGCTCGTCGTCCATGGTGAATCCCTTCACCAGGTACTCGCTCAAGCGGGCGGTCGCCCATTGGCGGAACTGCGTGCCGCGCGGACTGCGCACGCGGTAGCCGACGGCGAGGATCGCGGGCAGGCTGTAGTGCTCAACTTCGCGGCTGATCTGGCGAGCACCCTCGGTTTGAACTATTCGATAACGTCGAATAGTTGCGGCCGGCTGAAGCTCCCCGTCGTCGTAAATCTCTTTCAGATGATGGTTTACCGTGTTTACGCCGATTTGAAAGAGCTCGGCGATGAATCGTTGCGTCAACCACAGCGTCTCATTCTCGAACCGGCATTGGATGCGCGTGCGACCGTCCTCAGTCTGGTAAAGGATAATGCTGGATTGAGGCATGGCGTCGTCGGGCATGGTTTCTCCGGTGGGTGGCCCGAGAGGGTCTGGCATTCGGGTTTGCTGCTTGATTCGTCATTCAGCCTCGCGCCGTCCCCGCCTTTACCATTCGCCCTCCATCGCCTTCACCAGCAAATCGTGATACCCATCCAGGTTCTTCCATTTCGACGCCACCTTCATCTTCCTCCCGGCCGGGTCGATCACGGTAAAGCCCTTGTCGTCCACCGAGATCGACAACTCCTCAACCTCGAACAGCGGGTCCTTGCCGGGATCGGCCAGATAGACGGCCACGGTGTCGAACAGCGTGCTGCTGGCCTTCAGGTCGGACACCTTGGGCTTCTTGGCCCAGATGCGGTAGTTCTCAAGCACGGCCTGCGCCAGCGGGTCCTGGCTGGCAGCCAGTTTCGCGAAGCGTTGGCCCTGGATGTGGACCAGGCCGCAGGTGTCCAGCGGGGTGATGCGCATTTCCTTCCAGTTGGCGGAGAAGACGGTCTTGGATGCCTTGATATCGCATTTGACGTTCCACTCGGCCTCGGGTTTGGATTTGTCGCCGTAGCCCACGCGGACGCTGCCCTGCATGCCGACGAAGACGGCTTTGGGCGCCAAGCCGGGCTCGCGCTTGAGGGCCGCGGCCAGCGTCTCGGTCGGGCCGATCCCGATGATGGTGATCGGCCGGTCCGATTTCATCACCAGATCGATCAGGGCCTGCACGCCGTCTTCATGCACCTTGCCTACGTAGTCGGTCAGCTTGTAGTCCTTGACCCAGTCAAGCTGCTTGTCGCCGCCCTTGAGGCCGCCGGCGCCCAGACCCACCGCCACATCCGTCCGTCCGGCCACCGTCAGCAGCTTGCAGATCAGCTTGGCGCGGTACTCAGCCGAGCCGTGCGTGGTGGTGACCAGCTTCAGGTCGAACTGCGGATGGTGCAGCAGCATCGCCAGCGCCCAGGTGTCGTCGATGTCGTCGCCGATATCGGTATCGAGCACCACCGGGATCTTTGCCGGCTGGGCAACGGCCGCAAACGCCAGAACGGACATCATCAGCATGGTCAAGAACGGTTTCATAGTCGCTCCCATCAAATCCTCGGATCCGGACACGCATGCCCACTACGTGCCTGCGTGCCTCAATGCCTTCGTGCCTTCTGCCGCTAATACCGCGTGATCTGCAATCGGTTATTCCCCGAATCGACAATCACCACGCGGTCGCCCTTGTCCACGGCCGCCGCCCACGGGTAGGCAAGCTGCCCCGGCTCGCGGCCGCCGCTGCCCCAGATCTTCAGGCTCTTGCCGGTGTTCTTGTCGATCCACTGCACGCGGTTGTTGCCGAACTCGCAGACGACCAGCCGGCCGTCGGAGTCCATGTCCAGGCCGTAGGGGAAGCGGAACTGCCCCGGCTCGCCGCCGGCCGAGCCCATATTCCGCAGCCATTTGCCGTCGGTCGTGAAGACCGCGACGCGGTGGTTGCAGGAGTCGGTTACGTATAGTGTATTGCCATCGATCAGCATCGACTGCGGCCGGGAAAGCTGCCCGTCGCCCTGGCCGGTGCCGCCGATGGTCCGCAGCACCTTGAGCGTCTTGGGGTCGAACACCTGGATGCGGTCGGTTTCGCTGTATTCGGAGACGTAGATGTTTCCGGCCGCGTCGAAGGCCACATCCGTGGGGAAGATGAACTGTCCCGGTTCCCTGCCGTGGGAGCCCCACTTGCGGATGAACTCGCCCCTGGGCGTGTAGACCATGACGCGGTAGTAGTGGGTGTCGGCCACGTAGACGTTGCCATCAGGCCCGACGCTGAGGCCCACCGGCTTTCCCGCGTCCCACTCGGGCATGCGCCACCAGAGGGAGACTTTGCCGTCGTGTTCGACGCGCTGGATGCGGGCCGAGCGGTCGACGACGAAGAAGCAGTCGTCACGTTTGCTGTAGGCGATGCCGCGCGGGTAGACGAGCTGGCCGGGCGCCATGCCGGTTTCCAGCCAGATGGCGTCGGGTTTGGTCTTGTCACGGCAGCCGGGGAGGAGAAGGGCGACCAGCAGCAGTCCCAGCCAGGATCGGTAGAGCGAACGCCGAGTTGCAGCCCCGTCAGGGGCGGCACATGATAGCCCACGGCGCCAGCCGTGGGTAAAGGGGACACGTAGAGATGGGAAGCCCCGCAGGGGCGGCAGAAGTTCTGTCGCCCCTGCGGGGCTGATCGAACACGGGCGTCTCATTGTCCCATGGCTTGCGCCATGGGCTAATATATGCCGCCCCTTGCGGGGCTGAATCGGCCCGGCGCATGCCCGCGACCGCATCCATCCCGATCCCGTGATCGGACGAACCCGTGATCCTTCACCTTTCGATACCATCATGTCCTGCCTCTCAGACCCGCAGTATGCATCCTACAGGAAGTCTGTCGGTCGTTGCAAAATGCGTTACGTTCGGAGTTCACGCTTCAACGTGTGTTGGGGGCAAACCCCCGCCAAGACACGCGAAATCGTGAACTACGAACGCTCCGAACGTACGCAATCCCGCCGGGCCAACCCGATG
>JBIOJL010000159.1:0-12331 GCA_044450885.1 Tepidisphaerales bacterium
CGGCGGCCGCGGAGCCGACAACATCGGCCAGATTCGCGATGCCTCGCCGAACACGGCCGCGAAATTTGCCCTGCCGAAGTACCAGGAGAAGTTCCCCTGCTTCGTCGTCGCCCCGCAGTGTCCCGCCGACCGCAAGTGGGTTGACGTCGACTGGTCGGCCGCCAGCCACACCATGCCCGCCAGGCCGACCGACGAACTGCGTATGGCCGTTGAAGTGCTCGAACAGTTGCGCAAGGAATTCCCGGTCGATGGCCGGCGCATCTACGTCACCGGCATTTCGATGGGCGGCTATGGCACCTGGGATGTCATTGCCCGGCACCCGAACTACTTCGCCGCGGCCGCCCCGATCTGCGGCGGCGGCGATGAGGCGACCGCCGGGCGCATCGCCTCGATTCCGATCTGGTGCTTCCACGGCGGCAAGGACGGCGCCGTCAAGCCGCAGCGCTCGCGGAACATGATCGAGGCGCTCAAGAAAGCAGGAGGCCAGCCCAGGTACACCGAGTATCCCAACGAAGGCCACGGGTCGTGGGTTCCGGCGTACAACGAGGCCGATTTCCTGCCGTGGCTGTTTGCCCAGAAGCTCAAGCAAGACCCCAAACTGGATTGACCCCATGATCAAAATCGCACTCGCTGTTCTCGGCATGTTTGTCGTCGCCGGTTCTCTTCGCGCCGAACCGATGGCGCCGGTGGTGCTCTGGCCCGATGGCGCGCCCGGCGCGCTGGGCAAGGAACCCAAGGACATTCCCACGCTCACACCCTATCTCGGCGCGGAAGATAAGGACACCGACGCGGCCGTGGTCATCTGCCCCGGCGGCGGCTATGGCGGATTGGCTGCGCATGAAGGCAACGACTATGCCCTGTACCTCAGCCAGCACGGGGTCCGCGCCTTCGTGCTGAAGTATCGCCTCGGCAGCGGCGGCTATCGCCACCCGTGCATGTTGCAGGATGCCGCCCGCGCCGTCCGCATAGTGCGGGCGAGAGCGGCCGAGTGGAAGGTCGATCCCAAACACGTCGGCATTATGGGATCGAGCGCCGGCGGGCACCTGGCCAGCACGCTGGTCACTCACTTCGACGCCGGCAAGCCCGACGCCGCCGACCCCATCGAGCGCCAGTCCAGCCGGCCGGACATCGGCATCCTCTGCTACGCCGTCATCAGCATGGAAACCGGCCTGACCCATGGCGGCAGCCGCAATAATCTGCTGGGCAACCAGCCCAGTGAAGAACTGGTGAAGCTGCTTTCCAACGAACAACAGGTCACCAAAGAGACACCGCCGTGTTTCATCTGGCACACCTGGGAAGACCGGGCCGTGAAGGTGGAGAATTCGATGCAGTTCGCCGCCGCCCTGCAGAAGGCCGGCGTGCCGTTCGATCTGCACATCTACCAGAAAGGCGGCCATGGCATGGGCCTGGCCGACAAACCGCCGTTCAACAACCCGCACCCGTGGGCGAAGGATCTCGTCGTGTGGCTCAAGGTGCAGGGGTTTGTGAGGTAGTCGAGCGGGATGCGCAAAGTAGGGCCAGCGTCCTCGCTGGCCTTCCTGAAACGTGAATCATCTGGTATTCCGGGCCAGCGAGGACGCTGGCCCCACTTGAATCCGTTGCTCATGCGCCCCTGTGCGGGATATAATGCGGCCATGATTCGAGCCATCAGCGCCAATCCGGAGATTCAAGGTGGCACGCCGTGTTTCGCCGGCACGCGTGTCCCGGTGAAATCGCTGTTTGATTACCTCGCCCGAGACCGGTCGCTCGACTACTTCCTGCAGCAGTTCCCCTCCGTCAAACGGGAACAGGCAACCGAGGTATTGGAGCAGGCAGGCATGCTCATTTCTGCACAGACCGCTGAACTGAAACCCGCATGAAGGTGCTGCTGGACGAGAATCTCCCTCACGACTTGCGCCACGAAATCGCCGGCCATGAGGTCTTCACGGTACAGTATCTGGGGTGGAGCGGCCTGAAGAACGGCGAACTTCTGGCCCAAGCTGCGGCGGCCGGTTTCGACGTGTTGCTGACGATGGACAGCGGCGTTCCCTATCAGCAGAACATAACCACGCTTCCCTTGGCCATCGTCGTACTCAAGGCCGCGTCCAACGATCTGGACGACTTGCGACCTCTTGTTCCCTCCTTGCTCGAATCGCTGCGGAACCTGAAGTCGAAGACAGTCGTCTGGATTTCGTGACGGACGCGACATCACCAGCGGATACCGCCAACCGGACCCACGCAACGGCGCAACGAATCCGGACTCCGACGCCGCGCTGCTTTCCGGGTCTGTGTGCGATATCGTCTACTGTTTGAGCGTCCAGACCCGCATCGTGCCATCGGCACTGCATGAGATGGCGCTCCGTTCGTTATCGAGGAATGCTACACCTGTTACCCGTGCCGTGTGCCCGACACGGGACTGAATAAGTCTTCCGGTGCTGCCATCCCAAAGGCAGACAAGTCGCGACGCGTCAACGTAGAGGTCAACGAAGGGGTCAGGCTTCCCGGTACGATCGGCCGCGATAATGCCGCAGCAGGCGAGGATTCGCGCGCCATCGTGTGAGTACGCGATCTGGTTCACCCGATTCATGGCCCGAACACCTGGGAGATCAAATCGTCGCTGGACACGTCCGTTGGTGGCATTGATGGCAGTCATCCCTCGCATTGTGCCATAGACAATTGTATTGCCATCGGGGGAGACGGCGAATTGGCCAAGTGGGCGGTCTGGACCCGTATTGGCAAGCGACAACGATCGAAGATTGGCGGCCTTCTGTGAATCAATGACAGCGATTGCGAACCCGGCTTCCATGTTCATGACCTTGCCGTCGGGCGAAAAATTGGCGGCATTGCTGATATTGAATTCCCCAATCGACTTCATGGTTCCAAGATCCCAAAGCGTTGAATTCTGGCCGCCACCCAACAACTTGCCTCCGTCAGGCGAGAAACAGAGAGTCGAGTATCGATTCCCCTGTTTCTGTGGCATCGTAGACACCGCACCAGTTGCCGCGTCAATGAGCCACACAGATTGCTCACACTCAACGTCTCGGAGACCGTCTACGCCGCCGTGCCTGAAGTGCTCGATCACATTGGCAATGGGGTAGGCATTGCCTGTTGCCGCGGCCCGTTTCCCGTCAGGTGAGACTGCGATGCCGAGAACGTCGACCCATGCCATGCCGGGAACCGACATCGCGCGAATGCTCGCCTTTTGTTGCAGATCCCAGAAGCGCACGGGGGTGGCTGACCGCACATGCCCCGTGATGGCCAGCTTTGCGTCGGCGGAGACGGACATTCCGGTGATAGTTCCTTGGCCCTCGGCAAATCGCCGTTCACCGGCGACCGGTGGCGGTGCAGCAACCGGAACGTCGATACTGGTCTTGAGGAGTTGCGCAGCGGTGATGCGATCGATCTCCTGCGACACGGTTGCGGCATTCGGGAGCCGTTTTGCCAGGGTAGCCTCGGTGGCCGTCTCGATGGCCGTCGCCAGCGCATCGAGATAGACCGCCAGGCAACCAGCGTCCGCTTTGTCGCGGATCGACAATTGGCGGTCGGTGTCCAGGCGCCAGACGTTGTCAGCCTTGCGCATGAAGAACACTGGCTCGTCTTCGTCAGCCCCGATCCATGCGCCACCCGCGTCGGTGAGGCCCGCCTGCGCGCGATCTAAGTCGGCAGGCAACTGCAGCGGAATGCCGACAACTCGCACGGCCAGCGGCGGTGCGACGCGCATCTTCAAGCCCTCTGTCGCCGATTGCAGGCCATGCCAGGCCTGGAACAGTCGCCCGAGCTTTGGCAGGATCAGTTTTGCGTCATCCTCTCTCGAGAATTGAAAGAATGCGCCGGCGTCATCGGGGTGATCAAGCAGCGTCTTAGACGCTGTGCGAATCATTGTCTTTGTCGCCGTGGCAAGTGCCGCAGTGTCGGCCGCTCTTGCGATTACCAGCGGTGCGAGCAAGATCAGCGCAGCAACACGTACGCATGCGGTAACTCGTTGGCAATTCACGGGCAGCAGGTTTGACATCTTCATCTCCTATGCTGGTGACAGTTATCACTTCAACCCGGTTCTGTGAAGTGAGTTTGTACTACGCACAGGCCAGCGATGCGACAGCGTCGCTCACGATTTTCGGCGGCACGTCGTCACGGACGGTGACAGAACCGATGGCGGTCGGGAGCACGAAACGGATCCTGCCGGATTTCACTTTCTTGTCGTAGATCATGGCCGAGACGACCGCGTCGATGGGCAACTTCATGCCGCCGGTGGGGAGTTCGGCGGCGCGGATGAGGGCGGTGATGCGGTCGCATGAGGCTTGGTCAAGCATGCCCAGCGCCCGGGCGGCGCGGCAGGCGGCGACCATGCCCAGGGCAACGCACTCGCCGTGGGCGTAGGTGTAGTTGGAGATCGTCTCGATGGCGTGGCCGAAGGTGTGGCCGAAATTAAGATGGGCGCGTTCACCTTTCTCGAAGGGGTCGGCGGCGACCACGCGGGCTTTGATGGCCACGTTGTGGGCGACGAGGGCGGCCAGGTAGTCGATGTCCATGGCGAGGGCGCGGTGGATGTTGCGCTCCAGGTCGGCAAAGCCGGCGGCATCGCGGATGACATCGTGTTTGATGCACTCGGCCAGGCCCGAGCGGAGTTCGCGCGGCGCCAGGGTTTTGAGCGTGGCCGGGTCGATGAGGACGGCAAGCGGCTGGTGGAAGGCGCCGATGAGGTTCTTGCCGACGGCATGATCGACGCCGGTCTTTCCGCCCACGGAGGCGTCGACCATGGCCAGCAGCGTCGTGGGAATCTGCACGAAGGGCACGCCTCGGAGCATAGTGGCGGCCGCGAAACCGCCCATGTCGCCGATGACGCCGCCGCCGAGCGCCAGCACCGGTGTGGAGCGCTCGATGCCCCAGGCCAGGAGCGCGTCGTAAATTGTGGAGATGCTCGCCAGCGTCTTGTGTTTCTCACCGGCGTGTACGGTGGCCGCGACGATCTCAAACCCGGCGGCGCGGAGCGATGCCTCGACGGCGTTGCCGTAGATCGGGCCGACGGTGTCGTCGGTCACCAGGGCGGCCTTCTTCGATTTGCTCAGACTGCGCACGAGCGGACCGACGTCGGCCAGCAAACCGGGGTACACGGTGATGTCGTATTCGGCCCCTGGCACGGCGGCGTGGATGGGGTGGGTCTTTGAATCCATGGCGCGGATTATAGCGAAGAGTGGTCGAGCGGTGGTGTGCGTCAGCGCGGGGGCGACAATGGCAAAGTATTTCTACGGATGCACCACCGGGGCTTGGATAGCCTCGGGGGGACAAGAATGTGCTGACAGACAAGAATGTCTGTCCTACTGGCCATCCAATGACAGGCAGGAATGCCTATCCCACCGAGCACGCGTCACACGGCCAAGACCTGGCGGGGGTGCAGGAACACGAGGCTGGCGCCGACGATGGGGCGATTGAGGATGTTCTCCAGCGCCTCGCGGTAGAGGTCGAGCTGGCCGCGATAGGTCTCGATGCGGTCGGCCAACGCCTGGCCGGTGACTTGGTCGGTCTTGTAATCGACCAGGATGAAACCCGTATCCTGCGGCACGAGCAGGTCGGTGCGGCCGCGGATGAGCACCTGGTCGGCCCGTTCGCCGGCGGGGCGGCCGAAACGCTCGGGCGACGCCGGGTAGACCAGCGGCAGTTCGCGGAGCAGGCCGGCGGCGTTCTCCCGCACGGCCTGGCCGAGCGGGGTGGCCACGAACCAGGCGACGGCGCCCAGGTCGCATGCCTTCGCCTGGACCGGCGTGATCAGGCGGCGGTCGACCAGGCGGTTGAGCTGGTCCTGAAGATCGTCGGCCGAGAGGGGGCGCGAAAAATCGAGGTGTTGCAGGAACAGGTGAGTGGCCGAGCCGCGGTCGGCGCCCGACAACTGCGGCGAGTCGGCCAGCCGCGCCGGGGGTTTGAGGTCGGACGCGCGGGGCTGAGCATCGCCGCCGTGCTTGGCCAGCGCAGTCACGGTTGTGGTTGCGTGCAGGTCGGTGAAGGCGGCGTGGGGATAGACGTAGGCGAGTTGCGCCAGCGCCGCGGCGACAGATGCGTCGGGAGCGGGCTCGGGCAGGAGCGGCGCCAGGGCCACGCGATCGGAGAGCACGCCCGTTCGGCCGGGCGCAGCGCGGTGCCGCTTCATCCAGTCCATGATTTCTTCGGACGGATGGTCCAGCACCTCGAGGGCCGGGCTGTCCCCGGCGAGCATCATCGCGGCCGGGCCGAGCCAGTGAAGCATGGTGCGGGCGCCCAGGATGCTGCTCACGGGCATCGGGCCGTCGTGGCCGAACCAGCGCCGCTCCCAGGTTTCGGCCGATCCGGCGGCCGCGGAGCCGACCAGGATCAATTCTTCTTTGGCCCGGGTCATGGCGACATAAAGCACGCGCATTTCCTCGGCGAGAGACGACCGCAGAAGTCTGCGTTCGACCACAACCTGGGCAAGCGATGGATACTCGATGCGTTTTTCCAGGTCGATGGCCGGCATCCCCAGGCCGGCCTTGCGGTCGACCAGAATCTTACCGGTTGTGGATGCCAGGTTGATCTTCTTGCCCAGTTGCGGCAGGAAGACCACCGGGAATTCCAGACCCTTGGATTTGTGGATGCTCATGATCCGCACGACGTCCTCGGCCTCGGAAAGCTCGGCCGCCTGCGAGGCGTCCACCTCGTCGTGCAGGTCCGCCAGGAACTGGTTGAAGCGGTAGAGACCCTGATGCGAGAACGAGGCGAACTGGCGGGCGCGATCGTAGAGCTTGATGAGGTTGGCAGCGCGGCGCTGGCCGGATTCCAGGCCGTAGACAAACGCCAAGTAGCCGGTGTCCTCGTAGATTCGCCAGATGAGTTCGGCCACGGGGCGGTGCTGGGCGATCCCGCGCCAGGCATCGAGGCGCGAGAGGAACTCGCGCAGGCGGCCGGCAAGATCGTCGCGTTTCTCGGCGGCGTAGCGGAGCACCGCCTGGGCGAAGGTCAGCGATGGATAGGCGATGCGGACCCGCGCCAGGGCATCGTCCGCGCCGGGCATGGCCGCCAGCGGGCTGCGGAGCACGGCGGCCATGGGGATGTCCTGGATGCGGTTGTCCAGCAGCCGCAGCAGGGCGACCATGTCGCGGATTTCGGTGGCGTTGAAGTAGCCGCCGCCCTCGGTGTTGTAGACGGGGATGCCCTCGCGCCGCAGCACCTCGGCGTACTGCTCGGCGTGGTGCTTCATGGCGCGGAGCAGAATGACGACATGTCCGAAGCGGAGGTCTTCCGTGGTGAGCGTGCCATCCGCCCGGCGCGTGGTGATCCGCATGCGCGGCCGGCCGGCCTCACCCATCAGTTCGCGGATGCGGCGGGAGATGAGCAGGGCCTCCCGGCCGGCCCGTTCCAATTCGACAACATCGTCATCGTCGTCGGCGTCACCGGCGGTTTCTGACGTCTCGGCATCGTTGAGTTTGTCGGGCAGGATGTGCAGTTCGATGGGCCGGCCAGCCGGCGTGGTGCCGTCGGGCAGGTTGACGAATTCGGCATGGGCCTTGAGCTCCTGCGACTCATCGTAGTTGATGTCCACGGCGGCGGCGATCATCAGGCGTCGGAACACGTCGTTGACGGCGTCGAGCAGGGGGCCCCGGCTGCGGAAGTTGGCCTGCAGGTCGATCACCCGGCCGTGGCCGTTGTCGGGTTGGCGGAAGCGATCGTAGCGAGCCAGGAACCGTCCGGGATCGGCCAGCCGGAAGCCGTAGATGCTCTGCTTGACGTCACCGACGCAGAAGAGATTGCCGGCGACGCCCGGCCGGGAAGAGGGGGTTTCTTGGGGAGGGCCGCACTCCGTGCGGCCGCGGTCGTGCGGAAGCACGACCCTCCCGGATTCGGGGTAGGGCTCGGGCAGCAGGCATTCGCGGCTGAGCAGCCGCAGAATGGCGTCTTGGATCTCGTTGATGTCCTGGTACTCGTCCACGAGCACGTGCTCGATGCGCCGATGCAGTTCCCTGGCGATGGCCGACGGGCGGTGTGCGTCCCCGTTGTCGCCGAGCAATTGCAGGGTGAGCCGCTCGAGGTCGTTGAAGTCGAGCACGCGTTGCGCCGCCTTCTCGGCGGCATAGCGCTGATCGAACTCCCCAACCAGGCCGAGAAGCACCCGCGCGTGCGGCACGACCAGGCGCACCGACTGCTGCCATTGGTCGGTGGTGAACCGGAACTGCGACGCCAGCGGGCCCTTGGTGAGGGTTTCCTTGAGCTGGTTCGCCAGGCCCTTGACCTGCTCCTTGCCTGCCTGCGTGGTGGGCGCGGATGGGAGCCTGCCGGGATCCGCGGTCATGGCGGCACATTGGCGCGCGGCCGCGTCGTAGCCGCCGCCGGCCAGCGTCTTATGGAGCGTGGTCAGGTCACGCAGCAGGGGGGTGAAGTAATCGGCGTACTTGGGGAATCCTCGCCGTTTGAATTCGGCGATGGCGCTGCGGAAGTCGGCGGCCGTGTCCGTCACCTGTATGGCGAGTGCGGCCAGGTATTCCCGGCCCAGTTCGGATTCGCCCAGCGGCCGGTTCGCGGCGTCTTCGAGCCGCGCGATGGCGTCGCGCATCCACTGCTCCCGATCCACGACGCTGCAAAGAACCTGCTGCACGCGGATGACCTGCGCCGCCAGCCAGGTGTCGCGGCCCTCACCCAGCGCGTCGATCAAGGCGCAGAAGTCGGCGGGCTGCGGCTGCTCGTACTTCTCAACGAAGAGATCCCGCGCGGTCTGGAGCCGCAGCAGCACGCCCTCGTCGGCATCGAGCACGCGGAAATCCGGGTCCAGGCCAAGCTGGGTGAAATGCTGCCGCAGCAGGCGGGCGCAGAGCGAGTGGAGCGTGCTGATGTTGGCGTGATCGATTAGAGCCAATTGTTTACGCAGGCGCGGGTCGGTGGCCGGTCCTTGCGAGAGCCGCTCGCGCAACGTCCGTTCGATACGCGTCCGCATCTCCATGGCGGCCGCTTCGGTGAAGGTGACCACCAGCAGGCGCGACACATCGGACGCTCGGGGCGCGCCGCAGACGAGATAGGCGCAGCGTTCGGCGAGCACCGAGGTCTTGCCGGAGCCGGCCGCTGCCGATACCAGCAGCGAGCCTTCGCCGTGAATCGCGTCAAGCTGCGCCGGGGTCCATTTCCTTGAATTCGGCTGCCCGCTCATGGGGTTCCTCCGGCCGGCCGGCCCATGAGTTCGTCGAGGAACCTGTCCCGGGCAACGGGTTCGAGTTTGCGGCAGGGGTTGATGGCCGGGTCGAATCGACAGACGGATTTGTACGCGCACCACTTGCACGGGGTGCTGGTGCCGAGCTTGTAAGGCCGCACCAGGATTTCGCCGTCCATGATCCGGTCGGCCAGTTCGGCCACGACCGTGCGGGCCAGTTCCAGCAGCGGGTTGACTTCGCCGGCGCTGACGTGGTCGGTGATGCGCTTGTTGCCCAGCCCGCCGTCCTGTTTCAGGCGCGCCTTGACGACGGGCGACCATGCGCCGGCCGGCGTTTGATCGTCGAATTCGCGGAAGTGGCGTTCGTCGAAGACGCCGCGGCGCGGCTCCGGCAGATAGAACTCCGTCGACTTAGGCGCGGGGGCTTCACTGGGATGACTGACTTTCGCCAGTTCATCCAGAAGCCTCACGTACAACGCCGCGGCCGGGACCATGGGTCCGCTCGACAGGCTCTTGGCGTGCGTCTTGATGGCCAGCAGGCTCACGATCAGTTGCAGCGACAGGCCCTCGCGCACGCGCCACAAGTCCAGCTTGCTGTCTTTGAGCTGGTAGTCAAACACCGCGAAGGCGGCGTCTTTCCCGAGCACGTCGAGCCGGTCGATCCGCCCGCGAAGCTCGAGTTTCCGGTTCCGGGGCGTCTCCAGTTCCACGGGCGGCAGGATGGCCGGCGGCGGGCCATAGGCGATCGCGGCCAAGCGGGTGGTCAGTTCCCCGCGGTCGGCGGCCGCGCGCTGGGCGCCGAGGATTCGCTCGATGGTCTCTTCGACGCGGCGCAGGAGATACTCGTTGCGGCCGGCCCCGAGCATGAGTTCCCCGCCCAGTTCCTCGGCCACGCGCTCCGCAAGCCCCGCCACGATCTGGCCGGCGCGCTTGTCGGAGAACTGCTGCCAATCCTGCCGGCGCGTGAGCATCTCCCTGACCAGCAGTTCCAACGCCGAGTGATATGCCTTGTCGAGGTTCACCTCGGCCAGCGGCGACTCATCGCGCTCGCCCAGCCCCAGCCCATATTCGGCGAAATGTTTGTAGGGGCAGGTTGCGTAGATCTCGATGCGCCTCGGTGTGGCCGACAGCGGCGAGGCGAAGAGCGCCGCGGCCGTGCTCGCTGCGAGCGAGGCATCATTTGCATACGCCAGCGCCGGCCAGGCCTGTTTCACGAGTCGGTCGATGTGCTCGGGCAGGCTGGCGCGGTTGGCCGCGAGACATTGATACAGCGCCGGCCACGGCGAGCCGGCCTTGGGTTCCTCACCGCTGCGGACCCATTGGGCGACGGCCGTCACCAGCCGGCGCGCCGAAGTGATGGCCGGCAAGGTCATTCCGCTGCGGGGCAGTTCCACGAGCGGCGCATCCGGGAACAAGGCACGCAGTTCATCCCAGAACACGCTGGGCGCATCGGGCCGGCCGGCGTCGTCGGCGGTAACGCGGCTCAGGCAGAGATGATGCGATGCACGCGTCAGTGCGATGTATCCCCAGAACCGCTCATCCAGCGTCAACCGTTCGGTGGCCGGATCGACCTCGAAATCCCGCCGTCGCAGTTCCAGTCGCTCGGCGTCGGAGAGGATCGACTCGTCGTGCCAGATGCGCGGGAAGACGCCTTCGTTGAGGCCCAGGACCAGCGCCGCCTTGACATCACCCGTGGCCGTGCGGTCGACCTGGCCGACCAGCACCTGATCCACCGTCGGCGGAGCGAGCGCCAGATCGAACTCTTCCAGCCCAGCCTCGGCGATTCGCGCGAAGTCTTCCATGGTCGCGGGTTCATCGCCCATCAGCTCGATGAGCTGATCGAATAGCTCGCACACCTTCTCCCACGCCTGCTCGTGCTCGCCCGCCAGTTCGTGCTGCTCGGCCGACCGCGCCGCGTCGATCCACTGGCCGAGTTGTTGGCGTGCGCCGAGCTTCTCGATCAACACGAACAGGGCCTCGACGCGACGGCGCAGCGGCAGGGGGGTCTTTGCCTGTACGGCGAACTCCTTGAGCGGGTCGGCGATGCGCCGGCGCATGGCGTCAACCGCCGCGGTCTCTTCCTCGACCGCCCGTTCGTCGGCCGCTTCGTTGGGCCGGTGTTTCCACTCCCAGGGCTCGGGCATGATCCAGACACGCCCGCGAAGCCGGTGTTGCAGGACGTAGTTCTCGAGCGTGTCCGTTTCGTCGCCGCCCAGCCCGGCCAGGCCGGTCTTGATGAGGGTCATGACCGCCTCGTGCGGCCAGGTTCGAGCGGCCACGGCGAACGCGGCACGGATCAACTGCACCAGCGGATGGTGCGCCATGGTGCGGCGGCGGTCGGCGAAGAAGGGAATGCCGTGCTCGGTGAAGGCGGCCGAGATCAGGTCGTGGTAGTTGTCCAGCGACCGCACCAGCACGGCGATGTCCCGCAGCCGCATGCCGCGCGAGAGCAGCTTGCGGATGTGGCCCGCCGCATGTTCGACCTCCTGCCGGCGGTCGCCGGCCTGAACGAAACAGACAGCATCCGTGGGTGAACGAGGCACCGGCTTCACGTCCGGTTTCGCATATTTCCAAAGAGGGCCAGGCAGGTTCTCTGACTTGGCGGCTCTCTCTCCTCGCGGGAGCGGTTTGGAGTGAGTGTCTGAAACTCCCTCTCCCTCCGGGAGAGGGTTGGGGTGAGGGTCTGCTGCTGAGCGGCTTCCGCAAGCACCGTTCTGCCGCGCTGCCTGCTTTCCGGCCATTCTCGCCTCGACGCGCCGCAGCTCATCCGTCGCATACCGCCTGATCTCCTTCATCAGCACGGCCTTGTCGATGGGCGTGCCTTCGTCCGCGCAGGCCTTGAGCAGCTTCTGGCACGTGTATTCCACCCGATGCAGCACGCCCAGTTCATCCGGCGGTGTATCCGATCCGATGGTCGTTTCCGCATCCAGCAGCAGCGTCACTTCCACCCGCTCGCACAGCCGCCCCAGCCGCGCCAGCATGCGGCGTTCGGGATCGGAGAATTCGCTGTATCCATCCACGAACACCGTCGCCCCGCGCAGGCAGCCGGCCTCCTTCATCCGCTCCAGAATGGCCGCGATCCGGCGGCGCGGGTCGAGGCGTTCCTGGCCGAGGAAGTCGTTGTACGCCCGGTAGAGCAAGGCGAGGTCCGCGAGTTTCGCCGCGAAGATCCCGCCCGCCTCGCCGGCCAGCTTCTCCAAGTCCTCCGGC
>JBIOJL010000160.1:0-12253 GCA_044450885.1 Tepidisphaerales bacterium
CTCCAATTCCTCACCCACCGTGACGAACTGCAGCTTTGTCGGGAACTCGGCTGGCCAGGGCGGGGGGATGTTCAGTTCCAACTCGCCGGTGACACTGACTGGCTGTACGTTCATCAGAAACACGGCATCCAATGGCGGCGGGATGACCAACAACTGTTCCGCCAAACTGACCAATTGCACCTTCAGCGGGAACACGGCGTCGAGTTCCGGCGGCGGGGTCTACAACGATGGCTGGCTGCCGACGCTAACCAACTGCGTATTCACCGGCAATTCGGCCGTGCAATATGGCGGCGCGATAGTGAACAACTCTTCGACGACTCTGGTTAATTGCACATTTGCCGGAAATTCTGCCGACGTCGGCGGTGGAATGGTCAATATGATCCCATCATCGGCGACGCTGACCAACTGCGTCGTCTGGGGCAACGGTAGGTCACCCATCTATAGTTATGCCAACGCGCCGGTAACCACCTTCAGCGACATCCAGGGCGGTTCCACCGGCGCTGGAAACATCAACACCAATCCCCTGTTCGTTCGCTCACCGTGGACGGGGACAGATGGTGTCTTCGGGACAGCCGATGATGACTACGGTGACCTGCGTTTGCGACCCGGTTCGCCCGCACTGGACATTGGCTCCAACACCGCGATTCCCGCTGGCACTGCCACCGACCTGGCCGGCAATGCGAGAATCCAGAATAGCAGGGTGGACCTCGGCGCGTATGAAGGTTCGGCCGCGGGCCCTGCTCCGAAAACCATCTATGTGGACCGCGGTGCGGCCGGCGCGAACAGCGGCACCTCCTGGACGAACGCCTTCATTACCTTGCAGTCGGCGCTTGTTGCCGCAGCGGACGGGGACACGATCCGCATTGCGGATGGAACCTACATGCCGACTGCCACGACCGACCGGACGGCCACTTTTGCAATCAAGAACGCGGTGGCCGTCTACGGCGGCTACGCGGGGGATGGGGCGCCCAACCCCGATGCGCGGGACATCGCGGCGTACCGGACAGTTCTTTCCGGCAACATCGGCGTCGCCGCGACCAACGGCGACAACAGCTACCATGTCATCACCGCCACGGCTGTGACCGATTTGTCCATCGTCGATGGGATTACTGTCGCTCTCGGAAATGCCAACGGCAGCACCTTGAGCCAAAAGATGGGAGGTGGCCTGTATGCGGCGAGCAGTTTGCTGAGGTTGAGTAACTGCACCTTCAACGGCAACTCGGCATCCTCATCCGGTGGTGGACTGTACAACACGAATTCAAACCCAACCGTGACTAACTGCACCTTCACTGGAAATCTGTCATTCTCCCGTGGGGGAGGCGTGTATAACAATTCCTATTCCTCACCGGCGCTGATCAACTGCACGTTCAGCAGCAACTCTGCATCATCCTCCGGTAGCGGCGTCTACAACACGACCTACTCTTCGCCCACGTTGATCAACTGCATCGTTTGGGGGAGCGTGGGCACAGCCGTCTACAACAACGGCACCAATAGCACGCCGGCCATCACCTACAGCGACATCCAACAGGCGAGCGGCGTCTATTCCGGCACGGGCAATATCAATGCCGATCCGCTGTTTGTCCGAAATCCCAGCGCCGGCGCGGATGGCAATTGGGGCACGGCCGACGATGACTACGGCGACCTGCGGCCGCAACTGAATTCGCCGGTGATTGACGCGGGGAACAATGCGGCCGTGCCGGCGGGCGTCACGACGGACCTGGCCGGGAAGCCGCGGTTTCTGGATGTACCGGGTGTTCCTGATACGGGGCTGGGGACTGCACCGATCGTGGACATGGGAGCGTACGAGCGTGGGCTGGTGGTCGCAACGACGGGGACCAGCGCGGGCCAGCAGTTCTACGCCGGGTTGACGGCCGATGGGGCTACGCTGCAGATTCGGACTGGTACGGGGCCGACGTCCAGTTATGCCGTGAACACGTTGGAATCGTGCGAGTTTGTCACCGGCGGCGGTGATGATACGCTGACGGTCGACGTTTCCCATGGGTTGCCGGCCATCGGGCTGACGTTCACGGGCGGAAGTGGGAAGGACACACTGGCGCTGACGGGGACGACATCAGCACAGAACGTGCAGGTGATGCCGGGGCAGGTGCTGGCGGGGACGGCGACCGTGGCGTATACGAGTGTGGAGGAAATGAGGCTTGCTGGGACGGCCGGGGGCGTGGTGGAGGTCGGGGCATTGACGGTGGGGACGAATCTGGCGCTGGCGGCGGGTCTGGTGTTGCGTGCGGAAGCCCTGAGCATCACAGGGGCCGGCGTGCTGGATCTGGCGGGAAACAGCATGATCCTGAACTACGCGGGTTCCGCGCCGGTGACGGCGGTAAATCAGTGGGTCAGCAACGGCCGGCTCGGCCTCACGCCGGCCCTCAAGACCTCGGGCAGTGTGTTTGCCGGGACGCCGGCGCTGGGCATGGTGGACAATGCCCTGGTGCATCTCACAAGTTTCGCCGGCCAGGCGCTGGCAGGAACGTTCAGCCAGTTGCTCATCCAGAGCACGGTGGCCGGCGATGCGAATCTGGATGGCATCGTCGATCAATCGGACTATCTGGCCATCATCGCCAATATGGGCAGGACGAATGCCCAGTGGTTCCTTGGCGATTTGAACTGTGACGGCGTGGTGGATGCCGGCGACTTTGCCGAGGTGTCGGCCCACCTGGGGAATCGCGTTACGGCACCGGTGCTGATGGCCGCGGCAACCGCGAAACCGGCCGCGGCGAAGCCGAAAGCGAACCCGGCGGTCAAGGTGAAGGTCAAGGCCGCCAAGGCGAAGGCCCCCAAACCGAAGCAGCGGCCGGCCCGGAGATAGCATCTTCGAGCTTCGTGATTCGCCTTGCCCCCATTTTGCCTTTTTCGCTTTTCCTTTTTCCTTCCGCCGCTCTCTTCGGGTATCTTTTCCCCAAACACAGACAGCTTCGGACAACTCACTTCGAGGGTCACGCCATGGCAAGCAGCAACCACTCGCATCGAATCACAAAACCCACCCGCCGTCAGTTCCTCGCGGCCGCCTCCTCGGCGCTGGCGGCCGTCACCATCGTTCCGCGCCACGTCCTGGGCGGGCCGAAATTCGTCGCGCCCAGCGAGAAGATCAACGTCGCCCTCGTCGGAGCCGGCGGCCAGGGACGCACCAACCTCCGTGACGGCCTGTTCCACGAGCCCGACGTGCAGGTCATCGCCCTGGCCGACCCGGTCGAGTCGGTCAGCCTCGATCGCTTCTACTTCAAGGGCCTGGGCGGCCGCAAGCCGGTCAAGGCCGAGATCGAGAAGCAATATTCCGAGAAGACGCCCAACTTCAAGTGCGCTGAATATGAGGACTTCCGGCCCATGCTGGAGAAGGAAAAGGCGATCGACGCCATCCTCTGCGCCACGCCCGATCACCTGCACGCCTACGTGTCCGTGCTGTCCATGCGGGCCGGCAAGCATGTCTATTGCGAGAAACCCCTCACCCACAACATCTGGGAAGCCAGGCTCGTGGCCGCTGTCGCCAAGGAAACCGGCCTGGCCACGCAGATGGGCAACAACGGCCACTCCACCGAAGGCATCCGCCAGACCGTCGAGTACCTGCGCGATGGCGCCATCGGAATCGTGCGCGAGGCGCATTCCTGGGTGCCGGCCTTCCGCTGGAATCCTGGGCTGCAAGGGAACCCCACCGACGCGCCGCCTCTGCCCGCCGGCATCAACTGGGACCTGTGGATCGGCCCGCGCGAGATGCGCCCGTATCACCCCGCCTATGTCCCGGTGACCTGGCGCGATTTCTGGGCCTTCGGCTGCGGGGCCCTGGGCGATTTCGGCTGCCACGACATGGATGCGGCCGTCTGGGCGTATAACCTGCCGACGCCCCAGAGCGTGCAGGTGATGCCGGCCGGCTACTCCGACAGCGAAATCGCCCCCTACGGCGAAGTCGGCTACTACCACTTCCCCGACCGCAACATCCAGCCGTCGCTGAAGCTCACCTGGTATACCGGCGGCGTCATGCCCGACCGCCCCGACGCCCTGCCCGACAACTTCGCCCTGCCCCGCCGCGGCGTCATGTTCATCGGCGAAAAAGGGGTCATCCAGTGCGACGGCGCCGGCGGGGCGCCTCGCCTGTTCCCCAACACGCTCCGCGCCAGCTACAAGGCCCCGGCCAAGACGCTGGCCCGTTCCAAGGGCCACCACCGCGACTGGCTCGACGCCATCAAGGGCGGCCCCGCAGCCAGTTCCAACTTCGACTACGCCGCCCGCCTCACCGAGATCACCCTGCTGGGCGTGCTGTCGCTGCGCCTGGGCGGCAAGACAATCCACTGGGATGCCGCGAATATGAAGGCCCCCGGTTTGCCCGAAGCCGATGCCCTGATCCGGGAAAGCTATCGCAAGGGCTGGGAACTGGCATGACCCCGCATCGCGACCCGCGGCGTGGTCGTGGGTGAACGGTGGGACAGGCATTCCTGCCTGTCGTACGACAGACATTCTTGTCTGTCGTTTCACCCATCGCATGTTGTGTCACGGAGCACGACGTCTCCCGCAAGCGTGTGCCCTGCAGAACCATCACAGAGGAGTTGACCTGATGAAGATGCTCAGCACAAACTCGCTGGCGCCCGTGATCGCAGCGCTGACCATCGCCGGAATCCTCAGTGCCCAGGCTGCCGAACCGCCATCAACACCGTTCGCGCCGCCCCGCCCCGCCATCGGCGGACCCCGCCAGATGGAGCATCTCGGCCGCGGCGTCGTCGCCATCAACCAGGGCGAGGGCAAGGTCTTCATAAGCTGGCGGCTGCTGGGCACCGACCCGGACAACATCGCCTTCAACCTCTACCGCACCACCGGCAACGGCCCGGCCGTGAAGCTGAACGCCGAGCCGATCACCAAAGTCACCTGGCATCAGGACACCGGCGTCGACTTCACCCAACCCATCGCCTACTTCGTCCGCCCCGTCCTGGCCGGCCAGGAACAGCCGCCCAGCGCGCCGTTCAAGTTCGCCGCCAATGCCCCGGCCCGGACGTACCTCTCAATCCCGCTCCAGCCCGGCCGAGGCATCCCCAACGACATCTCCGTGGGCGACCTCGATGGCGATGGCGAGTACGAAATCGTGCTCAAGCGCGAAGAGGGCGCCCGCGACAACTCGCAAGCGGGCCTGACCGGGCCAACCACGCTGGAGGCGTACAAGCTCGATGGCACGTTCATGTGGAAGATCGACCTGGGCCGGAACATCCGCGGCGGCGCCCACTACACGCAGTTCATGGTCTACGACCTCGACGGCGATGGCCGGGCCGAGGTCGTCTGCAAGACCGCCGACGGCACGATCGACGGAACCGGCAAGGTCATCGGCGACCCCAAAGCCGACTACGTCTGCAAGGAAAACGGACCACGACTGGGCAAGATCCTGGATGGCCCCGAATTCCTCACCGTCTTCGACGGCAGAACCGGCGCAGCGCTGGCGACGACCGATTACCTCCCCCCGCGCGGAAATATCGGCCGCTGGGGCGACCTCAACCCCGGCGGGCGCACCGACAACAACGGCAACCGCGCCGACCGCTTCCTCGCCTGCGTGGCCTATCTCGACGGCGTGCGTCCCAGCGTGGTGATGTGCCGCGGATATTATGGCCGGTCCGTGCTCGTCGCCTGGAACTGGCGGGATGGCAAGCTCACCCGCGCCTGGACCTTTGACACGGACGATGGCACGCCCGGCAACGAGAAGTACCGCGGGCAGGGCAATCACGGCATCGGCGTGGCCGATGTGGATGGCGACGGCAAAGACGAAATCATCTACGGCGCCGCCGTCATCGGCCACGACGGCAAGGGCCTCTACAGCACGGGCCTCGGCCACGGCGATGCCATGCACGTGTCGGTGCTCGATCCGACGCTCCCCGGCTTGCAGGTCTGGGACGTCCACGAGAGGCCGTCGCAGGTTGCCGGCGCCGAGTTCCGCGACGCGGCCACGGGCAAGCTCCTCTGGGGCAAGCCGACTACCGCCGACAATGGCCGGGGGATGACCGCGGACATCGACCCGCGCTATCCGGGGTCCGAGTGCTGGTCGGCCGGCGTGCCCGGGCTCTTCAGCGCCAAGGGCGAACTCATCTCCAATCGCAAGCCGCGTTCGTGCAACTTCGCGGTCTGGTGGGATGGCCGGCTGCTGCGCAACCTGCTGGATCAGAACCGCATCAGCCGCTGGAACTGGGAGACCAGCACCGAGGAGACGATTATGACCGCGGAAGGCTGCGCCGCCAACAACGGCACCAAGGCGACGCCCTGCCTGTCGGCGGACATCCTGGGCGACTGGCGCGAAGAGGTGATCTGGCGGACTACGGACAACAAAGAGCTGCGCATTTACACCACGACCTATCCGACCGATTATCGCATCTACACCCTGATGCACGACCCGGTGTACCGCCTGGGGATCGCCTGGCAGAACGTGGCTTACAACCAGCCGCCGCACACTGGCTTCTGGCTGGGCGAGGGCATGAAGTCCGCACCCCGGCCGAACATCACGCTGGTGCAGCCGAAGTAACCCAGCGCGGCATGGCCGCAACCAGGGATTGAGGCACGGAGGCACGTAGTGGCAGGCGGCAGCAGGTGGCAGAAGTCTTCTCACGCTGCAAGGAAACTGATAGATTGTGCCGCAGAGCGTCCCCATGAGTACATCTCGCGCCGACACGTATCGAGGCCTCGCCCGCCTGGCCCGCCGGAGATGGTGGCTGGCGGTCGGCATCTCGCTGGCGCTCCTGGCCGGCGTGGTCACCGTGTCGGCGACCGATCGCCGGCGCTGCTGGCTGGCCGGCGCAACCCGGCCCGACGACGTCTGGCGCTACCAAGGCGCGCGTGTTGCCAACGTCCACGCCGCCGGCGCCAACTCGCTTCTGCTTCCCGACGGCACGCGCCTGGCGCTGCTCGCGACGCGTCCGCCGCGCGATGGCGACTTCGCCCGTCTCGCCCAGCGGCGGCTTGAGAAAACCGTCGCCGGCCGCGAGGTCCTGCTGCGTCTGGAACCGCAATCCACGCGCGATTCATCAGGCACACTGCGGGCCCATGTGTACATAAACGACCGCAATATTGCCATTGAATTGCTCAAGCAGGGCACGCTCCGGGTCGATCGCGAGTCCCAGTCCCCGTTCCGCGACACCTTCCTCGCCGCCGAGGATGCCGCCCGGCGCAAACACTTGGGCCTGTGGCTGCAAACGGCGCCGGATACTCCCCGGCCCCGGCGGGGCCAAGGCCTGTAGCCACGGGTGCAGCGCCGCCCGCCGCAAGGCGGGCGGAGCGAAACCCGTGGAGGACGAATGCGTCGAACGTCCCGCCCCGGTCGGGGCGAAGGAATCGCCCCTCGTCGCAACGACGTACCCTTCGCGCCTGCCGAACTTCCTTTGCCCCTTCCCTTCCGGGGCAAAGGGAGAACGCCCTGCCATCCACGGGTTGCGCGTCCGGCCGCGATGCGGCCGCCCGCTTCACCCGTGGCTACAATCGTAGGCCCCGCCGGGGCCGGGCAGTCCCGCGCCTGTGCCCCCGTTACGCCCCACTGGCATCGCGTTCCCCGGCCCCGGCGGGGCCGAGGCCTGTAGCCACGGGTGTAGCGCCGCCCGCCGCCAGGCGGGCGGAGCGCAACCCGTGGAAAGGGTTCATCCGAGGGACCCGCCCCGAAGGGCGGAGGAAGCGCCCCGACAGGCGACGGATCAAGCAAACACATATTGCTCGTCGAACTCGATTCCGTGTGCGGCAAGCAACCGCAGCAGTTCCCACTTGAAGTCTCCCTTCTTGTGATGCTCCGCCTGCCCGGCAATGTACTTCTTCACCGCCCCCTCCTGCGATTTGCTCACGGAAAACGCGCTGTACCCCTCCTGCCACGCAAACGCGCCCTGCGAAGGAAACGTGTCGTGAATCCACTTCGACGACCGCGCCTTCACCGTGCGCATCAAGTCCGACACCGATCCATCCGTTCGCCACCGAAGATACATGTGGACATGGTCTTCCACGCCGCCGATGTCGTAAAGCACGCCCTTCTCTGCCCGGACGATTCCGCCGATGTACGAGTAAAGACGCTCCGCGACCTCGGCTGAGATCCACGGCTCGCGATGCTTCGTGCTGAAGACGACGTGGAACAGAAGTTGTGAATATGTGCCGGGCATCTTCGTCCTTTCTTCGGCGTGAGAACTTCCTTCGCCCCGCCGGGGCGAGAGGAGGATCGTGAATGTCCGTTTCCCACGGGTTCCGCGTTCGGCCGCGGCGCGGCCGTTCGCTTCACCCGTGGCTACATTCGTCGGCCCCGCTGGGGCCGGGGAGCCGCCAACCGTGTTCCACGGGTTACGCTTCCGGCCGCTTGGCGGCCGTACGCTCCACCCGTGGCTACATTCGTCGGCCCCGCCGGGACCGCGTCAAATCCCCAGCACGTCCGCCAGGCGGTATCGCCCCGGCTTCTGCTCCGCCAGCCACTTGGCCGCCCGCAGGGCGCCCAGCACGAAGGTATCGCGCGAGGTCGCCCGGTGAGTCAATTCCAGCCGCTCACCGAGCGCCCCGAAATACGCCGTGTGCATCCCCACCTCGTCCCCCATCCGCAGCGCCTGCATGCTGATCTCGCCCTTCTTCCGTGTCACATCATCGCCGTGCCGCTCGTACTTCAGCGCCTCCCTTGTCTTGCCAACGGCCTTGAGGATCGCGTCGGCCAGTCCAAGCGCCGTGCCGCTGGGGGCATCCTTCTTGAAGCGATGGTGCGCCTCGACGATCTCGATGTCGTATTCGTCGCCAAGCAACTTCGCCGCCTCGGCCGCCAGGCGATAGAGCACGGCCACGCCCAGCGCCATCGTCGGCGACTGCAGCACCGGAATCTCCCTGGCCGCCTCGTCGATCAGCGCGTGGTCGGCCAGTGAAAGTCCCGTCGTGCCGATGAGGTGCGCGATCTTGCGCGAACGGCAGAGGGCCAGAAACTGCCGCGTCGCGGCCGGCACCGTGAAGTCGATCAGCACCTGCGCCGGCGCCGTCAGTTCGCTGGTCACCGGCACGCCGAGCGGCCCGACGCCGGCCAGCGTCCCTGCATCGTGCCCGAGAAACACATGCCCGGGCGCTTCCAGCGCGCCGACCACGCGGAATGCGCCATCCTGTTTGGCCAGCGCCACCAGCCGCCGCCCCATCCGTCCCGCCGCTCCGGTAATCGCAATGTCAATCATGGGGTCAATCCTTATGAAGGTGAGAAGTCTTGGATGTATACCCCAGTGCGGCATAGCCGCAACCAAGGCAGATTAAACACGAAGAACACGAAGACACGAAGCAATGCATGGTATTGGCGACTGAGCTTGCGATGTAGATCTTTACTGAGTTTCTTTTTGATCAGACTGGTTGCACCTGCAACGAAGGCAGCCCAATTACCAGATACCGCTTCGTGTCTTCGTGACTTCGTGTTTAAGTTGTACGGTCCGCATCGCGGACCATTCCGTCAGAATTCCAACGCCGCGCGCATTCGTGAAAAACGGTCCGCAGTGCGGACCCTACGCTAGTACTCCGTCACCGGCACGCCGCCCTTCACGGGCTCGGCCATCGACTTCACCAGCTCCGGGTTCAGCCCCAGCGCCTTGACGATCGCCGTCAGGTCATCCTCCACCTGCACCGGCGGGTTGCTCAGCTTGCCGTGCGGCTCGCTCCGCGGCGCCAGGTCCTGCACGGTCTTCATGTCCACGCCGGTGTGGTACTTCACCGTGATATTAGGATCCTTCAACTCATGTCCGGTAAGGATGCACACGCACCGCTCGTCCGGCGAGATGATCCCGCGCTCGCGCAACTGGTGCAGCCCGGCCACGCTGGCGGCGCTGGCCGGCTCGCAGCCGAAACCGTACCGCGCCACCATGGCGCGATGTTCCAGAATATCGTCGTCGCTCACCTCGGCCACCACGCCGTTCATGACCTCCAGCGCCCGCAGCGCCTTGGGCAGATTCACCGGCCGGTTGATCTCGATCGCGCTGGCCAGCGTGTGCGCGTTCTCCTGGCCCTCGTCCATGGCCGCGTACAGCTTGCTGATGACCGTCTGGTCGTAGTGCCCGCCGTTCCAGCGCAGCAGCTTCTGGTTGAACACGCGGTGCAGCGTGTTCGCCCCGGCCGCGTTGATGATCGCCAGCCGCGGGATGCGCTTGATGAGACCCAGCTCGCGCAGCTCCGTGAACGCCTTGCCGAAGGCCGAGCAGTTGCCCAGGTTCCCGCCCGGCACCAGCACCCAGTCGGGCGGCTGCCAGTCCAGCGCCTCCAGCACGCGGTACATGATCGACTTCTGCCCCTCCAGCCGGAACGGGTTCACCGAGTTCATCAGGTAGATGCCCATGCGCGGATCGGTGGCGATTTGCCGGATCCGCCGCAGGCAGGCATCGAAATCGCCGTTGATCTGCAGCGTCATCGCCCCGTAGTCCAGCGCCTGCGACAACTTGCCGAAGGAGATCTTCCCCGAGCCGATGAACACCACGCCCTGGATCTCCGCCAGCCCCGCGAACATCGCCAGCGATGCCGACGTGTTCCCCGTCGACGCGCACGCCACCCGCTTGGCCCCCACCATCCGCGCATGCGTAAACGCGGCCGTCATCCCGTTGTCCTTGAAGCTGCCCGACGGGTTGAGCCCCTCGTACTGGAGCATCAGATTCCCGGCCTTCATCCCCACCGCCTTGGCCAGCAGGTCCGCCCGCTGCAGGACCGTCCGGCCTTCGCCGATGGTGACGATCTGCTCTTCGGTGCGATAAAACGGCAGCAGTTCCCGAAACCGCCAGACGCCCGAGAAGTCGAGTCGTCCCTCGACGCCGCTCCCCTTGGTCGACCAGCGGTGCTCGAAGAACCCCAGCGACCGTGGCATGGCGATGCGGTTCCACTCATACTTCACGTCCAGAAGAGACCCGCACTTCCCGCAGGCCACGCGAACTTCGTCGATCCCGTAGGTGGCGCTGCAGGCCGGGTTGATACACTGCTGATAAGAAACGTCTGTCATGCGGCCGAGGATACGGTTTGCCGCCGTCGGGCTCAAGTGTCGAGGTGGGGCCGTTTCGCCGAAACCGCCGTTTCCCAGTAGGGCCAGCGTCCTCGCTGGCCTTCCTGAATGGTGAATCGTCCGGTGGTTTTGTCCCGCGAGGATGCTCGCCTCTTGATTCGCGCGATCCCGTATCATTCCCCCGCGTGATGCAGACGGCCGCTTGGCCGAAGCTCGGCCACATCCTCCGCCCCGACGGGCGGACGCACGCAAGGCAACAGAAGGAAACACGATGAAACCAGGTACGTCCCGGCTTCATGTCCCCAATGGCTCTTCTTCCGGCACTTGGGTTGGATAGAATTCTCCGCTTAACACGTTGGTGCGGCGGCGGTAATGGAGGCAAGGCGGCCGCGTCCCACGGGATCGTCGAGGGGCGCGCAAACAATGAACCCGTCCCTTTAGAAATGTCTCTTCACGAATCGGCGGTCAAACTGCTCGGATACTTCGTTGGCCGTCGCGCCCACGTCGGGCACCGCGATGTGACCTCCCTTTGCGACCGGCGCGTCGGCCTGAATTCCAGGATTGGCACGCATCAATGCCTCCAACCACCATGCGTCAACTTGGCGCTTTGCCTCTTCCTTGGTTGGAACCGATTCCGCAAATTTCACCCAATTGGAGTGGTATGACGAGAGCCTCCCAGCCAGCGATTTGAGCGTTTCTGAGCCATCGGAAATTGCGTACTGACCGGGAGACATTTTCAACTGCATTGGAAATGCGCCCTCCAGCACGCCGTCGCGTTGGGTTGTGTAATCGTAATCGGCCTGGCGGATGTCATCCCCACTCACCCAATACGAATACGATTCCGAGATATGCACGGTGAACGGCGCAGCGCCGCGGCCGGTGCCCCAGTCCACGCGCATGTCCCGCGAAATATTCAATCCCATCCGGGTGTGCGGCGTACCACCCTCGTGGCCGATATCCGTTGCCGCAAGTTGCCATCTTCCGTTCGGCGATCGGTACAGCAAAAAGGTGCGCATGTCCTCCTGTCCGGGCCGCTCGCCTCCGCGTGATGCATAGACGATCTTGAAGACAGCCGACCCGTCGTCGCGGCGGGCGAGCAATTTGGCAAGGGAGTGATTCCCGTCACCGTCGCCCATGCTTGGAATTTCGACACCCTCCCGGCTGTGTCTCAGGCGGAGGAACTGGCGAACGGGCGACTGGAAATCCAGGTGTTCCTCGTTCGACGGATCGAGAAAGCCCCAGAAATCTCGCCCCGAGCCGTGAAGCAAGTACGCCCGGTCGACTGTAAAGTGCCACTGACGTGGTGATGGCTCA
>JBIOJL010000161.1:0-12223 GCA_044450885.1 Tepidisphaerales bacterium
GCCATCTCGTGCCCAACATCTCCATCGGCGTGCCGGTCGTGGCGTCGCTGCGCAAGGGGACGCAGGCGTATCTCGACGTCCATCTCATGATCGACGAGCCGGTGCGATATGCGCCGGCATTCCGCAAGGCCGGGGCGGATTGCATCACGTTTCACGTCGAGGCCACGCCCGATCCGGCGGCCGCGGCCAAGGAGATTCGCAAGCTCGGGTGTCATGTGGGCATCACGCTCAAACCCGGCACGCCCATCGACGCGATCTGGCCGGCCATGGAGCATGTGGACCTGATCCTCATCATGAGCGTCGAGCCCGGCTTCGGCGGGCAGAAGTTCATGGCCGACCAGTTGTCCAAGGTGAAGGCCGTCAAACAGCGGCTCCGGCCAAACCAGCGGATCGAGATCGACGGCGGCATGAACAACGACACCATCGGCATCGCCCGCGCGGCCGGGGTGGACTGGTTCGTGATCGGCAGTTCAATCTTCGACCATGCGGACCGGGGCGCGGCGATCGCGGAACTGAGGCGGAGGCTTCTGGGCAAATGACGAATGAGGAATGACGAATGACGAGAGAATGCCCAAGCCCGAATCACCAATAAGACGCGGTTGCCCGGCATTCGTCATTGCCTCATTCGGTATTCTCTCGTCATTCGGAATTCGGATTTCGTCATTCCGTCCCCGGCATTTCTCCCCCACGCCCCATCGTATAGAATGGCCTGTCTATGACCCAGACGCCGTCTCCTGAAAACGTCGCCCCCAAGCTCGGCGAAGGCATTCCCGAGGGCCTCTGGCTGCGCTGCCCGGAGTGCAGCGAGATGCTCTTCCGCAAGGTCGTGGAAGAGGCCCTGAACGTCTGCCCCAACTGCCAGTATCACTTCCGCATTGCGGCCCGCACCCGCGTCGGGCAGCTCGTCGATCCGGGCAGCTTCGAGGAGATGTTCACCGACATCCGGCCGGTCGATCCACTGCAATTCGTCGACCGCAAGACCTACACCGATCGCCTGGCCTCGGAACAGAAGAAGAGCGGCGAACCGGATGCGGTGGTCTGCGGCAAGGCGTTCATCAAGGGCCGGCCGCTGATGATGGCGGTCATGGACCCGACCTTCATGATGGGCTCGATGGGCTCGGTGGTGGGCGAGAAGATCACGCTGACGATCGAGGCGGCCGTGGCGGAGAAGCTACCGCTGGTGATCGTAAGCTGCTCGGGCGGGGCACGGATGCAGGAGTCGACGCTGTCGCTGATGCAGATGGCCAAGACCTCGGCCGCCCTGGCGCGGCTTGACGATGCGGGGCTGCTCTTCATCAGCCTGCTGGCCGACCCGACCACCGGCGGCGTGACGGCCAGCTTCGCCATGCTGGGCGACTTCATCATCGCCGAGCCCAAGGCGCTGATCGGCTTCGCCGGCCCGCGGACGATCTGGAACACGATCAAGGTGGAACTGCCCGAAGGTTTCCAGCGCGCCGAGTTCCTGCGCGAGCACGGCTTCGTGGATTTCGTGGTGCATCGCAAGGACCTGCGCAGCGAGATCGCCCGGCTGGTCGATTATTGCGTGAAATAGGCTCCATGGCCTCCCATTACTACAAATGGCATCACGGCAAGGTCCACTACCAGCGCAAGGGCATGGGCGACCCGCTGGTGCTGATCCACAACCTCTATCCCGGGGCCAGCCTCGAAGAGTGGGAGCGGAATCTTGACCCGCTGGCGCGGCATTTCACCGTCTACGCAGTCGATCTCCTGGGCTTCGGCGGCAGCGACGCGCCCAACATCAAATACAAGGCGGCCCACTACGTCGAGCTGATCTTCGACTTTCTCCGCGAAGTCGTGGGCAAACCGGCGCTGGTCGTTTCTTCGGGCCTGTCGTGCGCCTACGTCAGCGAAGTGGCGGCGTGGCGGGCGAACCTGTTCAGCCGCCTGTGCTTCATCTGTCCCCGTTCCGAACCGGTCGGCATGGACTCGCCCCGCTGGGTGGCGGCCATTCGCCGCTTCCTGATGAGCAGCCCGACGCTGGGCGGCGGATTCTACGACACCATGGCCGGCGAGGCCGAGATCGAGATCTACCTGCGGCAATGTTTCTGGAACCCGCGCGCCGTGACTCGCGCGAAGATCCAGCGGCTGGTGGAGAACTCGCAGCGGCGGGGCTCGATCCACCCCTACGCCAGCCTGGTCACCGGCTATCTGGATTCGTCGATCCTCAAGTGGCTGCCCAGGGCCGAGGTCCCGCTGCTGCTGATCTGGGGAAAACAGGCCCGACCGACGCCGGTCGAGCACAGCGTGCGCCTGGTCGCCATCGCTCGGCAGTGCCGGCTGGAGGTCGTCGAGGAATCTGGATCGTGGGTCCACGATGAACAGTCGGCGAAAGTCAACCGCCTGATCCTCGAATATGCCCAGGCGGAACTGCCGCCGCTGCCGAGGCTGCCGGCCAGGCGAGCGTAGGATCAGATCGCGGCGTCGTCGGTCTCGCCGGTGCGGATGCGTATCACCCGGCCGATCGGGAACACGAAGATCTTCCCGTCGCCGACTTCGCCCGTCCGGGCGGTGTCGACGATGGTTTTGACGGCTTTGTCGCAGTCGGCGTCCCTCACGCAGATCTTCAGCAGGACCTTGGGCACGAACGCCACGTCCATCTTGCTGCCGCGGTAGCGCTCGGTGTGGCCCATCTGCCGGCCGAATCCCTTGCACTCGATGGCGGTGGCGCCGTGGAGTCCGGTCTTTGCCAGGGCGGTCTTGACTGCGTCAAGCTTGTTCGGCTTGATGATGGCTTCGATCATCTGCATGTGCGTCTCCTTGTGTTCCTGGACCTTTGACTGAAAGGCGCCTGTCCCCTTAGAACCACGGGCGCCTCACTGAGGCGCCCGTGGGGAGGATAACCAACTTCCGGCCACGCGCCGAGCGTTCACGAGGGGCTCGCGGCCGCTACCTGGGGGATTCTGGACCGGGCGTCGTAGATGTCCGCGGCGGAGACGTTCTCCGGCGAGGCGGAACTGATGAACTCCGGGTAACCGGGAGCGCCGACCTCGGGGATGTCCAGGCCGGCGATCTCGACTTCCGGGGGCACGCGGTTGCCCACCATCTTGCCGAGGATGAAGAAGATCGCGCCGCCCGCCGCGACGTTCCAGGCGACGCAGGTGGCAACACCGATGACCTGGGCGAAGAACTGCCTGGAGTCACCGTACAACAGCCCGGTGACGCCTTTGCCGGCGATGCCCATGTACTCGGAGAAGCCGACCGCGTTCCGGCCGGCGCCGTAGGTGCCGTCCGCGAAGAGGCCCAGGGCCAACATGCCCCAGGCCCCGTTGACGCCGTGAACCGAGATCGCCCCGACCGGATCGTCGATGCCGATGTTCTCGATGAAGAACACGCTCCACGCGCCCAGCAGACCGGCAATGCCGCCGATCAGGAACGCGGCCCAGGGCGCCACGAAGCCCGAGGAGGCGGTGATGGCAACCAAACCGGCCAGCATGCCGTTGCAGCACATGGAGGGGTCGGGCTTGCCGAACCTCATCCACATGTATACGCACGACGTCACAGCCCCCGCTCCGGAAGCCAGCATCGTGTTCGCCGCGATGACGCCGATGCGCCCGTCGGTGCCGGCCAGCGAGGAACCGGCATTGAAACCGAACCAGCCGAAAGCCAGGATGAAGGTGCCGAGAATCACCATCGGCATGTGGTGGCCGAGGATCGGCCGGGGTTTGCCGTTCTCATCGTACTTGCCGATGCGCGGGCCCAGGAGCAGACAGGTGATGAAGGCCAGCGCGCCGCCTTGGAGATGCACGACCGACGAGCCGGCGAAGTCGACCACGCCATGGGCCAGACCCGCGCGATAGCCGAGCTGCGACAGCCAGCCGCCGCCCCAGACCCAGCAGCCGTAGATCGGGTAGATGAAGGCGCCGATGGCCAGGGAGAAGAAAAAGAAGCTCTTGCTGTTCCAACGTTCCGCCAGCGCGCCGGTTGGGATGGTCGCCGTGGTGTCCATGAAGACCATCATGAACAGGAACAACGCGACGGCCATGCCATCGTAGGTTTTGCCAGTGAGGCAGAAGCCGGTCTTGCCAAAGAGGCCCCAGCCGCTGTCGGTTACGGAGCCGATGGTGACAGCCGACCCGACCGTAAACATGTCGGCGTTGCCGGGGATGCCGCCCAGCGTACCCGGCCCGCCGATGGCAGTGCCGTTGGCGCCGCCGCACATGAGTGCATAGCCGCAGAAGAAGAACCCGGTCATGCCCAGGGAATAGACCATCA
Organism: Tepidisphaerales bacterium; assembly: GCA_044450885.1. Lineage (GTDB taxonomy): Bacteria > Planctomycetota > Phycisphaerae > Tepidisphaerales > Tepidisphaeraceae > JANYKD01. The sequence goes on from JBIOJL010000161.1 coordinate 4,234, forward strand.
GGTTCATCCACATGGTGTGGGCCGCGTTCTTGGCGCGGCAGAGGCCGGTCTCCAGGAGAGCGAATCCGGCCTGCATGAACATGACGAGGAAGCCGCAGATGAGCATCCAGGCGAGGTTGATGGAATAGAAGCCCTTGGTTGCGACTTTGGCAACCTCATCGAGAGTCGGCTTGTCGCCGGCATACGGTTTCCAGTCACCCTTGATGGGATCGCCCGTGCCGGTCGGCCAGCCCGTCAGATACGCATTGGGCGTGAAGAGAGGCTCGGTCGATCCGCCGCTGAATCCTGACGGGTCCGGTGTGAAGGTGGGAGCGCGCTGAGTCACCGGCCGGGTTGCCGGAGTGTCCGCGCTCGCGGCGCGTACGGAGGTCGATATGGTGACGGCCAACGCTGCCGCCAGCAACAGCGGCCGCCAACCGGTTGGGATTCCTGCAACCCTCATACCTGCTCCTTAGGCCTCGTTGAACAAGACCCTTCGCGGCCGAACGATCAGCCGACACGGTGGTTTCGATATTCCTGCAAATCGACCACAGCCGGGTTGTTCGAAACATATGCTGCAAAGCCGATGCCAGACCCGCATGCCGGGATTTCGATATGAGAAACCGATGCCATCGGCCGCCCGGAATCCGCGCATCTAGGCAATGATCCGAACGTAGGCACATGACTGCCCATCCCGTACGCGGGCACGCGAGACCGTGTCACGCGATCATCTGGTCCGATATCGAGCCTCGGATCACCGCACTGACACGATGGCCACGCCCGCCACGGCGACAGCAGTCGCCAGCACGATGTCCCAGCCGATGCGGATGCGGTACTTGGCGGCCATGACCGGAATGGTGATCAGCGGACTGGCGGCAACCAGCGTGCTGACGAGTCCGGCTTCGATCAGGCTGAGCGCCGAGATGTAACAGAGCATTCCGCCGAGCGGCCCAAAGACGACGCCGGCGAGCATGCGCGATCGGAGCGGGGCATTGCCCATGTGGCGCAGAACGGCGGGCGCCTGGCCGCGAATCACCGGCCAGACCCACATGATGCCGGCCGCAGCGCCGACGCGGATGACAGTGGCAACAATCCGATCGAGCGGCAGTTCCGGGGTGGATTGAAACGCCTTTCGCTGAAGGACCGAACCCAGACCGACGCAGAATGCCGAAGCCACGCCGCAGAGAAATCCGGCCAGGCCCATGCGCGCCGGTTCGCCGCGGGCGGCCGGTTCATCATCCACGGCGGCCGTGGTCTGGCGGAAGGTGGCATACATAATGGCGATGATGACCAGCAAAGCGCCGCCCAGCACGCGCGCGGACAGGTGCTCGCCATTGATGAACCAAGCCAGGAAAATCGCGAAGACGGGGGCCAGCGTGTTGAGCTTGACCGCCCGGCGCGGGCCGGCAATCACCAGGGTTTCGTAGAAGAAGATGTCGCCGATGACCATGCCGGCAATCCCCGACGCGAGCACCCAGGCCAGTTGCGGCCGGGTGGGCAGATGCGCCGGCCCGTGCATCAGCAGATACCCGGGCAGCACGAACAGGCAGAGGGCCAGCGCTGCGATCACGAGGCGCAGGAGATTCGTGTGATAGGACCCGATGCGGCGGCCGACGCTGGCCATGAACATCGGCGAAAGCGCCCAGAACCCGGCCGTGGTGAGCGAGAGGGCGACACCGGTGCTGGAGTGGGCGAGGTACATGGGAATGGGCGCGAGGGAAGTGTAGCGGACGGCGGGGGATAGTCCATGCGGGGCGGTGATCGGGTGATCGGTCATCGGTGATCGGTGATCCGTGGTGGGCAAGACCGATCACCGATCACTGATCACCAACCACTGATCACCGACCACCACCGCGCGTCTCCTCCGGCGGTTTGTGGCGGACGAAACTGCGGTAGAGGAGCAGGTCGTAGACGATCTTGCAGCCGCCGGCGATGAAGAACGGGGCGGCGGCCAGCGAGGCATGTGCCAATACCCAACCGGCAAGAAGTTGCGAGAACGAAACGCCGACCGAACGGGCAATGCCGGTGATGCCGGCGGCGGCCGAGCGTTCGTCGGGATCGACAACGGCCACCGTATACGACTGCCGCGTCGGCACATCCATCTGGCTGATGCTGAACCGCACCAGCAGAATGCCTATGGCCAGCCAGACGTTGGGCATAAGCGGGACGAGAATCAGCAGGATGTTGGATGGCAGGTGCGTGAAGACCATGGTGTTGATCAGGCCGAAGCGCCGGGCCAGCGACGCGGCCCAGAGGCTGGAAAGACCGGCGAGCACGTTGGCCGCCATGAACAGGCCCCCAAGCCAGGCCATGCCCAGACCGAACCGCTGGATGAACCACGCAACCAGCAGTGACTGAATGACGAAGCCGCCGCCGAAGGCGTCGAGGGCGAAAAGTGCCGACAGACGTGCCACCACGCCGCGGGATTTATGCAGCCCGATGGCGGACTTGCGGGGCGCGGTGGCTGGTGGGACCTCGATCGCCGGCGTGAGCCGGGCGAAATACACGGCCAGCGCGATGCCCAGCAGGCCGTAGGCGATGACCACGGGCCGCTGGACGTTGGCGCCGTGAAAGCGGGCACGCTCGGCAGCGCTGGCCAGCAGCCCGCCGACCAGGGAACCGGCCGCCGTGGCCAGCGAGCCGGCGAGGTTGTACCAGGCGAAAACGTGCGTGCGCCGGTCATCGGGCAGCACCTGTGTGAGGGCGGCCTGCTCCACCGCCAGGAATGGCCCGACCTCGTAGCCGCTGGGGCTGATGACGCCGATGGTGGCGGCCACGAGCAGCAGCAGGAAATGCCCCACGCCGGCGAAGAAGGCGGCCGCGAAGATCATCAGCAGCGAGCCGGCAATGAGCGTCAGCCGCCGGCCGTGGCGGTCTGCGGACGTGGTCAGCCACAGCGAGATGAGGATGTCGCCCGCATAGGTCAGCGCGAAGAGCAGGCCGATCTTCCTGGCGGAGAGCCCGAGGGCGGCGAGGTAGGGAATCAGAACGAGCGAAAGCATTCCGTAGGCGAACATGCGGATGCAGCGGGTGAGGAAAAGGCGGCGAACGTCGGAAGTGGGAGAGCGGAGCATGGGGCGAGATTATACGGCGTGCATCACGCCAGTGCGGCATCGGTGTCCCTTTTCAAATGGGGAATGCCCAGGAGCCAGAGGATGCCCGCGATGAAAGTGACTGCGGCGACCACGACGAAGGCCATGTTCCAGTTGTCCCTGGCCGGGGTGCTCTCGATGATGCCGCCGAGCAGCGGCGGCGACATCACGTCGCCCAGGGCATGGAGAAGGAGAATGTTGAGCGCAAACGCGGTGGCGCGGACGGCGGGGCGGGTGACGTTGACGAGGATCGTGTTTGACGGGCCGGTGTTGAAGAAGAGGAAGAACACGCTGAAGAAGATGACGACCCAGCAGGACGGGAACGGGGTGATGAGCATGAGGAGTATGAGCGGGCAGGAGATAAGAATGGCGACTCCCGAGACGAGGAAATAGGAGCCGGGAAAACGGGGACGGAGTCTGTCGCCGGCAAACCCGCCAAGCAGCGTGGCGATGATGCCGCCAAGGGCGGTGATGCCGCCGAAGAGCATGTTGACCTGGGCAAGCGAACCGGCTTTGCGGTATTCGAGATAGGCGGGCATCCACCAGGAAATCCCGCCGATCGCAAAAGTCAGGGCCGTCATGCCGGCCGTGTCGAGCAGATATGACCGGATGCGCAGCAGGTGCAGGTAATCGGCTATCGAGGCCTTCTTCGTCACGCTGGTCTTATCGGACGCGCCGCGCGGCGGGTCTTTGCGGCGTAATGCCATGGCCCCGAGCATGATGCTGGGAATGACGGTTACGAAGAACGCGGACCGCCAGCCCAGGCGTGCTTCCATGAACCCGCCGATGCCGTAGCCCAATGCCACGCCGAGCGGGACGGCCATGTAGAACCACGCCATCACCGAAGCCCGCTTCTCGATGGGGTAGTAGTCGGCGATGAGCGTGGGGGCGGTCGGGCCGTAGCCTGCCTCGCCGACACCGACAAACACGCGGGCCAGCACGAGCATCGGGAAGATGGTGGCCAGCCCGGTGGCGCCGGCGGCCAGGGACCAGAGAATGACGGCGATGCCGACCAGCAGCCACCGGGAGAAGCGGTCGGCCAGCATCCCGAAGACCGGCGCCGCCAGCATGTAGGTGACGAGAAAAGCCGTGGCCAGCCCGCCCGTCTTCTTCATGGGGTTGGGATCGCCGCTGAGCAGGCTGTCGCGGATGGGACGCTCGACGGCAGCCAGGATGAAGCGATCGATGTAGTTGAGCAGGTTGATGAGCAGAAGCAGAATGAGGGCGCCGCGCGCACCCGGAACGATGGATCTGGGCGCGGAGTCGGGGACGGGCGCGGGAGGCATATCGGCGGACATCATACGCCAAGACGGGTGAATTTCAGATTTCAGATTTCAGATTTCAGATTTGATGAGATTTCAGCTTTCAAATCTCAAATATCTCAAATCTCAAATGCCCCGCATGCCGGATCCGGGCCTGGAAACCCCAACAAAGAAAACACCCCCGGGGCGTTCCCGGGGGTGTCGGACTTGCAAGAAAGAACAGCCTAATTGCCGCTCAGGCTAACGCCGACGGAGACGATCAGGCGCTCTTGAGAAGCGTCAGGGCCATCTGCGGCGTGGAGTTGGCCTGTGCCAACACGGTGCCGGCAGCCTGGCTGAGGATCTGCGACCGCGTCAGGTTGGAGGTTTCCGCCGCGAAGTCGGTGTCGCTGATGGCGGACTGGGCCGCGGAAGCGTTTTCGAGAGCCACGCCGAGGCTGTTGATCGTCGAACTCAGCGTGAACTTCTGGAACGCGCCGAGGCGCCCGCGAAGCTGGCTGACCTGCGTAACCGCGCTGTCGACGATCTTCTGGGCGGTGATCAGGTTGCCGCTGCTCAGGGAATTGGCCCCGCCGGAAGCCAGGGAGTTGAGGAAGCCCGTGGCGCCGTCTCCGAGCGAGCCGGTTGTCACGGACCCGATGCCGAGGGAAGCCTTGCCGCCTTCGTTCACCTTCGAGGCGAGCGCGAAGTTCATGCCGCCGCCGGTGATGTCGAAGTTGTCGTTGCCGACAGTGTTGAACGCGGTGCCGAGGGTGATGGCCAGGTCGAGATCGGAGGAGCGATACGACACGTCCAGGCCCTTGGCGGTCGCGGCGGCGCCGTTGACGGTGACGGTGGCGTCGCGGCCGTAGGCCTTGCCGGCCGTCGGCACGAACGTGCCGGATTGCGTGGTCAGACTGACATACTGGTCGGAGCCGAACCCGGTGGAATAGAGGCCGAGGTCGCCGCCGGAACTTATGGCGGAAACTCCCGTGGCGTTCTTGAGGGCATTGACGGCGGTGACCATCTGGGCGACGGTGGTGCCGCCGGCGAAGGAAACCTGCTCGGTGCCCTGGTTGCCGCCGATCTCGATCGTGACCGGGTTGCCGGCGCCCAGCGCGCCGCCGGTGTAGCCGACGGTGCCGGTGCGGGCCGACTGGGTGACCGCGACGTCGACGTTGACCGACTGGTTGTCGGGCAGACGGGCGGCGTTGACCTTGACGCTCGAGAAGTTCGTGGCGTTGACGTTGGCGGTCGTGTAAACGTAGTTGCCGTTTATGAGCTGCATACCCAGGAAACTCGTGCTCGAGGCAACGCGGTTGATGGTCGACAGAATCGAGTCGACCTGGAGCTGGTTGGCCGAGACTTCCGCGGCGGACAGGCCGCCGGAGTTGGCCGCCTGATTGACCAGACCCTGGACCTGGGTTATCAGTGAACTGACTTCCGACAAACCACCGTCGGCGGTGCCGACGATGTTGTCGGCCCGCTGGGCGTTGGAGATGGCGGCGTTGATTCCGGTCGTTTCCGACTGGAGGTTTTCGGAGGCGATGAGCCCGGCGGGATCGTCCTTGCCGGAGTTGATCTTGAGGCCGGTGCCCAGCCTCTCCAGGCTCTGGCTCAATGAATTGTTGTTCCTGTTCAAGACGCGCTGCGCGATCAGTGACGTAACATTTGTGTTTATTCTGCTCATTTGTCTCTCCATGACGGCCGCGATTCTGCGGACCGCGACTCGAGATGAGGGTGGCCGGTTCTGCTTGTCCGGCGGACCCCGGTGTCATTCCCTTCAACACAAGGCCTTCTTCGCTGACGGATCAGGGCACGTTCCGCAGCAGCCTTCGGAAGCCCGTTGAAGCGGGCCTCCCGAATCATTCATGCCCGACCTCCTTTCTCGCAAGTCCATTCGTCGCGCGTCGCCTTTGCGGCAATTACAATTCGCGGCGAAACCAGTGAGGTCATCGTCTGGCCGAGACGGGGTACTTGAGATGCGCGCCGGACATTAGCGAAAAAAAACGCGCCGGAAGAGTGGCCGATAACGGTTGCGGCGGTTTCGGGAACTGGCCGCGCCGGGGCCCGTTCTTATTGGACGGTGGGGAAGGATCGGGCCTTTCTCTCCGGCGATGATCCATTATCGGACAAGGCGAGTGTCTCGCGTAAAGGGTTTGTAACAACCCGACCGCCGCTATTGGCTGCCGCCGCGGAAGACGTAAGCTGAAACGGCCGTTGATATCCACAAGGAGCCAGCCATGCGTATTCATGTCAGTGTTTGCGTCGTTGTGTTGCTGGTGTCTTCAGCGCCGCCTGGGCGGCCGATCCGCCCGCAGCCAAGCCGGCCACGGGAGCGCCGTCCGTCGATGCCGCCAGCCGCATCGTCGCCGTGACGGTCTATTCCTCCAACGCCCTGGTCACCCGCGAGGTGGACACACCCGCCGTGCAAGGCGCGGTCGAACTGGTCGTCGGCCCGCTGCCCCCGTCAACCGTCGTCAGTTCGCTCTATTCCGAGAGCACTGACGGCATCCGCGTGATGAGCACGCGCTATCGGACCCGCGTCGTGCAGGAAAACACCCAGGAGGAGGTCCGCAAGCTGGAAGCGCGGATCAAGGAACTCAAGCAACAGGAACAGGACCTGCAGAAGCAGAGCCAGACCATCGAGACCAATGTGTCGCTGCTCGCCAAGCTCGAAGGATTCACGGCCGGCTCGCTCAAGGAACTGACCGAAAAGGGCATGCTCAAGGCCGAGGAAATCACCGCCCTGGTGAAGTTCATCATGGAGACGCGCGGCACCAGCGCCACCCAATCCACCCAGCTCGCGCAGAAGCTGGCGGCCCTGGCCGAACAGCAGGGCTTCCTGCAGCGCGAGATGAGCAAGGTCTCCACGGGTTCGGACAAGACCATCCGCGAGGCCGTCATCGTCATCGACAGCGACAAGGCGGCCGCCGGCAAGGTGAAGTTCAACTACCTCGTCTCGGCCGCCAACTGGCGCCCGCAATACAAGCTCCGGGCGGCCAAGGACAAGCCCGAAGTCACACTTGAATACATCGCCGCCATCACCCAACAGAGCGGCGAGGACTGGACCGGCGTGGATCTGGTGCTCTCCACGGCCCAGCCGATGCTCAACGCCAACCCGCCGGAACTGGCCAGCCTCGAGGTCAACGTCGCCATGGCCAAGCAGGCCCAGATCACGGTGAACGGCGGCACCCTGAATCTCAAAGACGCGGGCGCAAATTACAGCCAGGCCCTGCAACTCCGCAACGAAGGCCAGTCGCTCTTCAACACCTCTAACAAGCTTGAAGCCAATCGCCGCTTCAACGACGCGGCCGCGTTCGTGCAGTCGGACGAGATCATGAACCCGGATGCGCCCCTGGCGAGCCAGTCCAAGCTGCGCCCGCAGCAGCCGCCGGCCGTCCGCGAGGGCCAGAGCGTCACCTTCCACCTCGACCGCAAGCTCTCGGTGCCCTGGCGCGACGATGAACAGATCATCGAAGTCGCCCGGGCCACCTACAAACCCGACTATTTCTATAAGGCCGTGCCCGTGCTGACGCCGCATGTCTACCGGCTGGCCACGCTGACCAACGACTCCAAGCTGGTCATCCTCCCGGGCGAAGCCACCATGTATGTCGGCACCGATGTCGTCGGCCGGGCAACGCTGCCGCTGGTGGCCATTGGCGAGCAGTTCACGGC
>JBIOJL010000162.1:0-12186 GCA_044450885.1 Tepidisphaerales bacterium
CAACCGAAATGCGATGGGGATAATTTCTAATTTCAAATTTCGGATTTCAAATTTCCATTGATTGAATTGGTGACGCCTGCGAACAAGAGTCTTCCAGTCACCAGAAACCGCTTCGTGTCTTCGTGCCTTCGTGTTTAATCTCTTTTTTGTGGCCTACAATCCCGCGCCATGCGATATTTCTACGGCGAGTTTGACGGCTCCGAGTTTCCGACACCCGACAAGCTTTTCGGGTTCGACCAGCTCATGCAGTTCATCCTGCAATACGGCGAGCAGGCCATGCGGGCCATCGAGGAGATGCTGCGCGACCCGAAGAACAACGTGCAGTCGGAGCTGCTGGCCAAGCTCATCGAAGACGGCCTGATCGAGAAGGATGCCAACGGGAAGGTGCATCTGACGCCGCGGGCCGTCTCCCGGGTGCAAATCAAGGCATTGGGCGAGGTCTTTGAAGGCCTGCGGCAGGGCCAGCGCGAAGGCCACGTGAAGATCACCGCGGGCCACGGCGGCGACCGCATCGAAGGCACGAGGCCCTATCAGTACGGCGACGACGTGTCCGAGATCGACCTGCACGAGACGCTGCGCAACGCCCTGCGCCGGCACGGTCTGCCCGCGCCCGGCGCGGCCGGCCCGCTGATTCGCGTGGCCGAGCACGACTTCGAGATGCACCTCCACGAAGGCACGACCAACTGCTCCACGGTGGTGCTGCTGGACATGTCCGGGTCGATGATGCGTGCCGGCCGGTTCCTGGCCGCCAAGAAGGTGTCGCTGGCCATGCAGGCGCTGGTGCGCGGGCGGTTTCCCCAGGACAGCCTGGACTTCGTTGGCTTCTATTCCGGCGCCGGCCGGATCCCCGAAGCGCTGCTGCCGCTGGCGATGCCCAAGCCGGTGTCCATCTACGACTATGAAGTGCGGCTGCGGGTGAAGCTCGACCAGATCGAGGATGCGCCGCAGCATTTCACGAACCTGCACATGGGCCTGCAGATGGCCCGCCGGCTGCTGAAACGCCGCCCGGCCGAGAACAAGCAGGTGCTGATCATCACCGACGGCCAGCCCACCGCTCACGTCGAGGGCGATTACGTGTACCTGCTCTATCCGCCGGACGAGCGCAGCACCGTGGCCACGCTGAAGGAGGCGGCGCTGGCGGTGCGGGATGGCATCCGCATCTCGACCTTCGCGCTGATCGAGGACTACTGGGGCATGGAGTGGGTGGGCTTCGTCGAGCAACTGACGCGGCTGACCAAGGGGATCTCGTTCTATACCAACAGCGAGTCGCTGGCGTCGTGCGTGATGGAAAGCTACCTCACCGGGCGGAAGAAGAAGATGTACATCGCGTGATGTCGGGTTGGCGATACGTCACATCTCTTGTCCCGGGTTCCAGATCCCAGACGGCAACACTTTGGAGAATCGCCTTGTCCAGCCTGCTCCCTCACAGGTACAATAGTAGGCCTATGAGCATGACCGAAATCCTTGACGAATTGCCCAAGCTTAACGTCGAAGAACTGGCTGCGGTACAGGCCAAACTGGATGAGCTTGCCGGTGAAGTGTGGCTCGACGGCGGCGAACTGACGGACGCCGACAAGATGGCGCTGGACGCCGCTCTGGCCGACTATCAGAAGAACCCAGACGCGGGGAGTTCCTGGGCGGAAGTTCCGTCCCGATGCGGTTGTTGTATTTCGAGTCCTCCACGCCGCGCGTCACGATCGTGAGTGGAAGAAGATCGTGCCCAAGGAATGAAGGGCTCACTGCCGAGGCCGAGGCTGGGGTCGGCGCTCGTCCTAAACAACCGCGTCCAGAACCCCGTCCTTTTCGGATCCAAAAAGCGTCCCCAACAATGTGGCACCTACCCCGGTAATTGAGGCTATCGTCCTGCGGGCGCGTCTGCGTGGACGGCCGGGTCGTCCATGCCGCCCGGTGGGATCGTGAATGCGTGCGGAGGCACGCGGGAGGCCGCCATGGATGGCCGCAATCCCCGTTCGTTGTCAACGCCGTGGCGCATTTGTCGCCACTGCGTGGCCCACCGAGATCAGGGCCAGGTGATGGTTCGAGCGTATGATCTTCTGTTGCCGGTGATAAAGCGCTGCGTAGGCGCAGTTCCCGCCAGGGAATCTCCGGCCCAGCCGTCGCGGCGGTCGGCCGCGGGAGGTCGCTGACATGAATCAAACTGAATTGCGCGTGGGCTTCTATGCACGGGTCTCCTCCGACGCCCAGAGCCAGGCCGGCACCATCGCCAGCCAGGTGGCCGACCTGCGGCAACGCATCGCCCGGGACGGCCTGAGCCTGCGGCCGGAACTGGAGTTCCTCGACGAAGGCTTCAGCGGCTCGACGCCCGTCCGTCCGGCCCTGGAGCGGCTGCGCGATCAGGCGTACCTGGGCGGGCTGGACCGGCTGTATGTGCATAGCCCGGATCGTCTGGCCCGCAGCTACGCCTGGCAGTTCCTGCTGGTGGAGGAACTGCAGCGCGAGGGCGTGGAACTGGTGTTCCTCAACCGGCCGCTGGGGAGCAGCCCCGAAGACAATCTGCTCTTGCAGGTGCAGGGGATGGTGGCGGAGTACGAGCGGGCCAAGATCATGGAACGGAGCCGGCGGGGCCGGCTGCACGCCGCCCGCCAGGGCAACGTCAGCGCCCTGGGTACGGCACCCTACGGCTACCGCTATGTCAGCCGTCTGGAGGGTGGGGGACAGGCGCGGATCGAGGTGCGGCTAGAGCAGGCGCAAGTGGTGCGGCAGATCTTCCAGTGGGTGGGGATGGAGCGGCTGAGCATCGGCCAGGTCTGCCGGCGGCTGGCGGAACAGGGGATCACCTCGCCCCTGGGCCGGCCGACGTGGAACCACAGCACGGTCTGGGACATGCTGCGGAACCCGGCCTACAAGGGCCAGGCGGCGTTGGGGCGGATGCGGGTGGGCCCGCGGCGGCCCCGGCCGCGGCCGGCGCGGAACCAGGCCGAGCAGCCCCGGCGGGCGCGCAGCCTCTATGCCACGGACCCGCAGAGCTGGATCCTGATCCCGGTGCCGGCGTTCGTGGACGAGGCGCTGTTCGCGGCGGTGGCCGAACAACTGGCAGAGAACCGGCGTCTGTGCCGCCAGCGCCGGGAGGGCACGCATTATCTGCTGTCGGGGCTGGTGGTCTGCAAGTGCTGTGGCTACGGTATGTGTGGCAAGAAGCACGAGTGTGGGAATAACTACTATCGTTGCACTAATAACCAGGGCCGTGTCTGCGCCAACCCCATGGTGCGGGCCGACCGGCTGGAGGCGGCGGTATGGGAGGATGTCAAGGGCCTGCTGGAGGAGCCGGAGCGCGTACGCCGGGAGTACGAAAGGCGGCTGGAGCCGGAGCCGCCGGCCGCCGGGGACGGGCCTCTGCGCCGGAGCATCCAGCAGACGCAGCGGCAGATCGATCGCCTCATCGATGTCTTCACGGAGGGGACATTGCAGAAGCAGGAGTTTGAGACACGTTTGAAGACATTCCGGGAACGCCTGGCGAGACTGGAGGAGCAGTCCAGGGCCGAGCAGGACCGGGAGGCGCAGCAGGCCCAGATGCGGCTGGTGATCGGCCATCTGGACAGCTTCGCGGAGAAGGTGAAGCACAACCTGCACGAAGCCGACTGGGCCGGCCGGCGGGAGATCATCCGCACGCTGGTCAAGCGGGTGGAAGTGGACCGGGAGGAGGTTAAGATATGTTACCGGGTGGATGTCGGCCCTTTTGCCCCAGCCCCCAGCCGGGGGCAGGTGCCACATTGTAAGGGACGCGAAGAGGTCCCGATGGGTCCCAAAGGTGTCCCGTTGGGTCCCTGCATGGTCCCGTTGGGTCCGGCGGGCGGGTGGATGGCAGGGTGCGTATTGAGGAAAGACACGCTGAAGCGTGAACTCCGAGCATGCGTGGTGCGAATGCTCTCCGTTGCACTGTTTTGCACTATTCCAGACAAATCTAGTAGGCAAGTGGTGGATTCGGAGGAATCGGGTTCGGTGGAGAAGGGAACAGGAGGAAGATGAAGGGAGATCATGGGGTGGCTCGGGGAAAAGGGTGAGGATTTGAAAGAGCATACCGATTTCTAATTGTACTTAATAGTTAGGGTTGATGTCAATGGAGAATTCGGAGAATTTTTAGGGAGTGGATATTGGCCATGGCCCAGGCTTGTGGCAGATGCAAGTCGCCCGTTTGCGCCTGTTGGAACTACAAGCCAGCGTCGGGCCTGTGTTGCTGTGTTGTGGGACGGCTGGCGGGCTGAAACTGGGGCTGCCATCCTGTGTTTTCAACGTCCTGCCGAGAGAAAGACGGGAACTGCGACTGCTGAGTGGCGTTACACCAAGTGCGATGCGTGGCCAAGTCGTACATAAGGTAGAGGCTCTCGCCCGTGGGCAGGCGGGCGGCATCGTTGACGACGAACCGGCGTCCGACCAGAAAGAATCGTGAACCGTCAGACGCCCAGACGATCCGTTCCGAACCTTCAGGCAAACCCTCGTCCGGCGAGCGAAACACCGTCGTGACCGTCCGTGCGGCGAGGTTCTCGACCCGCAGTTCAAAGTTCCGGTCAACCATCCCCGCAGGAATCTCGACCAGGCGGACGCGTGTAGTCTCGTCCGGCGAAAGGCTGGTAAGCGTCACCTGCTCTCGATGGACTCGGCCCAATGGGAGTGCATTGCGGATACGCTCGGTGAATACGCAGAGAACGATCCCCGCAACGACACCGACCACAAACGTGATGGCAGTAAACGTTCTGGCGTTCATGTTCATCGCCTCGCTGCAACCGGTCGCTTCTTCGCAGCATGAATGCGTCCAAGCCGTCATCCACGACCTTCGCCTCGGATCGACCACCCCCCACATCAATATACCTTCCCCTGTCCTTCCGCGGGCAATGCACTGCCACGAGATTCTTCTCCGGCTTCGGCGTCGCGGGCACCTCGGGGCGAATCTCGCATCCCTGGCGCTAATCCGGTTTGGGTTCCTCCTTGCTACCGGTGATCTGCTTTCTCTTTCTGGTCTCCAACTTCTTGATGCTCTCGGCGGTGGGCAGATTCTCGGGCATTGTACCGCCCAGTTCTCTAATGGTCTGGCGGACTTTCGCGCCAACGTCGCGGTGGGTTTGGTTGGCACGAGCCTTGCCGACAATCTTCTCCCGCCGCAGTTTTTCCTCCGTCTGCGTGGCACGGAACAAATTGGCCGCCAACTCGGTACTTCCCATGTGGTCGAGGATCTCGACCATTTCGGTGATATCAACGAAATGGTCGTCAACCCGCTGCCCGCTGTTGAAACAGGCGATCTTGGCTCTGTCGATCACCTGCTCAAAATTGCGATAGTCGGCATACCCGAGCACCTGCGCAAAGTCCCGGCTCGACCAATGCTCATTTCCGGCCGCGTTCACGCGACGGATGCGCTCAAACGGCGACGCGTGGCCGGCTGCGGATGATCGTTCGATGTCGCCATTCATCATTATGAACTCCCGTCTGGGGACTGGTGCCGACTAACTCGGATCCACCAGCCCCGCACCAATATACCGGGTGGGTGGGGAGCGGAAAAGTTTGCGGCAGGGTTCCGGGAGGGTGTGAATTTCATCTTGCCGTGCTGATGCTAGCGAATTCGATTTTCCCCACTGGGCGGAAACGCACGAGACGGCGGGGTCGGGGCGGTAACCTGCGATCAGCAAGGAGTCTGTGCATGAAAATCGGATGTTTCGCAGTCGTCGGACCGTCTGCTGCAAGACTATCGCGACGCAGGTTTCTCGGCGCGGCCGCGGCGGTGGCGGCGCCCATCATCGTCCCATCGTCCGTGTTTGGCGCGGCGGCCCCGAGTAACCGCGTCAACGTCGCCTCGATCGGCGTCGGCGGGCAGGGCTCGGGGCTGCTCAATGCGGCCGCGGGACATCCGCTGACGCAGTACGTCGGCATCTGCGACTGCTTCAAGAGCCGGCGGGAGAACCACGCCAACCGCCTCAACCAGCGCTATGGTAGCAACGTCGTCAAGACCTACGGCGACCTGCGGGAGATGCTGGCACGGACGGACATCGACGCGGTCATCATCGCCACCCCGGATCACTGGCACGTGCCGGCGGGGCTGATGGCGGTGCGCGCGGGCAAGGATGTGTACATCGAGAAGCCGCTGGGGCTGAGCATGGAGCAGGACATCGCCATGCGCACGGCCGTGCATCGCTATGGCCGGCTGTTTCAGTATGGCACGCAGCAGCGGTCGCAGGCACACATCCGCTTCGGGTGCGAACTGGTGCGGAACGGGCGGATCGGCAAGCTCAAGGCCGTGCATGTGGTGGCGCCGGGCGGTAACAAGGGAGGCGGATCGACCAAGGCGATTCCTGTCCCGGATGATCTGGACTACGAGATGTGGCTCGGGCCGGCGCCGTATTCGCCGTATACATCGGACCGCTGCACATCCGGCGGATCGTGGTTTGTGTCCGACAACTGCCTGGGTTTTCTCGGCGGCTGGGGGGCGCACCCGCTGGACGTCATGATCTGGGGCCTGGGAGATGTGCCCGCGGCCGTGCCCGTGGAATACGAAGGCACCGGCGAATTCGGCGACGGGCTGTTTGACTGCTGTGCGGCGTGGAACCTGCGGGGCAAGTTCGCCGACGGCAAGGATTTCACGTTTACCACCGGCGGCGACCTGACCACGTTCGTCGGCGAAACGGGCGCGGTACACATCAGCCGGGGCGGGCTGCGGACCGAGCCGGAATCGCTGATGCGCGAGAAGCTCGGGCCGAACGACATCCATCTGTATGAAAGCAGCCACCATCAGGGGAACTTCATCGAGTGCGTGCGCAATCGCAGGCCGACGATCGTGGGCGTGGACGCGGCGGTGCTGTCGGACACGGTGACGCAGATCAGCCTGATCGCCGTGCTGACCGGCCGGAAGATCCGCTGGGACAATGTGAAGGAAGCCATCGCCGGCGACCCGGCCGCGTCGCAACTGCTCACCCGCGCCATGCGCAGCCCCTGGCATCTGTAGGAGGAACCACCCATGCCGACACAGAACACCCGTATCTGCCGACCTGCCCTTCTGGGTGCCACGGCTTGTCTACTGGAAGCCGTGCTTCGTGGTCACGTTCGCAATACCGCCTTCAGGCGGCTCGTCAGACCGCGTAAACGCGGTACTACGAACAAGGTGGCACCCGGGAAACTTGCGCTTGTCGCCGTCGGATCGCTCATCGTCTGCGTCCTTCTCGCAGCCACAGCACACGGCCAGGAAGATCCGTACACGCAGGCGCTGGCGTACAAGTTCGGCGACAGCCGGCAGGCGCTGATGAAGATTGAGGCCGAGATTCGCTCGGCAAAGCTGGAGCAGCGCGCGGGCATTGAGGGGAAGCTGCTGGCGGCGCTGAATAGCCCGCAGGCAACAACGGACTGCCGCGGCTGGGTCTGCCGCCAGTTGCGGCATGTGGGTTCGGAGCAGTCGATTCCGCACCTGGTAAAGCTGCTGGGCGACAAGGAGCTGGCGACGCCGGCGCGGATTGCGCTGCAGAGTCTGCCGAAATGCGACCAGGCATTGCGCGAAGTATTGCCGAAGTTGGAGGGCGACTTCAAGGCCGGCGTGGTGCTGACGCTGGGAGCGCGCGGTGACGTGCAGGCCCTGCCGCTCATCGCACCGCTGGCGTCGGATGCCAATGCGAACATTGCGGAAGCGGCCATCTATGCGCTGGGGCAGTTGGCCACGGTGGAGGCGCTGGATACGTTGCGCAAGGGGACGGTTCCCGACGCGCTGAAGCGGCAGCGCGACGACGCGATTCTGCGCTGTGCCGACCGGCTGCTGGCGGGCGGAAAAGCCGCCGATGCCGCCGGCGTGTACGCGGGCGTGCTCAAGTCCACGGAGCATTACGCGACCCGCGTGGCGGCACTTCGCGGACTGGTCCTCGCGAAGAGGTTGGGCGCGTTGTCAATCGTGATGGTGAACCTGAAGTCGAACGAGAGCCGCGTGAAGCTTGCTACCTGCCAGATTTTGCGCGAGGTTGGCGGCTGGGAGTTGAGGGCGGCGGTGCTTGCGGAACTGAGCGGTCTGGATCCGGCGGTGCAGGCGACCCTGTTGCTCTCGTGCAACGAGCTGCCGGCTCTGGTCGCGGCCCTCAAGGCGATGGAGAGCACGGATGCGGCGCTGCGGGCGGCGGCCATCGAGACCGTCGGGCGGCTGGGCGGCGCGCGCCAAGTGCCGGTATTGCTGCAACTGGCGGGCAAGGGCGGGGAGGATGGGAGGCTGGCACAGGCTGCTTTGGCGAGATTCAAGGACGCCGCGGCCGATCAAGCATTGCTCGATCAACTGGGCAAACCGCAGCCCGCGGCGGCGATTGCGGTACTGGCACTGCGGAACAACATCAAGGCGATGCCGGCGCTGCTGAAACTTGGCGCCGCGTGTGATGACAATGCCGTGGCTGGCGAACTTGGCCGGGCGTACACCACGCTCGGTTCGCCGGCGGATCTTGGGGAATTGGCGAAAGTGCTCGTCGGGGCAAAGTTGCCGGCGATGCGTACGGCCACGGCGGCGGCCATCAGTTCCATCGCCATCCGCCAGAATGCCCGCAATGAGGCGGCGGATGTGTTGGCACCGGCGCTGGCAACGGCGCCGGGCGACTTGAAGCCGGTCATTCTCGATCTCCTGGGCCGTGTCGGCGGCGCCAGGGCGCTGGCGGCGGCGCGAGGCGGGCTCGCCGACGCGGCGACGCACGATGCCGCGCTGCGGGCGCTGGCCGAGTGGCCGGACGATTCGGCGGCGGAGGATCTGCTGAAGCTGACCGGGAGCGCTGGCGGGAACAACCGGGTCATCGCCGTGCGGGGTTACCTTCGCCTGGCCGCGAAAGGTGCGAAAGAGCGGCCGGCGGCGCAGACGTTGGGGATGTTCAAGCAGGCCGTGCCGCTGACGGATCGGGCGGATGAGAAGCGCAACCTGTTGGCGCGCCTGGCCGAAGTTCCCGCGAATGCGGATCTGCTGAACCTGGCGATGTCGTTCCTGGACGACGCGGCCGTGAAATCCGAAGCGGCCATGGCGAGTCTGACGCTGGCCGAGGGGTTGGTGAAGGCGAACCCGAAGGCCGCGAAGGAGGCGGCCCAGCGCATCCGGCAACTGGCAATTTCAGACGCCGTGAACCGACGGGCGGACCAGGTGCTGGGGAAGATCTGATTTGGGAATGCCACGATCCTCATGCAGCTTTCGCCAGCGCCTCACCTGATACCAATTGAAGATCACCGGCAGCAACAGGTCGATCACTTCATCCGCCACGAGCAGGCCGCCGAGGACGGGGGCGGCCATGGGTTTGATGACCTCGGACCCGACGCCGCTGGCCCAGAGCATGGGCATCAGGCCGACGATGGCCACGCCTTCGGTCATCAGCTTGGGACGCAGGCGATGCACGGCGCCGGTGATGATGGCTTGGGTGAGTTCGGCCTCGCTCTTGATCGCCGCCAGGCCGCCTTTGGCGTTGATGGCTTCGTGCAGGTAGACGAGCATGACAATGCCGGTTTGGGTGGCCATGCCGAAGCAGGCGATGTAGCCGACCCAGACGGCGACGCTGAAGTTGAAGCCGAAGAGGCTCTGGAAGATCACGCCGCCGACCAGCGCGCCGGGGACGGCGAGGATGATGAGCAGCGAGTCGCGCCAGTCGTTGAAGGTCATGTAGAGGATGACGAAGATGAGCAGGATGACCAGGGGGAAGATGATGGTGAGCGTGCGTTTGGCGCGGACCTGGTGTTCGAACTGGCCGGACCATTCGATGAAAAAGCCCTGGGGCAGTTTGATGTTTTGGGCCACGACGCGCTGGGCTTCCTCGACGAAGCCGACGATGTCGCGGTCGCGGACGTTGAGCTGCACGTAGGAGCGGAGCATGCCGTTCTCGCTCTTGATCATGCTCGGGCCCTCGACCACGCGGATGTCGGAGACATCGCTGATGGGCACCTGGATGATTTGCTCACCGCCCATGCCGCCGGAAGATGATGGGGCCATGCCGCCGCCCATGGCCGCGCCGGGGGTAGCGGGTTTGGGGGCGGATGCGCCGCGCCGGCCGGTGACGAGGATGTTGCGCAGGGCGTCCTCCGTCTGCCAGAAATCGCGGGCGTAGCGGACGCGGACGGGGAAGCGCTGGCGGCCTTCGACGGTGGTCGTGATCGTCTTGCCGCCCATGGCGACCTCGATCGCGTCGGATATGTCGGCCACGTTTACGCCATAGCGGGCGGCCTTTTCGCGGTTGATCTCGACCTCGAGATACGTGCGCCCGACGATCTGGTCGGGGAAGACATCCACCGCGCCGCGGATGCCACGCAGGGCGGCGGCGATTTCGTTGGAGACAGTCTGGATGCCCTTCTCTTTGACGACCTTCTGCTTGACGCCATTGGTGACGACGTCTTCGTAGGTGTCTTCCTGGTGCGGGCCGAAAACCTTGACGCCGATCTGGGTGCGCACGCCGGTGGCCAGCATGTCCACGCGGTTGATGATCGGTTGTGTCCAGATGTTGCCCCAGCCGGGGACCTGAAGCTCGCTGTCCATCTCCTTGATCACGTCGGCCTTGTTCTTGTGCCAGAGGAAGAGGCCCTTGGCCAACTCGGGCGAGAGTTTCTCGCGCAGCTTATGGAGGTCATCGTCGGATGCTGAGCCGGCGGTGAGGTTGCTGGCCTTGGCATTGCTGCGGAGGGCGTCGAGCAGTTGGCCGGCGATTGCGTCCGGGGCGCGATCGGCCATTTCCCAGTTGAGAAGCTTGACCCGCTCGATCCAGCCGTCGTCGAGGCGCTTTTCGAGCCGTGAGAAGAAGTCCCTGAAGACGGAAGGCTGATCAGCGCCGAGTGTGGTGAGCACGGTGGAGCGCAGGTCATTCCATGGCGTACTGGCGGGCAGGAGCAGGTCGGGCCGGGCTTCCACGATCCCGAGCTTGGCCATCTTCTCGGCGGCCGAGGTGAGCATGCGGCTCATTTCTTCCTGACGCGGAACCTCGACGAGCAGCAGGCCGTGTTCCTTCACCAGCGGCTCGGTCAGTTGCTCCAGTTCGGCCTTCGTGGGCGGCCGCTTGAGAATATGTTTCTCGCCGAAGAGTCGCACGAGATCGTCGATCGCCGCCAGCACGAGATTGCGCGCCAGCACCGGGGCGTGTTCCACCTGCCGGCGCTTGGCAAGTTCGCGCATGGAGCGGTCAAAGAGCGACACGGCTTCCATGGTGGCGTTGTTGGCCAGATTCTCGATTTCGTCGGCCTTGATGTCGGGCTTGATGAAGCCGGCATCCTGGATCGCTTTGGCCTCACGGCGGGCCTCGATCAGGGCATCTTCGAACTTGATCGCACGCTTGGGCCACCATTCACGCGGGCGCAGGTTGACGACGGTCTCGACCATGTCGATGCCGGAGGGGTCGGTGGGCGTGTCGGCGCGGCCGACTTTGCCGACGACCATGTCCACCTCGGGGAAGGTGTTCATGAGCCGGTCGCGGACGCGGATGTCGTCGGATGCCTGGGCGATGGAGACGCGCGGAATGGTGACAGGCATGTCGAGGATGCTGCCTTCATCGAGCGGCGGCATGAATTCCCGGCCGAGTTTCGGCAGACGCCACGCCCAGCCGGCCGTGGCGATCAGCAGCACCAGGGCGATGCCGCGGGCCCAGGTGCGGGTGAAGAACGCCGTGCCGACAAGAAGCAGCAGGCCGAGCACGACGTAGCCGACAACGGATGCGCCTTCGCCGAACATGCCGGCCAGACCCAGGCCGATAATGAACAGGAACGCCATGAACCACAGCCCGGCGGCGGGCACCTGCATGAGCCAAGTCAGCACCGGTTTGTAGATGTTGATGAAGCTGCGGACGATCCAGTTGTCGTCCTCGCTCTTGAGCCGGCCGCGAATGAAGATGGGGATCATGGCCGGCACGAAGGTGATTGCCAGCACGGCCACGCCGACCATGGCGAAAGTCTTGGTGAACGCCAGCGGGTGGAACATCTTGCCTTCCTGCCCGCCCAGCACGAAGACCGGCAGGAAGGAGACGAGCATGATGATCACGGCGAAGAATATGGGCTTGCCGACCAGGCGACAGGAGCGCACGACGATCTCCGTCGTATCGCCGGTGATTTTGTCGTGGCCATATACGCGCGTCAGTTCGTGCGTGGCATTTTCCACCATAACCACGGCCGCGTCGACCAGGATGCCGATGGAGATCGCCAGCCCCGACAGCGACATGATGTTGCTGGGGATGCCCAGGTGGTACATGAGGATGAACGACACCAGGATTG
>JBIOJL010000163.1:0-12043 GCA_044450885.1 Tepidisphaerales bacterium
CGGTTCGGTTCGGGCTGGGCGTGGCTGATCAAGAAGGCCGGGAAGATCGAGATTATCTCGACGGCGAACCAGGACTCGCCGGTCATGGATGCCGCATTCCCGGTGATCGGCCTGGATGTCTGGGAACACGCGTACTATCTCAAATATCAGAACCGCCGGCCGGATTACATTGGCGCCTGGTGGAACGTGCTGAACTGGCGCGTGGCGGAGGAACGGTTCAACAAGGGGACGTGAACCGACACCTCAAATTGCGTAATCACGGAAACCCACGGGCGACGGCTTGCGGGTTTCTTTTTCATCTGTCGGAACGCGGTGGAGTGATTTCGCGAGTCATGTTCCTGCCTGCTTCCTCAAGACGTAGGTGACAAACCACCCGGGCAAATCCTCCGAAACGCGTACAAGTCGTCCTTCCTCAAACTCAGGAGTGACAACGACCGCTCGTAGCGGACTCCGATCTTCTCCTGCGGGACATCATGCCCGCCTTGGGAGACCCGTACCGCGACCCGCTCGCGGTTGATGAGCAGACTGTTGGTGCAGATATAGTACAGGTACGCACGGAAGCCACGCCGTCTCGCCTCTTTCAGCAGGTTCACTTTGTCCTCGTTGGACATGACGGTTTCGAATGTGAACGACTGTCCGCCAGCAACCCATCTCTGTCGCATGAAATCGCACAGGATCGCGGCCAGATACCCCCGCCGGACACCCGGGCCGACCGCGAGCCGATTACCTTGGAACATGATCGAATTGTCCGCCAATCGTCCCGCCAACGGATGCCCGCGCATGAATTTATGCAACTCCTCTGGCTCGACGTGCAAACCCCATGAGCCAAAATCGATTTGCCCCGAATGCTCCAACTCATGGTCGATCTCATCAGGGTTGAGACAGAAACCCAACGGGAAAGAGAACTCCGATCGCAGATAGTTCCACAACGTGCTCTTACCCGAGCCGTTTGGTCCTGCAATCATGCGTAACTTCGGTGGGCTCATTTACGGCCAATAATCGCAACGCCACGAGGAATGCTATAGACGAGGCGATCTACATTCGCCAGCACCTCTTCCCTGCCGTCGGCGTGTCGCTTTATGACCTTGGTTCCCCGTTGGAAAGTGACGGCAAGGCCCTTGGCAACTTGCGCACGAACCGCATCGCGGCCCGCCTTGGCGAGTTTGCCGCTCATCGCCA
This sequence comes from Tepidisphaerales bacterium, assembly GCA_044450885.1. Classification (GTDB taxonomy): domain Bacteria; phylum Planctomycetota; class Phycisphaerae; order Tepidisphaerales; family Tepidisphaeraceae; genus JANYKD01. The sequence goes on from JBIOJL010000163.1 coordinate 1,180, forward strand.
GCCCCACCAACCGCCCTTCAAGCGAATCGGCTTCCACACGAGACACGACGCGCCGGTGGACTACACCAGTTCGCTTGTTGGGCCGGCCGCTGTTCAATTTCTTGATCATGGCAATTCCAATTATGCGTTTCGACACCAGCCAAATATACCATATCGTCGAAGCCCCGCGAGCAATTTCTCGCGGGTCTCTTTATTGGCGGTCGCCCAGTTCGCGCAGAATCGCGAACAACTTGGGCCGCGGCGATGCGAACAGCCACTCGGGCTTGAGGAAGAACCCTCTGATCGCCCGCGAATGTATGGCACCCAACTTCTCGGGCAGCGGGCGGTAGCCGCGCGTGGGACTGAGTGAGTGCGCTTCGACAACCTCACAAGCGGGGTCGATGATCCAGTACTCGCGCACGCCGGCTTGTCCGTAAGACGCGTACTTGCGGAGCCAGTCGCGATCGGCGCTCTCCGGCGACACGATCTCCACGATCAGATCGGGCGGTCCTTCAATGACATTGTCGTGGATGATGTCGAGCCGGTCTTTCGCGATGAAGAGGACGTCGGGCAGGCGCTTCTGGCGAACTTTCGCGAGGCGGACCAGTATCTCCGGCCCGAGCACGACGCCCAGATCATGTTGCTCGACGTGGTATCGCAGTATGGCGCGGAGCCAGCCCGACAGATCGTCATGTTCGAAGCTTGCAGGCGCCATCATTTCGATTTCTCCGTCAATCCACTCGGCCCGGGTCTTCTCGCCGATCCAGCGGTCGAATTCAGGTTCGCTGAGCCGGCGACCGGGGTGTGGCTGGCCCCAGAGGTTCTCAAACTCGGCGATTCTGGATTTGAGCTGTGACATTGGCCTGTTCCTCGAGAACATTCTACGCGATCGCACGCTCGCGGGAATGGGAGAACCGATCACTCCGTCGTCTTCGCCGTCATCCACGCCGGCAGCCAGGCACCGAGGCTCTTGCCTTTCCAGAGATGCGAGAGGCTGGCCAGAAGCGCTTCCAGGCAGATCAGGAGCAGCACGAGCACGATCGGCAGGGTCCAGTGGGGCTCGGGCTCGTTGAGCCGCGCCACGGTGTTCAGCAGATCGGCGTAGGATCTGGCGACGACGACGTTGTCCCCCGGCGGGATGACCTGCTGTGCCGGACGATAGCTGAGGTCGGACTCGTCGGATGGAAGTTGCACGTTGGCCAGCGCGACGATGGCCGTCTGGTTGGGCTGGCGCCAGTAATACAGCCCGGGATCGTTGGCGGCCGGGAAGACAAAGCGGCGAACGCCTTCCTCCTCGGCCGGCTTGACGCGGATGCGAATATCGCCGGGGCCCTGCACCTCCAGTTCGTCGTACGCGGCGTAGCGCGAGCCGGCCAGGACCAGCGGCCGGCCGATTTCGACATTCTGCACGTCGCGCTGCTGGGGCGGGCGCAGGCAGGATTTGATGAACAGGATCGGGAAGGCCGGATGGGTCGGCGGCGAGCAGTACTTCGAGTCGGGCAGGGTCGCGAAGATATACGCCGTGCCCGCACCGACCGCACGCCGGTAATAGAGGCCATAGGGGTGCGCCCGGCCGTCCGAATCTTTCGGGGACAGGTACAGCAGCGTGGTCACGGACGGATCGGCGGCTGCTTCGAACGGGACGAATCGCCGCACGATGAGCTGGTTAAGCCGGGCGGTCGGATCGACGATGTCTTCGAGGATCGGGTCGGGCTTGGCGGGCGGCGCCGCCCGGAACAGGCCCGAGCCGAGCGTGCCTCCGCCGGCGGGCAGCGGTGCCGGACGGCTGGGGAGCAGTTCGGCCAGCAGGCTCTTCTGCCCGGCCGCGAGTTTGTCGTAGCTGCTTTCGAGGCCCGGCTGCAGCAGGAGCACGGCCGATCCGCCGTTCTTGACGAAATCGCGGAGCCGGCGCAGTTGGGGTTCGCCGGGCCAATCGACGATCGGCCAGACCACCGCGTTTTCCTGTCCGGTGAAATCCGGCGCGACTCTCGTATAGAGCGGCCAGGGGCGCGCCAGGTCGTCGTAGGGACTGAGCGCGAAACGGATGAACTTCGACGCGGTCGGCTGCGACGGCGTCTCGATGAAGGTCACGTTCTGTTTCGGAGGCAATTCGACGAGCTGCGAACGGGTGTTGTCCCACGGCAGGTCATCCTCGCGCTGCAGCTTGGCGGTCAGCAGCAGGAACTGTTCGGGCGGCAGGCCCTGTTCGAGCGGGACACGCACCCTGGTCCGCCCGGTGCTTTCGAAGTTGGCGGGGAGGTTCGTGATCGTCTTGAGCGCCGTGCCGTCGACCTTGCTGATGGTGAGGTCGACGAAAGCGGCGTCGCCGGCCCGGCCGGACACTTCCACGTTGACCTCGCCGCCGACGCCGGCGATCGGCTGCTCCGGCTTCATGGTGATCTGGGTGATGCCGTTGGAGGTGGCTTTTTCAGGCTGAAGGTCGAACAGGATGACGCGGGTGTCTTTGATCTCGGGCAGGGGGGTGGCGAACTCCTTTGACTGCATGTCGGTGATGATGACGAGCCATTTCTGATTGGCCTGCTGGCGGCTCAGCATGGCCACGGCCTCGTTGATGCGCTCCTGGAGAGGCTTGGGGCTGGGTCCGGGTTTGAGGTCGACCCATTCGGACTGGATCTTGCCGGCCGAGAGGGGCTTCTCCGGCGCGTCGGGCGGGGCCGGCTGCGATTTGAAGATGGCCACGCGGGCGTTCTTCAACGGCTCGCGGAGCAGCGTCTGGATGGTGTCGTTGGCCTTGTCGAGCAGCGTCATCTCCTGCTGCTTGAGCAGCATGGAGTAGCTGGTGTCGACAACGATGGCGGCCACGATGTTGGGCTCGGACGTGAACCAGCCCGAGGTGAGGAGGCGAACCGGTTGCGCGACAGCCCAGATGAGGATCGCCAGCAGCAGGATGCGGCAGGCCAGCAACAGCCATTTCTGGATGCGCCGACGGGCGGCCGTCTGCTGCATGCTCTGCTTGACGAACCGCAGCGTGCTGAAAAGCACGACCGGGCTCTTGCGTTGGAAGAGCATGTGCAGCAGCACGGGGATCCCGGCCAGAGGCAGGGCCCAGAGGGCGGCAATGAACAAGAATGCGATGCCGAGTACCATGGATCGTAACCTATGTACCGGAATGGCGCGAGATTGTGTAGGGCTTCCAGCCCGCGCCCCAGCCCGCGCAGACCCGGCGGGTGTGCCCGCCGATTCTGGCAAGTGGCCTTTGTAGCCGCGATCGTTGATCGCGGTGGGGGACCGCGATCGGCGATCGCGGCTACAGGCAGACTGTGGTCACGCGGGGCACCGATCACCTGGCTGGCTGAAGCGGAGGCCGATAGATCCGTATGGCGGCGATTGGGGTGGACTCGGGGCCGGTGATTTCCAGCGTGTGTTTTCCGTTGGTCAGTCCCTGAGCCGGGGTGACGGTGGTCTCAATGGCCGGGTCCTTGACGCCTGGGGAGACGAAGGTGTCGACGAACTGCGGTATGGTCTGCCACTTGACCGTGAAGGTCGGCGGGACGGGTTTGATGCCAGCGAGGACCTCCAGCGCGAACTCGACGCCCCAGCCTTCGGACGGGACGACGACGCGGCCGGAGTTGGAGACGAAGCGCGCATCCGACCGGCCCTGTCCGTCCGGGCCCGTCTTGGAACCCGTCACCGCGAACGTGTAGGTCTTCTCCCTGGCCGGGTCGCGCACGACCTGCATGGTCCACTCCTCGACCAGCGGCAGTTTCGCGGCCGAGATCAGCATGACCGGCGGCCACTTGCCGCCGGGCTTGGACAGGGCGCGAGTGACGCCGTAAAGCTCGGTGAATTCCGATGGGCGCTTGCCGTCGATGCGGACTTCGGCTGGTGCTCCGGCCGGGCCGGGCTTGACGACGATGTCGATACGGTTGCCATCAAACGGCACCGTCAGCCGGCCATCCTTCCAGTTGATGTCCCGGCCGACCGCCTGCGTCTTGACGACATCGCAGTTCATGGGGTCGAGGGTCACATCCGCGCGGCGGACCAGGGATGCCTTGACCAGTTCGGCCATGAGGTAGTTGCCGTGGGCGTTGAGATGGACGCCGTCGCGCAGGAGTTGCTTGGCCGGGAGTTTGTTGTCCTGGAGGTATTGTTTCCAGAGGTTGCGCTGATCGACGACGCCGAGATGATACTTACTGACCATCTCAGGCAGGAACTTGTAGTTCATGAACGAGTTCCAGATCTTGCCGTCGGGGCCGGGGATCCGGGCCGGATCGGTCAACTCGGAGAGGTTGGCGTCGTCGTTGACGTGGTCGGTCTGGATGAGGATGTCGGCGGCCGTTCGCTCGCGCGTGCGGCGGATGATGTTCTCGTATTCGATGTGCGACCCGTAGACGTAGAAGATCAGCAGGTCGGGCTGGAACGGGTAGAGGTCGGTTTCGGCCGACTTGACCAGCAACTGGGACGCATATCCGCCGAGCGAGCGGTTCTCGATGATCAGGTTGGCATTGGGGAACCGATGGCGCAGGTCGTCGGCGACCGGTTTCCACCACTCCTGCTCGGTGATGGATTGGCCATAGAACAGCACGCGGACGGTGTTGCGATGTTCGGGCGTGCTGGTCGCCAGCAGCGTCATGGCCCGCTGGATGCCCAGGCCGAGTTTGGCCGGGTCGCCGAAGTTCTTGGGCGGCGGAAACGCGGGCTGGGCGCGGACCAGCGGGGCACAGGCAAGCAGTGCCGCCAGTATTGCTCGGAACGCGATGCGCGAGGCTCGGTTGTTCATGACTCTCAATACATCGCGAGCGCATGAATGTGGGCGGCGCTCAAAGTGAGCCGCCGGACCCCGCGTAACCGCGTGGCAACGCGGTTGGATTCCGCCGACGAGGGCGTCGGCGGCACTTGTTCCGCGGAATCAAGAAGTCTGTCCTGCCGGGACGACAGCCGATCGTGACGGAGCAGCTGGTGGCTTACGCCGCCAGCGCTTCCACGCCGGGCACGTCGATGCCGGGCATGTCGGGCTGGGAGAGGTCGAGTTTCGCGCCGACGGTGGTCCAGTTGTCCGGACCGAGCCGCTGCACGATCGGGCGCACCGGCGCGTAGGGGTTGATGTCGATGACGATGGCCATCGTGCCGTCGGTGAGCCGGATGCGCTGGCCGGGCGGGAAGGCCGGGGCGAGCTGCTCGAGCACGGCGAGCACGACGGGGTCGATCCAGGTGATGTGGCGCTTGCGAATCAAACGCAGGATTTGGAGGTTCGAGCGCCGCGGCCCGCCGGATACCGGGCGGGCCAGCCGGTCGTAGAGGTTGGCCGCGAGGAGGATGCGGGCGAAGATGTGGATCTTCTCGCCGCTCAACTTGCCGATGCGCAGCGCGGGAAAACCCGAGCCGTCGAAGTGCTGGTGGTGCTGGAAGACGGCGCCGACGGCCGTCTCCGGGACATCGTGCTTGAGCAGGTCGTGGGCGATCTCGCAGTGGGTTTCCCACTGGGCGCGCAGGGCAGGGTCCTGCGGCCCATCCGGATCGCTGTAGTGCTGGCACTCCGGAGGAAGCTGGGTCATGCCGATATCGTGGAGCATCCCGGCCACGCCGAGGTTGACGCAGTCCTTGGCGCGGTAGGACGGCAGGCGCGAGCGCTGATCCACGAGGTACTGTTCGAGTTTCAATCCCAGGAGCAGCGCGAGGTGCGCGACGGCGGCGGCGTGCTGGACGACGTCGCGGCCATGCCGGGCCATCTGGTCCAGATAGATCGGATTCTGGCCCTGCGTCAGCAGCGTATTGATCAGATCTTGAGTGGTCGCACAATATTCCTGGTAGGAAACGGACGGACGGGTGGCCTGCTGGGTGGCGGACATGGCGCCGCGGATGTTCTTGAGAAGCTGCTGGCGCGCGGGGCTGAGGTAGGGCACGAGGTGCTTGTCGAGGCTCTCCAGCGAGGGGTAGTCGACGAAGATCACCTCGATGCCGATCTCGCGCATGCGTGATATTATCAGATCGTCGAGGATGAACTGGGCGCGCAGGAGTTCCTGTTCCGGGCGCTCGGGGTGATTCACCGGTGCCGCCAGCTTCATTCCCGCTCTCGCGTCGTCAATCGGGACGATGAGCACTGCAACAACTCCTTATCAGGCACATCGAGAAGATCGGAGAGCGGGTTAACACATCGGGCCGGCTGCCTGCGGTTATCGGTCCGACTATGAGCCGTATCCGGGGGTTTCGTCGCGCGGGCAGACTTTGATGGCCTTGGGCCAGGTGGGGCAGGCATGCTGGCAGACTCCGCAGCCGGTGCAGCCGCCGGCGTGGACGGCCACGCGGCGTTCATCGAGTTCGATGGCGGTCTTGCCGACGGGGCATTTGTCGACGCAGAGCTGGCAGTCGTCTCCGGTGGTGCGCTTGCAGAGGCTCTCGTTCCAGATGGCGGTGCCGAGTTTGACGGCGGCGGCCTCGGTGAACTGCAGCGCCCCGCTGGGACAGTTGCGGGTGCAGAGGATGTCCTGGCACATGACGCAGGGCTGGCTGTCGATGTCGATGTAGGGGTTGCCGTTCATGAAGATGCCGGAGTAGTCGATCTTGATCGCCTGCACCGGGCAGACATTCACGCACTGCTGCGAGCGGCAGCAGGCGCCGACGAACTGGGCCTCGGGCTGGGCTCCCGGCGGGCGCACGTAGACGGGCTCGGTGGAGTACGCCGACCACGGCCCTGGCGAGACGGGCGTGCTGGGGCTGGTGTAGCCGGTGTAGTTGGTCGATGCCGCGGCGGCCGCGGCGCCGGTGCCACGGTCCAGGGCGTCGAACTGCTGGGCGACGCGCTTGACCGGTTCAAGGGCCTTGTCGGCGTGCTTGAACAGTTCCAGGATACCGCGACGGAAGAAGTCGCGGCGACGGATCGACTTGTCTGGGTCTTCGTTGGCCATAACTGAGTTCCTCATTATACGGCGGGATCGTGGTTAGGTTGAGACGCCGCCCGCGATTTGCGTTTTTCGGGCCGCGGGTATGATCCGGCCATGGATCCCAATACGTTGACCATCGCCGCATTCCAGAAGCACATCTCCGATCGTTACGAGAAGGTGGACCGCGAACGGGGCACGCCCAAGACCTTCATGTGGTTCTGCGAGGAGTTCGGAGAGCTGGCGACCGCCCTGATGCACGACGACCGGGCGAACCTCGAAGAGGAGTTTGCCGACGTCATCGCCTGGCTGTGTACGCTGGCCAACATCAACGACGTGAACCTGGCCGCGGCGGTGGCGAAGAAGTACCTGGGCGAGAAGAAGCCGAAGGGGCACAAGTAACTCAGCGTTCCAGCCGTTTGCCGGCGACGAAGACATCCACGATCTGCTGCGGGCCCAGTGTGTACAACAGGGCGGACATCTGCTGGGCGGGGGGCAGGTCGGCAATCCACTTTTCCGGGCGCACCACCAGGCAGTCGGCCTGAAATCCGGGGGCGACGCAGCCGATGCGGTCGGCCATGCCCAGTGCGGCGGCGGCGCCTTTGGTGAGCATGTACCAGGCCTCGGCCGGCAGGGGGACTTCGCGGGAGCTTCTGGGCAGGGTGTGGACCTTGATGGCCTTGGCGGTGTGCAGGCCCTCGACGGCGACGCGCGGCATGAACGGGTCCGGGCCGCCGGCGACGCTGCTGCCCAGGGCGATGTGGATGCCGTCCTCGCGGTGGGCGACGTAGTCCATGAGGCCGCTTTCGCGGAAGAGATTGCCGGTGGGGCAGTGGACGACGGCGCTGCCCCGGCGGGCGACCTGGCGCCGCTGCTGGCGGTCGAGGAATACGCCGTGGGCCAGGAGCGTGCGGGGCGTGAGCAGGCCGGCCTCCTCGAAGACCTCGACCTCGTCCACGTTCTTCGAGTACATCTCGTGAACTTCGGCGAGTTCTTCCAGTGATTCGGCGACGTGGGTCTGGATGTAGCACTGGAGAATGTCGGACAGGGCGGCCGCGCCGCGCATGAGCCGCTCGCTGCACCGCACCGAGGTGCGGGGGCTCAGCGCATACTGGAGCCGGCCGTTTTCCGCGCGGTGCCACTTGGCGCAGAGCTGGCGGGACTGGTCGAGGGCGGCGTCCGTCGCCTGCGTGAGTTCGCCGGGCATGCCGATGTCGTTGAGCGTCATGCCATAGACGGCGCGCAGGCCGCGACGGGCGAAGACCTCGAAGGACTGGTCGACCTCGGCGGCGAACGGGCTGCCGAAAGCGACGAAGGTGGTGGTGCCGTGGGCGATCAGGCCGGAGGCGAAATCCTCGGCGAGTTGCCTGGCGACGGAAGCGTCGTGGAGACGGGCCTCGGCCGGAAAGCCGACATTCTGCTGCCACTGGCGGACGCTGTAGCCGTCGATGCCGCGGCGGTCCCACTGGGGCATGTGCAGGTGGGCGTCGATGAATCCGGGAAGGATCCAGCACCCCGGCCCGCCACGGGCGCCGGCCGGGGCGACCGCGCCGGCGGCGACGTCGGCGATGCGGCCATCGCCGGCAATGGTGACGCAGACATCGGGGACGACGCGGCATTCGGTGGCCGACAGGGGATCGAGCAGGGTGCCACAGAGAAACGACATGGCTGGGTCTCCGGTAGAAGCGGGTTCAATCTAACGGGCGCATCTTGGGAGGTCAATCAAGTGCCGGCCGGTAGGGCGGTTTCGCCGAAATCGCCGTTGTGAGGCCGACACGGACGGCTCGGCGATTCCCCCGTGGCTGCGGTTTTTCCGTCGCGACCCATGACGTCGAAACGATGCCCGAGCATCACGGTTTATCATACAGCAGCTCATCATCAACGCCAACGGCCGGGTTGCGGAGACGGAAGTAGGTGGCTTTGCCGGCGGGGTCGGGGAATTCGGTGAATGTCAAGTCGTAGTCGGCCTTGGGGCCGATGTCGAAGCTGGATTTCCAGGCTTTGAGCTTGCAGGCGACGCCGCCGGGGCGAACGGCGTCACTGGGTGCGAGTGTCAGGGAGGCGGGGTCGATGGTGAGGCGGGAGAGGTCGGCGGCGTCTTGCTTCGCGAGCGTCGGATTCTGCGCGGGATTGAGGCAGAAGACCTGCGGGCCGCGCATGACGGCGACCCGGCCGGCCTGGCGCTGGCGGCCGCGGACGAGGCGGAAATCCATCGGCAGATCGAGCGTGACGGCGTCGCCGGATTTCCATTCGCGCTCGATTTTCAGGAACGAGCCAGGTGCGATGGGCTGATCGAGGGGTTTGCCGTTGATGGATGCCTGGGCTTTGGTCGCCCAAGCGGGGATACGCAGGCGCAGGGCGAATGCGGCCGGCTGAGACGGGTCGAGCTTCAGGGTCACTCGGCCGGAGTTGGGGTAGTCCGTCGCCTGTTTCACCCCGACCGAGAGGCCGGGTTTGAGGTCGGATTTCGCCTCGGACGCGGCGTAGAGATTGACGGTGATGCCGCCCTGGCCACGGTAGTAGATCATGCCGGGCAGTTCGGCGATGGCACGGCGGTAGTTGCACGGGCAACAATAGGTATCGCCGTCGAAGTAGACGCGGCTTCCCTCCGTCGGGGCGAAATACCGCAGCTTTCGGCCATCGGGCGACTGGGCCGCAAAAAGCGTGTTGAAGATCGTACGCTCCATGAGATCTCCGAACTGTGACGAGCCCTTGAGCCGCAGCATGCTGTAATAGACACGAAGCTGGTAGGCGGTGGCGCAGGTCTCGGCCAGTTCGCCCCGGCCGTCCTGGTCGTCGGTCCAGATTTCCCACTGGCCGGTGCCGCCGGTGATGGCCAGGCCGTTGCGGCGGGTCATGAAGTCGAGGGCCCGGTTGGTCTGCGCCAGCAGGCGGTCGTCGGGCTGAATGCGGTACAGTTCGAGCTGGGCGAGACAGCGGGCCATGTAGGCGTAGATGTGGCCTTCGATCAGCGGGCGGCGGCCGATGACGATGGGCAGGTCCCAGTCGGCCAGGGTACGCTGATTCAGGCAGAAGTCGAGGTAGCGTTGCTCGCCGGTGACGCGATGCAACGCCAGCATCGTGCGCTCGAGGCCGGTGACGGCGACATGGGTGGCGACATCGCCCTTTTTGCCCCAGTCGGGCGGCAGGCGCGACCAGTTGGCGAGGAGATAGTCGGCGGCCTTCTGCGCGGCCTCCAGCGAACGTTTCTCGCCGAAGAAGTCGTAGTCATTGAGCAGGCCCCAGATGAGGTAGCCGACTTCGTGGATGTCCCACATGCCCGAGACGCGATGCTGCGGCGCGAACATGCCGATGTAGCCGTCGGGTTCCTGGGCGGCGATGGTCTTGTCAACGAGGTGTTTCTTGAGCGCCAGCACCTTGTCGTCGCCGGTGTAGGCCGCGAGGCGCACGGCGGTGTCGATGAGTTTGCCCAGGCCGATGTAGCCGTCGCGGGCTTTCTTGTCGAGGAACGGGGGCAGGAAGTCCTTATCGGCGTTGAGGACGAGGAGGTTGTTGTGGACGGTGACGTCGATGCGCCGGCCGATCTCGCCGGAGACTTTCACCTGGCGGATGTCCAGCGGGGTGAGTTCATCGGCGGCCAGCGCGGCGGGGACGATGGCAAACACGGCCAGCGAAACAGCAAGAGGCGCCCAATACGCCGGTGGCACGGGCTTCCAGCCCGTGTGCCGCGGTACGCCGCGACCATCGTGATGAGAACGTCCTTTGTTCAAGACAAGAAGGATGTGTCGGAGTACCGACACCATGGGCAAGATGCCCATGCCACGAGCTCTTTGCTGATGTCGCAGCATCATTGCTTCTCCTCAAATCCTGCGCCTTCGTATCGGGCAGGATTGTATCGAGGCATGCCTGGCGAGCACAGTCGCCGTGAGTGGTCGAAAGGTTCACGAGAAGGTGCAGCGGGCGGCGCCTGTCTGGGCAGAAAAAAAAGCTATGCGGAGTGCATGGTTTGTGTCGGTGCGGGATAAATGGTTGCTGGGAAATGGTTTGCGATTGTACGGACGCCTCCGAGGCTATCGAAGGACCAC
>JBIOJL010000164.1:0-11988 GCA_044450885.1 Tepidisphaerales bacterium
AACAACTTTGTAAACTCTTAACCGCCCTGAATGGGGGGAGGAAACCTGCGCGAAACCTACTCGCTCAATCGCAAATATATTTCTCCTCGAAAGCGATACCGTGCCTTTGAAGAAAGGCTCGATACTCGTCCTGGAACGACATGCGTCGGAGGTCTTGCTTTCCTGCATACCCAGGGTAGAGCTGCGCTCAACCCTGGGCTGGGCACTTCAGCCCCTTTGGGGCTCAAACCTTCGTCACTTCGCGCTGTTCTTCCGCATCTGTTCCGCCCACGGGGCCGCCGGCCGGCCTTCGCCGACATCGCGGATGCCCAGGCGTTTCAGGTCGGCGATGAAGGGCTCCAGATCGGCGTTGCCCTGCGGATTCTGCATCAGCTTCACATATCGCAGGCACAGCCGCGACTTGGCGACGTACTCGGCGGCGATCACGTCGTCTTTCGCCAACCGCCCGGCCTCGTCGAACAGCTTGTCGCCCGCGGCGATCACGTCGGCCGAAAGGAAATGCACCGTCGGCGGGTCATAGATGTACACATGCTTGTCCGGCCTGCGGGCCTTTTCGTGGAGCAGGTCGAACCACGCCCGCATCGGCGTCTTCGCCGGGCCATAGACGCCGGCCATCCATTCCTCAATCAGTGGCCGCGCATCCTGCTGCGGGTTCCACAACAGCTTGGCCATGACGTACGACCGCAACTCCGCGTCCGACCCGCCGCCGCCGGCGCCGTAGGCCCCTTCAAAGAACACGCCGCGCACGCCCTGACGCTTGTACAGCCGCAGGCTGTCGGGAAACTGGTCAAAATCGGGGAACGGCAGCAGGTAGTGCGCGAAGTCGGTGTTGTAGTGCCAGATGTAGAGCGTGTCGGTGAGCTTGCCCCAATCGGCCAGCGCCTTCACGAATGCCGCGGTCGGCTTGGCCGAGCATTTCTCATAGGGATGTGCCTCGCACACCGCGATCGGGCAGAGGCGGACGCGGACGTTCTTCCGCGGGACGATGCCAGTCGGCGCCGCCTCGGTGAACTGGTACGCCAGCGTGTCGATGAGCTTGCCAGGGAACTCCTTCTCGACGGTCTCGGCGATCTGGTTGACGAACCAGAGGTAGATGCCGGCATGGGTGTTGCCGTATCTGGCCTCGATGGCCTTGCACCCATCGCACTCGCAGAACTGGTGGCAATCGTTCTGCGAGACGGAGTAGATCATGGCCTCCGGGTGCGAGCGCATCCAGCCGCGGACAGCCTCGATCGAAAGCCGCAGCACCTCCGGGTTGGACAGGCAGCGCTGCACGTAGCCGCCGGTGCGCTTGCCTTTGATCGAAGGGAAGTACTCGGGATGGGCCGCGAACTGGGCAGGGGGGATGAGCTTGTCGAAACTGTGGACGAAGGGATAGTAACGGATCTTGCCGCCCGTGGACTCATCGAGCCGGGCGGAGTTGCCGTTGGTCCGCAGGTGGGCGGCCCAGTCCTTCTCGAACGCCTCGGTGAAATACACCTCACGATATTCAAACGCCGGCGTCTGCGTCTCGTTGATCGCGGGAATCGTCGCCGCGGGGTCTTTCGGGATGCGCGTCACCCTTGGGGTGAAGTAGCGCACGCCCATTCGCTCCAGCAGCGACGTGGCCGCGTACATGGTGCCCCGCGGCGAGCCGCCGGTGAGATAGACCCGGCCGCTAACCGTGTGAACGCGGAAGCTGTCGGTCCCGAGTTGCGCACCGCCGCCCGCCGGCGCAGGGGTGTGCCGCGTCTGCCCGACGACGATCGCCCCGGCCGGCAGATCGCCGGCGTCGTTCACCTCTGCGAACGGCACGCCGGTGATGGTGCCCAGCGTCGTCCGCAATTCCTCGGCGGCGCGCAGTTCCGCCGGCGCAGCCTGTGCCGCCGTGACGATGACAACGGCGGGCTTGCCATCTTTCACCAGAGGCACTTGCCCGAAGCTCGCCAGACTCAGGACCGACCCGGCCGCCGCCGCAATGAAGTGTCGTGTCATGGTTTTTGGCTCAGGAACACAAAGCCGCCGCGCTTGTTGCCCACGACGAAGTCGGCGATGCCGTCGCCGTTGAGGTCGGCGCCGGTCACTTGGGTGCCCACGCCCGATGCCTTGTCCACCAGGTGCGGAATCCAGTCGACCGTCTTGTCGGGGTTGCGCTTGAGCTGGAACCAGTACAGCACCGGGTCGGACATCGGGTCGATATCGCCCCCCGGGCCGTGGGCCCACCAGCGCTTGCCGGTGACAAAGTCCTTCAGCCCATCGCCATCCACATCGACCAGGTCCAGCGCATGCGGTTGCGTGAACTTCACGCCTTTGGCCGCCCCGACGCCTTCGCCGGTCTTGGGATCGAGGATGATGTTCTCTTTGAACGTGATCTCGCCCTTCTCATCCTTGACCTGTTTCCACCAGACCAGCCCGTACCCATGGCAGTTCCAGGCGGTGATGACGTCGTTCAGGCCGTCGCCATCGACATCGTAGACCAGCATCTGCGCCCCTTCGGCCGCGAATTTGACGGGGTGGAACTTCCAGGTCTCGCCGGTCGCAAGTTCCTTGCCGGGGTTCTCCCACCAGCCGTCCGACGTGACGATGTCGAGCTTCTTGTCGGTGTGTCCGGCGATGTTGCCCGCGCCGTAGCCGTGGGTGTAGCGCTGCCACTTGCCCTTGGGCGAGATCGGCACGAAGGTCCACTTTTTGGTGAGGTCGGTGTAGTCCGGCCGGGCATACCCCAGGAACCCGCCCGTGTGGAACAGGCCCTGCGGCTTGCCGATGCCGTCGATGTCGGCCAGGCCCTGCGACTCGTTGTCCGCCGCATCGTGGACGATGATCTTCTTCCACTGCCCGTCGACATCCGCGCCCGGATTCAGGTAGAGAATCGCGGCGGTGCCGGGATGGCCGTACACCAAGACGTCCGGATACCCGTCCCCATTGAAGTCGTAGCAGAAGGTGAGGAAGTTGTCGGAGTACCCCTTGGGATCGAAGGGCTTGCCTTCCTGGTTGCCGGTCGGGGGATAGATCATGTGCTTCTTGGTGAAGTCCGGCCCCTCGTACCAGTACGGCCCGTAGACGACGTCCATCTTGCCGTCCTTGTTGAAGTCGGCGTAATAGGCGCCCTCGGCGTAGAACTTGTCGGTGAGGGTGATCTTCTTCCAGGTGATTTCCTTGGGTGCCTGGGCAAACGCGGCGGCGGACGCCAGCAGGATCGCGGCGGCGGCGGCGAAAGCGGTCTTGCGCATGAAGTGCTCCTTTTGGTGCAGTAATTCGCGGAGCCTCGCGCCGGACAGTCCGTCGCGAGCCTCTGCCTGGAACTACTGACCGGGGGACGGTTTGTTTGAAGCGGGGAAGGGAGGGTTCAAGAGCGTTTGTGAAGAAAGGCCAAAGCCTGGAACAGATCAGGCTGAGTTGCATTTCAGTTGCAGCCGGGCCGGGGCCAAAACAGAGGGACAAGCATAAATGCTTGTCCCTAAGACTGTTGCGGAAATGGCGGGGGGAGGATTTGAACCTCCGACCTCCGGGTTATGAGCCCGACGAGCTACCAGGCTGCTCTACCCCGCGATCAATTTGAGTTCTTCACTGTACAGTCAACCGCCCGCAGGTCAAGCGGATGACCCGACAAAAAACGTTCCGGATGTGGCCATTCTGGGCGTGACGATTCGTCCGGGAGGGCCGCAGTCCTCTGCGGCCGTTTCGCGGCACCACCATTCCGGCCGTGCAGAAGCACGGCCCTCCCGGAATCTGTGGTCACGCCCCATTCTCCCGGGCAACGACGATGTGTCGAAGTACCGACACCACCGGCGAGACGCCTGTGCTACGAAAATCGGCCGGCCAGATCCGTTTCCTGGTCGCGCCGGCAGCGCGGCAATACCGTCGGCCGCAAATCGGGGCTGGTGTCCTACTTCGCCGATGCGGTCGCCGTACCGATATGCTTGACCCAATCGAGCTTGCCGGCATCTTCCAGACGGTGCTTGAAAACGGAATGGTTGTCCAGATCGGCCGACGTCCATTTGGTGGTGTCCAGCCAAGTCTGCGCGTAAGTCAGGTTCGCCTTGGGCACGACGTGAAGCATCCCGAGTTTCGGGATCGCTCCGGGCGTGCGCACGAGATGGAGCGAAGCCGCTGCCAGAGCCCAGCCGCCAACCAGCAACAGGAACACGAACAAACGAAAGAACTTTTTCATCGTCGATCTCCTTGGTCCCGACCGGTACGGCCGAGTCTGCTGTTATTCATACGCTCAATGGAGCGGCGGGTCGATTAGAAAACGGCCGAGATTGTGGAACGTCGGTGTCAGGTGGCGTCGCAACTGCCGATGTGGCCTGGATTTCGGGTCACCCGGCGGCGCCGGGCACATCGCCCGCCGGCTCGGCAGGTGCGGTCACGACGCTGCCGTAGTAGCCGGCGGAGAACTGGCCCTGTTGCTGCTGCTGGTCGAATCCGATCAGATCGCAGAACTCGCGTATGAGCTGCTGGGCCTGGGGGTCGTTGCGTTCGGCTTCCTGAAGGGCCTGGTGCTGCTTGCGGTCGCGAAAGCGGATGATCTGGATATAGCGGGGGTCGGCATGGGCCGCGGTCCAACCGGGTCCGACCTGCTCGTAGACCTCGAAGCGCTCGCAGCCCAGGCGGGCCATGATCTGCATGAATCGCTTCATGAGCCTCGCATGTTCGTGGCGCTTGTCCCGGGGAACGACGTAACTGTTGGTCTGCAAAAGCATATCGGTACGCCCATTGTGCCAGATTTCATGCGAACGGGCAAACTCAACGGACGCCACCTCGTGAATGTAATCGTAACAAATGACGGTGTGTGCAACACGCTATACTGGGGTGACATGGGTGAAGTCCCTCTGACCGGGAAAGTCGAACTCTTGAAGATTCTTCTCGTCATCCTGCATGCCGACCCCGCACGCGGCGGAGCCGAACGCTACACCGTCGATCTGGCCCGCGGGCTGGCGGGACTGGGACATGCGGTCGCGCTGGCGGCCAGTTCGTTCGGCGCTCCGATCGAAAGCGTGGAATTCCTCCGGCTTGACGCCGGCGGCTGGTCGCGGCTGGGGCGATACCGGCGATTCCTCGAGTCGGTGCGCGCGCACACGCGCGCACACGCATACGACATCGTTCACGCCATGCTGCCGGTCGAGAAGTGCGACCTGTATCACCCGCACGCGGGAATCGCGGCCGAGGCGGTCGAAGCCGGGCACACCAAGTACCGCTCGCAACTCGGCCAAACGGCATCGCGGTTCTTCAACCGCCTCAACCGCAAGCGGCGGTTTTTCGCCGAAGTGGAGCGGGCGATGCTGATGTGCACCGATGGCCCGCGCGTGATCTGCCTGTCGCGATACATCCAGGATGCGGCCCGGCGGCACTATCCGATCGACGAGCATCGCCTGCCGATCCTGCTGAACGGCGTGGATCTGGCTAGGTTCGATCCACAAGCAAACGCCGCGGCCCGTGGCGCACTGCGGGGCCGGCTGGGGCTGGGCGCGGAACAGGTTGCGGGTCTGATGATCGCGCAGGATTTTGAGCGCAAGGGACTGGCGGAGGCAATCGAGGCCGTGGCGAAAGTCGGCGACGAGCGGCTGCGCCTGGTGGTGGTGGGCCGGCCGGACCCGTCGGCGTATCGGCGACTGGCCGAGCGGCTCGGGGTGGCCGGGCGGGTCGTCTTTGCGGGCTCAACCGACCGGCCGGCCGATTTCTACCGTGCGGCGGATTTCTTCGTGCTGCCGACGCGCCACGATCCGTGCAGCCTGGTCGTGCTGGAAGCGCTGGCGATGGGGTTGCCGGTCATTAGCACCGTCTGCAACGGGGCATGCGAGGCGATGGCCGGCGGCACCCACGGGTTCGTGCTCGGTGATCCGGCCGACGTGCCCGCGCTGGCGGATGCGATGCGGCAACTGCTGGATCGGTCAGTGCGACAGAGTATGCGGCAGGCGTGCCTGGATCTTCGCGGGAGCATCTCGCAGGAGCAGCACGTACGCCGGATGGTCGCAATCTACGAAGAGATCGTCCGCGCACGACAGCCGCACTGATAATGCTAATGCGACGGGTGCAACGACAGACAAGAATGTCTGTCGTACGACAGGCAGGAATGCCTGTCCCACCGTTGACCCACGAAGTGAGCTATTCCCCAGGCAGGAGCAGGGTGTCTTCGGCGTCGGACGGCGAATCAAGCTGCCGGCCGGACTTGTTGAGGTAGATGTGGTCGCGGTTGGTGCCGGCGAAGGGTGAGTCGTGGTACTCCACGCGGCCGTCGGAGTAGAGAACGTTCTGGCCGTAGCGCTCGTGGTTCGCGGAATTGGCCATGCGCAGACGTTCGGTGGGAGAATCCGGATCGAGGTCCTTGAGCAGGCGGCTGTCCGGACCGCGGTCGGCCACCAGGACCATGTCCGTGCTGGCGTTCAATCGCCACTCGAAGCCGCCGGCGACGACGGAGTCGTCCACGTAGGGGTTCTGCATGGCGTAGGTGAGGTTGAGTTGCACGTCCGTGAAGTTGGATCGCTGGCGTGCTTCGTGGCCATCGAAGCGATCGGGCTGCCCGGCGCTACCGGGGCAGATGAACGCGGTGGAATCGAGCAGGCCGCAGCGAATCAGCAGGAACATGGCCGCGGGCACGTTGTTGGGGACGGGGCCGTCCTCGCCGAACGGGTCGGCGACGGCGCAGCCGCTGTTGCTGACATCGGGGATGGCGACCGGCCCGCGGCTGGGGCGCGTGCATGGGAGCCGTCCGTGGTTGAGCTCGGCGTATTTGGACATCGCCTGGCCGATCTCGCGCAGGTTGTCGGTGCAACGGGCCCGCGAGGCATGATGGCGGGCCGAGAGCATCATCGGCACGGTGATGCCGGTGAGGATGCCGATCACGGCCACGACAGCCAGGATGTCCGGCCAGGTCGATCCGCGGCGCAGGAATGGGAAAGAAACATTCATACGGACAACCGATTCCAGTTCGATTCGTGCATGATGATACCCGGCATGAGGCCCGGAGCATAGTCCCATATCAAGAAAGCGATTCTGAACAGCATCCAGTCCTTTTTTCGCGCAACATGTCCGCAACTTTCCCTCTTCCGCCGGTTTCTCCTTTCAGATAGCCTCTAGGCGAGATGGCAGATCAGACGACCGAGCTATTTGTAAACGCCGTCCGCCTCCATTCGAGGCGATTGCTGGCCATTGCCCGCGGCATTGTCGGCTCGCAGGCGGCGGCCGAGGACGTGCTCCAGCAGGCGATCCTGAATCTGTACGAGCATCGGGCTCGCTACGACTGGACGGAGCCGATCGGACTCCTGCGGCGGACGGTGGTGAACGAGGCGCTCCGTACGCTGCGCACGCCGCGCATGAGCTTGGTGGCCGACGATCACCCCGGCCGTTATGAGACGGCGGTCGGCGGGATGGTCGACCGGGAGACGGTGCGGCTGGTGCAGGACGCCATCGCGGAACTGCCGGAACACTTCCGGGCGGCACTGGTGTTGTGTGAATACGAGAATATGCCGTATGTGGAAATCGCGCGGATTCTCGATGCCAGCGTGCCCCAGGTGAAGACCTGGCTGCATCGCGGCCGGAGACAACTGGGCGAGAAATTGAAAGGATTCATGGAAGCGAAACCCAAGGGCGAGCGGCTGAAGGAAAAGCGGCTGGCCCGGGAAAAACGGACGAGCGAAGAGGAAACACCGTGACCGAAACCGAACTTGACATCCTCGACACCTGGCTGGACGGCGAACTCGGCCCGATCGAGGCCGGCGAATTGCAGCAGCGTCTGGCCGCCAACCCGGAGCTTTTGGCGGCACAGGCCGATCTGCGCCGGGAACGCGAGCTGCGCGCGGCCCATTTTGCGGCCAGCGAACCCACCGACGCCGAGAACCACGACTTTCTGAATCGCGTCGAGGCGAATATCGCCCGGCGGCGACGCTGGACCCTCTACCATCAGTTCGCCCGCACGGCGGGAGCCATCGCCGCCTGCGTGGCCATCGGTTTCGGGATCGGCTGGATCGGGCGCGGCGGTCCGTCGTCCACGGCGAACCGCACCGCGCCGGCACCCGTGTACCAGGTCAACATCTCCGATGAATCCGGCCGGGTCCTTGGCGTGCAGCCCTTCAGTTCGCCCGACCAGGCCCGCGAATTCTCCGACGATCTCCGCCGCTGGCAGGACCAGCAGGATCAGATCCGGAACGGGTACCTCATCGTGCGGTCGGGGAATTTCTAGGGGAGTTCTTTGTTCTTGGTTCTTTGTTGTCGGTAATTCGGATTCACCCACAGATGCACACCATGTTCAACCCAAAGAACAAAGAACAAAGAACAAAGAACCGGGTTGCTGGGGTGATTCTGTTCCTCGCCCTGTGCCTCCCCGCGTTCGCCGAATATCCCCTTCTCGAACAACTCAACCAGCAAACCCAGTCGCTCTACAACGAAGTCCAGTCGGGCATCGTGCGCGTGCAGTTGCCGGTGCCGCTCTGGGCCCGTGAGGCGGCCGCCAAGAACGACCCGCTCCGAAAATGGGACAAGGTCGTTGACGGCAACGTGCGACAGGTCATCGACGATCGTCGCGAAGCCTCGCTCCGCGGCTCGGCAGGCGGCAAGCTGAACGTCCGAATCGTGCCGTCGACGCAACCGTCCACGCAGAGCGCCGCCGGCAACGTCGAGGGCCTGTGGGTCTCGCGGCGGACCGAAACCGGCGAGATCGTGCTGGAGTCCCGCGGCGATCGTCCGGGGGCCCTGGTCATCAACGCCGGCAGTGCAACCAACCCCAGCCCCGGCGCCCCGTTGCGATTGCGCGTGCCGCCGGCCGGTACGTTCGCTCCCAACAACCTCGGCCTGGTGCTTGACGACGCGGGGCATGTGCTCGTGCCGGTCTACATCGAAAAGGAAGCCATCGGCCAGGCGCCCGTGCGGATGATGATCGGCAACGAGGAAGCCACGGCGACCTTTGTCGGATCCGACGAGAAGACCCAGGTGACGATTCTCAAGATGAACAAGCGGATCGGCCGTCCGCTGAAACTCACGGGCGTTCGCCCGGCCGACGGTTCGCTGGTGATGCTCCTGAACCCCACGGGGGCCGCCGGCAAACTGGCGTTGTGGACCGGCGGCGAGCGCGAGTACGGCGTGGTCGTGGCGCTCGACGGGACCATCTGCGGCATCATCCGCTACGGCCAGTTCCTCGCCGGCTCGGCCTCGAAACCGGTGATCGACCAACTCATCAAGCTCGGCACCGTGCAGCGGGCCATCCTGGGCGCGCGGCTGACGGAGATTCGCGCCGACGACCCCGCCCGCCGGCAGTTGCCGCAGCTTGCCGACCGGCCGGCCCTGATGATCGACGAAGTAACCCCCGGCTCGCTGGCCGAACGGGCGGGCCTGCAGCGCGGCGACTTCATCCTGGAGATGGGCAGCGAGCCGGTGGGCGATCTCACCACATGGGCGGCCCTGTCGGCCCGCGGTGGCCAGACCACGCTCACCGTCCTCCGCGGTGAACAGACACAGCGGGTGTCAATCAACCTGGCGCCGGAGAACCGGTGATCGGTGTGGGTGGTGATCGGTAATCGGTGATCAGTGATCGGTAATCCGCGGACGCTGATCGGTCATACCGCCCCACGTCGTCCACCGCTGGTCACTCTTCGCTGTTCGCTGTTCACTGGTCGCTGGTCACTGGTCACCGATCACCGATGACCGATTCCCCCCGCCCGTAGCCACACACCCCCCTCCACTCTATATTTCCCGGTCATGCCGTCGGCCCCGAAGTATCTTCGCCCCTATCACCGCGCCTGTCGCGAGCATGGCGACGGATTTCACTCGCTTCTATGGGCCAGCCCCGAGTCGCAGGCGGCCCGGTTCCAGGCACTGGCCAGGCATTGCACCTTCGCAGACACGAACGTGCTCGACGTCGGCTGCGGGCGGGCGGACTTGCTGGATTTTCTCATCGCCCGGCAGACACCGCCGGCCCACTACACCGGCATCGAGGCCGTGGCCGGGTTGGCCGAGGCGGCCCGGCGAAAGGCGCACGACAACGCGATCATCATCGAAGACGACTTCGTCGCCAATCCGGCCCGCATGCTCGTTGGCGCAGATGCAATCGTCTTTTGCGGCTCGCTCAACAC
Organism: Tepidisphaerales bacterium; assembly: GCA_044450885.1. GTDB lineage: Bacteria > Planctomycetota > Phycisphaerae > Tepidisphaerales > Tepidisphaeraceae > JANYKD01. The sequence continues at coordinate 10,044 of JBIOJL010000164.1, forward strand.
GCTGAGCGAAGAACAGTTCTACGACACGCTGACAATCGCCTGCGGGGCGGCGACTCAAACCCTCGCGTTCAACTTTCTCTGCTCCTCGCAACTGGCAGCCGCGGACTGGCTCACCTGGCACCGTCGCGATAGAGTGCTCGACTTTGCCCGCCGGCTCTGCCCGTCCGTTGTCATGGACGACAGCTACGTCGAGGGTGACTGCACGATCGTAATGAGGAAGCATGAACGGGCTCTTTGATACGCATTGCCACATCCTGCCGGGCATCGACGACGGTTGCGAAACGCCGGCTGCTTCCCTGGAGTGCGCCCGGGCGCTGGTCGGGGCCGGATACACGCAGGCATTCTGCACGCCGCATATCTGGCCGAACCTGGCCCACTTTAACCGGCCCGGCGACATCGCCCGGCTGGTGGCGGTGCTTCAGCAGGCCCTGGACAACGCGTCCGTGCCGCTGAAACTCTACCCCGGCGGCGAGCTCAGCATGCGGCCGGACTGGCTCGACATGACGCGCGAGCAGATCGTCACCTACAACCTGGCGGGCCGGTTCTGCCTGTTCGACGTGTGGCTCGACGACATTCCGCCACACTTCGAGCCTTGCGTGAGGTTCCTGCAAGGGCACGGCCTGAAGGTAATCCTGGCCCATCCGGAGCGCATGAAGGTGACACACACGCACCCCGAGGTCATGGACTGGTTCGCCGGGATCGGGCTGCTATTCCAAGGCAACCTGCAGTGCTTCGGCGACGACGACTCGGCCATGACGCGGCAACTGGCCGAGCGTTTCCTGCGGGAAGGGCGTTACTTCATGCTCGGTTCCGACACGCACAACCTGCGGTCGTTCGACATCCGCCTGCGCGGGCTCGCCCGCGTGCGGCAGATCGCGGATGAAGCGACAATCCGGCGATTGATGGTGGAGAATCCGGCGCTGCTTGCGGAGTAGTGTGCGTTTGGAATACCGCGCGTTCGGAGTACCGCCTTCAGGCGGTCTTCAAGAACACAAAACCGGCTGAAGCCGGTACTCCGAACTCAGCGTTGAGCGTCGATTGGCCCCAGGCAGCCGATGGCGCGAAGCTGCGCGCCTTCCCAGCCGGTCCCCTGTTGTTCGATCCACGACAGCACGCGCAGCGGTTCGGCGCGGCCGGTCAGGGCGCGGGCGATCAGGCGCACGGCCTGGGCACGCTCCCGCCACGAGGTGATCTCCGAGGCGATGTCGCAGGCCGCGTCGATCTGGTTGGCGGCGGCACGCTGGGCGCAGGCGAGCACCAGCTTGCGATCGGACTCCATCGGATGATCCTCGCCCGCGGCGGCCGGGGGAGTTTCCGTCGGCGGAATGCCGGCTGATTCCAGCAGCCGCGATGCGCGATCGGACTCATTCGCCTGGCGATAGAGTTGTGCCACGGGAATCTGCCAGACGCCGGTGTCGCCGCCAGAGAGGCCGGCGCGCTCGGCAAATCGGGCGGCCCAGCCGGCGGCGACGACATCGCCGGCATCCATGGCCGCCTGGCCGATGGTGAGAAAGACCGTGGGGCGGGTTTCGTCCGCGGCAGACGCATTGCGCATGGCATTTGCCAGCCACCAGCGCGGCGAGCCGGGAGCCTTGATCGCCTCGAGATAGAAGCGGCCGATGTCCAGAAGTTCGCTGACGCGGCCGGTGCCGACGGCGAAGTTGAGGTTCTGGCCATCGGCACGGAAGGCGCTGGTGACGCCGATGACCCGGCCGGATTCATCGAGCAGCGGGCCGCCGGAGGAACCGGGGCTGATCGGCGCGGTGGTCTGGATGTGGGTGACGCCGGGCGTTTCGCGGCGCAGACCGGAAACCAGGCCTTCGGACAGGGTGTTGCAGAGATCGCGTGGCGAACCGATGGCGTAGACGCGCGTCCCGATGGAGGGGATGGCCTCGGGTGACAACGTCAGCATCGGCAGATCTTTCGCGTCGACCTTGAGCAGGGC
>JBIOJL010000165.1:0-11963 GCA_044450885.1 Tepidisphaerales bacterium
GTTCTCTACCTGCCGACGCATCTGGTGCTTTCCAGAATCTTCCGGCCAACGCGCGAAACGAAACCGGCGCCGGCGGATCCCCATCCCGGCATCATCTCCCCCGGTATCATTTCCCCGACGGGGCCGTGTTCCCCGCCCGGCCTTCCTAGGCTATTATCTGATAGACCTGCTTTCGGGAAGAAGGCTCCATGACCACTGCCGACCAAAAGCTGTGCCTTGGTTTCGACTGCGGCTCTGTCGCGCTCAAAGTCGTGGTGACGGACGCGTCGGGTGCCATCCTGCACCGCTCGTATGCCCGCACGCGCGGCCGGCCGATCGAGACCGCCCTGGAATCGCTTGGGCAGGTGATCGCCCAGTATGGCCCCCAAGCCTTCGATCTGGTCGCCGGCACCGGCTCTGCCGGCCGGCTCATCTGTCAACTGCTGGACCTGGCTTTCGCCAACGAAGTGATCTGCCAGGCCCGTGCGATACGCCAGCTCGCCCCCAACGCCCGAACGCTCCTCGAGATGGGCGGCCAGGACAGCAAGCTGGTCATCCTGCCCGAACCCGGCACCAATGGCCGGTTGATGGTCGACTTTTCGATGAACACCAACTGCGCCGCCGGCACCGGCAGCTTCCTCGACCAGCAGGCGTCGCGGCTGGGCATCAGCATCGAGGAGGAGTTCGGCCGCCTGGCGCTGATGAGCAAGTCCCCGCCGCGAGTGGCCGGGCGGTGCTCGGTCTTCGCCAAAAGCGACATGATCCACCTGCAGCAGCAGGCGACACCGCTACACGATATCGTCGCGGGTCTGTGCCTGGGACTGGCCAGAAACCTCAAGAGCAACCTCGGGCGGGCGACCGAACTGCCCCGCCCCATCGCGTTCTGCGGCGGCGTCGCGGCCAACCTGGGTGTCGTGCAGGCCATTCGCACAGCCTTCGAACTGGTGGATGGCCAACTCATCGTCCCCGAATTGCACGCCTGCACCGGAGCCCTGGGCGCCATCCTCATCGCGCGGGAGGAGCGGGCCCGGCGCGCCGACTATGCCCGGCCCCCCGCAGGCAGACTCGACCTGAGCGGGCTGTCCACCTACCTCAGCCAGAGCCACACCATCGGACACCGGCTCGATGCCCTGGCCCGACCGCATGCAGTGCCGCCGGTGTCCGCACCGGCGGAAGCGGGAGGGCCGCAGTCCTCGGCGGCCGTTTGCGACGCTACCGCTCCGGCCGTGCGGAAGCACGGCCCTCCCGATATCTCGTCACGCCCTAACGGAGCAATCCCGACGCGCCGACAGCTCGAGGCCCGGGCTGCCACCGGGCTTATCGACGTCTGGCTGGGCGTCGACGTCGGCTCCATCAGCACCAAGGCCGCCGTCGTCGACGCCGACAACCAGGTGCTGGCGAAGATCTACCTCATGACCGCCGGGCGGCCGCTCGACGCGGTGGAACGGGCGCTGCGGGAAATCGGCCGCCAGGTTGACGGCCTGGTGCGAATCCGCGGAGCCGCGACCACCGGGTCCGGCCGGTATCTGACCGGCGACGTGATCGGCGCCGACCTGGTCATCAACGAGATCACCGCACAGGCAACGGCGGCCGCGGCCATCGACCCGCAGGTCGACACCATCTTCGAAATCGGCGGGCAGGACAGCAAATACATCAGTCTGGACAAGGGCGTGGTTGTCGATTTCGAGATGAACCACGCCTGCGCCGCCGGCACGGGAAGTTTCCTCGAGGAGCAGGCCGAACGGCTCGGCGTGAACATCAAGGAGCAGTTCGCCGAACTCGCCTTCGCCAGCAAGAGCCCCATACGCCTGGGCGAGCGCTGCACCGTGTTCATGGAGTCGGACCTGCTTAACTACCAGCAGCAGGGCGCGCGGACCGATGACCTGGTCGCCGGGCTCTGCCACTCGATCGTCGCCAACTACGTCAATCGCGTGGTGGGCCGCCGCCGCATCGGCAACCGCATCTTCTTCCAGGGCGGAACCGCGTTCAACGGCGGCGTGGTAGCCGCCTTCGAGAGATTCACCGGCCGGACCATCACGGTCCCGCCCCACCACGAGGTCACCGGCGCCATCGGGGCGGCGCTGCTGGCGCGGCGTTTCCAGGAACAGATCGGCCGCCCCGACACCAACTTCGGCGGATTCGATCTGTCTCACATCCACTACGAAGTCAACAGCTTCGAATGCAAACACTGCTCCAATGCCTGCGAGATCAACGAAGTGCGCATTCCCGGGCGCGCCACCCTCGCTTATGGCTCGCGCTGCGACCGCTACAACGTCCGCAAGGACACGGCCGACAACCAGGCCATCCCCAACCTCTTCGTCGAGCGGCTCAAACTCCTGCTGCGCCACGCCCGGGTAACGGGCGCCAAGCGCGACCACAAGACGGCCAGGGCCACGATCGGCCTGCCCCTGTGCCTGTCGAACTACCAGCTCCTTCCGCTCTGGGGCGCGCTGTTCGACGAACTGGGATTCAACATGGTGGTCACGCCCGCCTCGACCCACCGCATCGTGCAGCGGGGCGTCGAGGCCGTGCTCTCCACGCCCTGCTTCCCGGTCAAGGTGGCCCACGGCCACGTCCTCGAACTGATGGAGAAGGGCGTCGATTTCGTCTGGATGCCCAGCCTCATCAGCATGCCGCAGGACTACGCCGACAACCGCTACAACCAGCTTTGCCCGTACGTCACCGCAATCCCCTACCAGGTCGCCGCCGCCGTGGCCGTGCGCGGCCAGTCGGTCAAGATCCTCATGCCGCCCGTGCGGCTTCAGGACGGCGCCAAGGGCGTGCTCGCCGCCCTCACACAAGTCCGTCGTGACCTGGGCATCGGCCGGAACGAACTGCGCCGGGCCGTCGCCGTCGCCTGGCAGGCGCAGCAGAACTTCGAGCAAGCCTGCCGCGACCGCGGACGCGAGGTCCTGGCGAGCCTCCGGCCCGGGCATCGAACGGTCGTCGTCATCAGCCGCCCCTACAACGGCTGCGACGCCGGCGTCTCGCTCGACCTGCCCAACAAGCTGCGCAGGCTTGGCGTGCTCCCGATCCCGATGGATTTCCTCGATCTGCGGGAACCAGCCGGCAGCAACGCCGACCGCGATCGCGTCTTTGGCGGCATGTACTGGAAATACGGCCAGCGCATCCTGCGGGCGGCGGACATCATCCGCCACGACCCAAGGCTCAACGCCATCTACCTCGCCAACTTCAGTTGCGGACCGGACTCGTTCCTGCTCGGTTACTTCAAGCGCGTGATGGCTCCCAAGCCCAGCCTCATCCTGGAAGTCGACGAACACTCGGCCGACGCCGGCGTCGTCACGCGCCTGGAAGCGTTCCTCGAAAGCCTCGGCAATGCCAGGACCGCCGAAATGCCGCGACGCCTGCCGCTCTATCCCCACGTCACGGGCAACGGCCAGATACGCACGCTCTACATGCCCTGGATGGGCGACCAGGCTCACGCCATGGCGGCGGCCTTCTCGGCACACGGCCAGCCCACCGAGGTCATCCCCATGGGCGATGAGCAGAGCCTGGAACTCGGCCGGCGCCACTGCAGCGGCAAGGAATGCCTCCCCTGCATCATCACCACCGGGGACATGGTGAAGGTGACCCAGCGGCCGGGCTTCGACCCCAGTCGAGCGGCCTTCTTCATGCCCGGCGGCTCGGGCCCCTGCCGCTTCGGACAATACTGCATTTCGCAGGGCATGGTGCTGTCCGATCTGGGCATGGACGCAGCGCGCATGTTCTCGCCCTCGCATGACGAGAATTTCTACGACGAATGGAAACATTTCGACGGAGACCCCATCCGCCTCGCTTGGGCCGGGATCTGCGCCGTCGATGCCATGCTCAAGGCATGCTGCGAGGTGCGGCCGTACGAAACGAACCCCGGCCAGACCGACGGCGTCTACCAGCGCCGGCTGGGCCGCGTCTGCGACCTGATCCGCACCCGCCCCAGGGAATCGCGGATCGCGGAAGAACTGCGCCTGGCCGCAGACGAGTTCCGCACCATCCCCGTCGACCGGTCGCGACCCCGGCCGCGCATCGGCATCGTCGGCGAGATCTACGTGCGCCACCATTCGTTCGCCAACAACGACCTCGTGCGCCAGCTCGAATCGCTCGGCGCCCAGGCCGACCTGGCCAGCTTCCAGGAATACATTTACTACAGCAACTGGTCGCGCCAGGGACAGGCATGGCGCGCCGGCAGCCTGCGCCACTGCCTGGTCAACGCGATCAAGAACCGCGTGCAGCGCGGCATCCAGCGACGCATGTCGGCGCCCTTCGCGGGCCTGATCGATGAGGTCGACGAGGCGCCGACGTCCCACCTGCTCAAGCTCGCCTCGCCCTATCTCGACCCCTCGTTCGAGGGCGAAGCCATCCTCTCGATCGGCAAGATGATCGAGTTCCATCACCACGGCCGCCACGGCGTCGTCAACGTCATGCCCTTCACCTGCATGCCCTCGACCATCGTCGGCGGCGTGATGAAGAAGGTGGCCGGGGCGCTCGGCCAGATGCCCACCCTCTCCATCAGCTACGACGGCCAGCAGGACGCCACGCTGCACACGCGCCTGGAGGCCTTCGTCCACCAGGCCCGCACCTACCAGGCCAAACACAAGCATCCGTGATCGGCCGTGGCGGCGCGCTTCGATTGGTTCGACGCGTCGTTCAGGTGTGTGGGAGAACGCACATGCCCTCAACACACTCTGAGGTATCGTACGATCTGCAGTCGGTGAGCCTGCCTCGCCTGACAGGCATGGCGCTTCGCGTTCTGGCGTGGGCGATCGAAAGCCCGTTCCGTGGACTGCTGATTCCCGCGATGCTTCGGAAGGTGGGCATCCACGCCTTCAGGAAGCGGCAGCCCGATGAGCCTCCGACCCTGCATCCGATTGCTTTCGCAGGGACGCCGGCGACGGGCGGCATCGAGGCGCAGGAATGGCCGGCCGCAGCCGGCTCTCCCACCGGAGGGTTCCGATTTTCCACGGTGCATGACTTTGCCGCGGCTTACCGGGAGGGGAAGACCACCCCAGACGAAGTGGCCCAAAGAGTCATCGCCGCGATAGACGCCAGCGAATCCACTGACCCACCCCTGCGCGCCTTCATCGCCGTGCAGCGAGACGACATCCTGCGTCAGGCAGAGTCGGCCACCCGGCGGATCAAGCTCGGACAAGCTCTGAGCATTCTCGATGGCGTACCGGTGGCGGTGAAGGATGAAGTGGATATGGTGCCGTATCCAACCACCGCCGGCACCGCGTTCGTCGGGGCGGCGGCCGCCAAAGAGGATTCCACCGTCGTCGCCCGGTTTCGGTCGGCGGGCGCTCTCTTGATCGGCAAGACCAACATGCACGAGATTGGCATTGGGGCGACCGGCCTCAACCTCGTTCACGGCACGCCGCGCAATCCGTACGCGCCCGACCACTACACCGGCGGCAGTTCCAGCGGTTCGGCGGCCGCGGTGGCGGCGGGTCTGTGTCCGTTGGCCATCGGCGCCGACGGTGGCGGGTCAATTCGCATCCCGTCGGCCTTCTGCGGCCTGGTCGGACTCAAGCCGACGCATGGCCGGGTGAGCGAATTCGGCGCGGTGCCGCTGTGCTGGAGCGTGGCCCACATCGGCCCGATCGCGGCCACCGCGAACGACGCCGCCCTCGGTTACGCCGTCATGGCCGGACCCGATCCGCGCGATCCGATTTCGCTGAGGCAGCCCATGCCCACACTGAACGGCTGGAACAACCTGAACCTGAGCGGTCTGACCCTGGGTGTGTTCCGGCCCTGGTTCCACCATGCGTCGCCCGAGATTGTGGCCGCTTGCGAAGGCTTGCTGGAACGTTTCGGGCAGATGGGCGCCCGCGTGTGCCCGATTGAGATTCCGGACTTGGAAGCCGCGCGGGTGGCGCACCTCATCACCATTTCCACCGAGATGGCGCAGGCGCTCGAATACGCCTGGGACGAACACCACCGGAAACACAACCTGGACGTCCGCATCAATATCGCCCTGACCCGTGCCTTGACCGCCGGCGACTACATCAAAGCCCAACGCGTGCGGACGCGAATGATCTCCCACTTCAACCGTATCTTGCAAGCCGTGGACGTCATCATCACGCCAACAACCGGAGTGACGGCGCCGCGCATCACGGCGGGAGCGTCATGTGGGGGAGAATCCGATCTGTCCGTGCTGACGGAGATCATCCGTTTTACGACGTCGGCAAACCTGACCGGGCTCCCAGCCATTTCCTTCCCGGCAGGCTACGGCGTGGATGGCCTCCCGATCGGAATGCAGGCCATCGGCCGGGCCTACGACGAGCCAACGCTCCTGCGTCTTGCGTTGGCCGCCGAACAAGTGGTCCACCGGCAGGCACCGCGTCGTTTCTATCCGTTGCTGGCGTCATAGAAGGAGAAACCGTGTCCAACCCGACCCATGAACTTCAGCGACTATTGCGGCCGGACGCATTACCCGTGAAACTGGCGGCCATTCGGAAAACAACATGTTGAACAGAATCATCGCCCGACTCATCCTCTTGCTGCTGAACCTGCGGTATCGGATTCGCGTGCGCGGGCTGGGCGCGATCCTGGCCCGCGGCAACAAGGGGATACTTCTGCTGCCCAATCACCCGGCGCTGATCGATCCGATCATCCTGGTCGCGGCGCTGCTCGACAAGCTGTCGCCGCGTCCGTTGGGCGACCGGCGGCAGATCGACCGCTTCTTCATCCGCTGGATTGCCCGGCGGATCGGCATTCGGACGCTGCCCGACGTCACCAAGGATGGGCTGGATTCCACGGACCAGATCCAACGGATGCTCGCCGACACCATCGAGGGGCTCAATCGAGGCGAGAATGCCCTGATGTACCCGGCCGGTCACGTGACCTACGGCCGGTTGGAGGACCTCGGCGGCAACAGCGCGGCGGAGTTGCTCATCCATAGTGCCTCCAGTGCCCGGGTGGTCCTGGTCCGTACGCGCGGGCTGTGGGGCAGCCGTTTCAGCCGGGCGCAGACGCGTGAACCGAACGTGGGGCGGATTCTCAGACAGGGCGTGTGGTGGCTGCTGGCCAACGGCATCCTCTTCGGCCCGCGGCGGCCGGTGGACATCGAGTTGTACGAGCCGGCCGACCTGCCACGATCCGGCGACCGCTCCACGCTCAACCGCTACCTGGAACGTTTCTACAACCAGAACCCGCCGCCCAACACCTATGTCCCCTATACGATCTGGGAGCGCGGCGGGATCCGCGAGTTGCCCGAGCCCCCGGCCGATCCGGCCCGCCGCGAAGAGCTGGCGTCGGTGCCGCCCGCGACGCGCCAACTGGTTCTCGGCCACCTGCGCCAACTGTCGGGCGTGGGCGAGAGCGAACTTCGCGAAGAAGCCCGGCTGGCCAACGACCTGGGTCTGGACAGCCTGGCACGCGCGGAACTCGTCGTCTGGCTCGAAAAGGAATTCGGCTTTCGCCAGAGCGGGCCGGATTCGCTCCGGACGGTCGGCGAGGTAATGCTGGCGGCCTGCGGCGCGGCCGTGTCCAACGCCGGCGAAAGCGTCAAACGCCCATCGCTCGCGTGGTTTGCGGCCGGGCGCGGCGAGGACCGCGTCGTGGTCCCCGAAGGCGACACCATCACCGCCGTCTTCCTGCGGCAGGCGGCCCGCAGGCCCGGCCGGGCCGCGGTCGCCGACCAGGTCAGCGGCGTCAAGACCTATCGCGACCTGATCACGGCCATCCTCGTGCTGCGCCCGATCATTCGCAAACTGCCCGGCGACTATGTGGGGATCATGCTGCCCGCGAGTGTGGCCGCCGACGTGCTGTTTCTGTCGGCGCTCTTCGCCGGCAAGACGCCGGTGATGGTCAACTGGACCGTGGGCCGCCGCAACATGCTCCACTCGCTGGACCTGCTGGGCGTGCAACACGTGCTGACGGCCGGGGCATTGGTCGGCCGGCTCGAATCCGAGGGCATGGACCTGTCCGGTCTGAAAGAGCGGTTCCTGCTCATGGAGCAGGTGGGCAAGAGCATCCCGCTCGTCAGAAAGGTGCGGGCCGCGATTCACAGCCGCCTGAGCTGGCGGACGCTGGAGAATGCCACCCCGCCGGCCAACGCGGTGGTCTTGTTCACCAGCGGCTCCGAAAGCATGCCCAAGGCCGTCCCGCTGACCCACGCCAACATCCTGACCAACATCCGCGACATCACCTCGTTTATTGCCCTGTATGACAACGATAGGCTACTTGGCATCGCCCCGCCGTTTCATTCGATGGGTCTGACCGTGACCATGTCGCTTCCGCTCTGCACGGGGCTCAAGGTGGTCCACAGCCCCAACCCGATGGCCGGAGCGGTGTTGGCCGGCGTCATCGAGGCTTATGGAGCCACGCTCCTGGTCGGCACGCCCACGTTTCTGGCCGGCATCATGCGCGCCGCCGAACCCGGCCGGCTCGCCACGCTGCGCGCGCTGGTCACCGCGGCCGAGAAATGCCCGCCGGCAACCTATGCCGCCCTGGCCGAGCGCTGCCCGCGGGCCCGCGTCCTGGAAGCGTACGGCGTAACCGAGTGTTCGCCGACCGTCTCCGTAAACGACTACAACGACCCCAGGCCCCAGACCATTGGCAAGATGCTGCCGTCGCTGCACTGGACCGTGGTCGATGTCGAATCCAACCAGCCCGTCCCGGCCGGAAAATCCGGCATGCTCCTGCTGCGCGGCCCGACCATCTTCGGCGGCTATCTCAACTACGCCGGCCCGTCGCCGTTCGTCGAATCGCAGGGCCACTCCTGGTATCGCACCGGCGACCTGGTCCACTACGATGCCGACAATGTCTTCACCTTCGACGGCCGGCTCAAGCGCTTCGTCAAACTCGGCGGCGAGATGATCTCGCTGCCGGCCATCGAAGCGGTGCTGGCCGAACGCTGCCCCCCGCCCGATCCCGACCACGGCCCCACGCTGGCCATCGAGGTCACCCCCACCGACGAGCACCCGGAGATCGTCCTCTTCACCACCGGCGACCTCTCGCGTGAACAAGCCAACGCCCACGTCCGCGACGCCGGCCTGTCGCCCCTCTACAACATCCGCCGCGTCATCCGCCTCGACGCCATCCCCGTGCTCGGCACGGGCAAGACGGACTATCGGGCGCTGAAGGATCTATTGAGAAACGAGGCGCGGGGATCGTCTTGAGCCGGAACCAGCGGCTGTTCTACAGATCTCACCGCGCCAGACAGTAGGCTGACAATGGCTGGATCGTAGATGCCACTGCGTTTATGATCCCGCATTCCATGGTTGTGTCGAAATCCACCGCTTTGTTCTTCTCGCCGGCGAGCCAGTATGTGGAAGCCCGTATTGTAGCGTTGACGAAACATCTGGCTGACCGGATTCACCGGGATTGGTGGATTGACGCATCTCTTTCCGAGCACTTCGATCCGCCTCCGATCGACCGATATTGGAATTGGAACGAAATCGGGATTGAGTACGACGGCAGGCCGCTGGAGTCGGAAAAGGTCGCCGTTGTCACGGCGGACGGAGCGGTCCAAGGCGCGATGATGATCTCGGTCGAGGCCGTGCCGTCTGTGCTTGCGCCGGGCCAAGGAGCCCTGTTCGTGGAAATGTTGTTCACTGCGCCGCGCAACCGGCCGGCCCTGCGACGCGATCATGAGGCGTTCTATCTGGGCGTGGGAACGGAACTGCTTACCTACAGTGGATGGTTGAGCCACAAGAACGGGCATGGCGGACGATTACGGCTGGACGGCAGCCCGGAGTTCGTGAACTGGTACGAAAAGAGAGGTTTGCAAAAGGTGAGTGCGAAACCTATGCTGTTTGAAGGTGTGTCGTACACGCCCATGGAATTGTCTGACGCGGCTGCCCGGATGTTGTTAAAAGACTGGTGATATCTGGAGGTTGCATATGATCACCTCGAAGAATCGCAAACGGAAACCCGCCCCGGTCGACGCTACGACGGGGTTGCCCAAGGGCGTGAAGGCCGCCTGCGCTCCGCGAAGTGCGGCCCGCCGCGAACTCCTTTCCGGCCCCGATATCACGACCAGTGGTGGCTGCCGGACGGTGCATGCGCGCCCCGTCCATCGCTGAGGACTGAAGGTCTGATTCGGGGACGGAGCAGTAGGAGGGCCGCGAAGATCGCCGCAGCGCAGCCAAACTGAGTGGTCAACAGCAGCGTGTGCGAGAAGTTCGCAGCCCCGGAGATCTGGGCCGGCACCGCTCCGAAGGCAATGGCCATGCTGGCCAGGCCGAACGTGAGGGCGGGACGATCCGGGAGAACGCGGGCCATGCCTGCCAGGGTAACCGGCATGGCGCATTGCACCAGGAACATGGCGGCCATGGCGCTCGCGGGTGTGGAGGCGTGGATCGTCAGCGGCGCAGCCAGCAGGACACACGGCACCGCAAAGGCAATCCACCCCACGCGATCGGCGATCACGCCGGCGACTTTGGCGAGCGTTGCGGCGGCCGCGATGCCGATCCACACTGCGGGTGCATCGAGCCAGGGCGCGGTCACAACCCCGCCGACGCAGGATCGGACGGCGACCGCCAGGAAGAGCAGCGCGAGCGCCACTCCGAGCCGCATCGGGCCTGTGTCCGGCACACGCCGTGCCGGCGACACATGGGTGTGGCAACGGATTGTTGCGACAAGGAAGCCGGAGAGAACGCACGCCGCGATGATGAACTGAATGCCACCCCAGTCGCCCCGGCCGGTATACGTGCCAAGGATCACGCCGATGTCGCCCGGCGCCACGAACACGCCGGGCATGGCCGACGTGCCTCGGGCGAGTTGGAGGCAGATGCTGCCGGCGCCAACGTGGAACAGTGCGTTGCCCAGACCTGCCAGCCAAAGCGCGGGCATGGGGGCTGTCTCGCACAGCAGGGCTGCGGCAGCGGCCATCAACCCTCCGATGGCCGCCGCGATCGTGGGAATCCGCCAGCGATCAATCGCCCACCCGATTAGTGGTTGCACGGCAAAGGCCAGCAGGCCGTAGGCCAGGATTACGCCCACTGCCCGATCGTAGCCGATCGTTGCGGGGGTGGCGATACGCGTGGCTGCGAAGATGGAAGTGGCATCGACGACCATATGGCCGAATGCCAGCAGGAGCACCACGGTCCATGCGCGCCTCGGCGATGGAGGCGCAAGATCGACCAGAGAATGGGCAGTGGCGTTCGCGGTCATAAGAGGCCGGCCGGAAGCAATGCACCCACGGCGAAGGATGCGAGATTGGCAACCAGAATCACAAGCATGTCACGGGCCAGTTGGGACCCGGTGCATGGCGGGTGGCGATCGAAGGTCCACCAGAAAAGGAAGCCTTCGGCGACGGGCGCGAAGGTTTCCGCAACGGCGAGGTAGAGCGTTCGGTCTCGCTCGGGTGGGAAGATGGCCGGAATTGTCAACCAGACGATGGGGTAAGTGCAGGCGGAGAGCCACACGCCGGCGAAGAGACGCCGCCTCCAGGGATGGATGCGTGACAGACCGGCGAGCAGTATGGATGCCTCGACCAGAATGGTCAGGCCGAAGGCGCAGAGCATTTGCAGCAGGTATTGTGATGACACAACATCAGCGCGGCCGCTGCCGTCGCACGAGATAGAGACCACCGCCCACGAGCAGCATCGAAGCGCCCACACCGGCGCCCACAGTCATGATCGCTGGCGAATTCTTGGGCCTCGGGTTGGGTGTGGGACGACCAGGGGGATTCGCAGGACGACTTGATGGCTGTGTTGGCACCGGCTGGCGCGGCGGTGGTGGCAGGTTGGCCCAGACGGTCTCGCTAAGCAGGATAGCGGACGCCGCCACTACCAGGAGTCGGAGGGTGTTGCGCATGATGTCTTCTCCTCGCACGTTTGCATTATCGGATCAGCTTATCTTAACAGACGCCGGAAGCAGGCGGAAGTTTCGTGAGTCCATGCCGGGCATCCCGCATTTGTTTCAGGTGTCCCGGCAGGTCGATGAGTCGGCCGAGGTAGTCGAGGATTCGGCGGAGCATGATGACATCCTTGTCGTTGGCGGTGCCGGCTAATCCGGCCGGCGCTTGATCTGCTTCCAGTGCA
>JBIOJL010000166.1:0-11884 GCA_044450885.1 Tepidisphaerales bacterium
ACCGAGTAGAACTCCGGCTCGTAGAAAATGATGGCGTCCTTGCGGAACTGGGTGATCTTGAACCAGGTTGCCTGACCGTCGGCCACACGGCCGAAACCATTGACGGCGCCGTTCATGCCGTAGCTGGTGAGCAGATAGACGGGCCCGGAGATGTTGTAGGGTCCGGTGTCGAAGGGGCAGCGGAAGACCTTGGCGGACTTGAGGACCTTGAAATAGGCGCCGGAGCGGAGGACGTCCGTTTTCTGGGCATCGGTTGTCGTCGACAGGAAAAACGGCTCACCGCCGATGGTCGTGCCGGCCTTGCCCGGTTCGTAAAGCCAGTTGGCGCTGGTGGTGTATTGATCGATCCCCAGCCAGTTGCACGCTCCGGCCGCCTGTTTGTAGTCGTTGGCGTAGATGCTCCACGCCTGGCTGATCTGGCGCACGTTGCTCATGCATGCCACGCGGTTGGCCTGCTCCTTGGCTTTCTGGAGCGCCGGGAGGAGGATGGCGATCAACAGGGCGATGATGCCGATCACAACCAGAAGCTCCACCAGCGTAAACGCCGAACGTTTGTGGGAAGAAAGATGCATAAAAAACTCGCCTGCAAAGACGTGGCGCCACACCGGGAATCCTGCCTGCGACTGGCAAAGGAGCCCAATGCGTCAGGTATTATAGTGATTTGACTTGTCCAGTGCCAGATCAAAGCAAGAAATGACGAACAACCGCCTGATCAATGGCCATCCGCACTGTCAGCGATCCAGGTGCGACTGGGCTTACCCACGGCATTGCCCGTCTGCCAGGTCCAGGCGACATAGTCGGCGATAGTAATCGACTCGACGGTCCCGCTTACCGTGCCGACAATGGTTCGGATGCCGCCAAAGGTACCCAGTTGCAGTCGCGCAGTGGCCATGGAAGTCGTTTTCGATCCATGCCGGAGGCTGGCGCCTTCGCTCGGGAAGTTCGAACCATCGTTGAAGTACGGCCCGTTTTCCGGGCTCGGAGTAGTATCCGGCTCGTAAAAAATGATCCCGTCGGGGATTCCCCCGGAGCGAATCGAACCGACCTTGCGCCAGACGTTCGTCGTGCTCCCGTAGTTATTGACGCCTCCATTCATGCCATAGCTGGTCAATCCATAGATGGGATGGCCTGAATCATAAACGAAGCTGTCGTCAAATGGACAACGCAGGACCTTCAGGGTCTTCAGGTACTTGCCATAAGAGCCGCTTAGGAACATGGCCTGTTGCACACCGGGATTGCCGGGGTTGGCGTTGGTGGCCGGCTGCGTTGCCCCGTTGTACAGCCAGCCGGCGGTCGTGCAGGCTACATTCTGGGCATCGGTGGTGTTGCCTCCCCAGTTGCAGAATCCCGCCGCGTCCTTGTAATCGTTTGCGTAAAGAATCCAGCCGCTGCAAAGCTGCTTCACATTGTTCATGCACGCAACGCGGGCCGCCTGTTCCTTCGCCTTCTGCAGGGCAGGAAGCAGGATGGAGATCAGCAGTGCGATGATGCCGATGACGACGAGCAGTTCCACGAGTGTGAACGCCGAACGTTTGGGGGAAGAGAGACGCATGATAAACTCGCCTGCAAAGACGTGATGCCACACCGGGAATCCTGCCTGCGACTGGCAGAGAAACCGCGTCGGTGCTTGATGATAGTGATTCGGCGTGTCCAGTGCCACAACAAAACAGGAAATACGGGACTACGGGCGGGGCAATTCTTTCGGGAGCACCGCGGCAGGATTGCGCGTTCGGAGTACCGGCTTTAGCCGGTCTGTCCAAGAAACAGGACCGCCTGAAGGCGGTACTCCGAACAACCGCCTGAAGGCGGTACTCCGAACTCACCGCTTGGACAGCACGTCCTTTTCGTATTCCTTGACGTCGCACAGCCAGGCTTCGCCAACCGGCACGTTGGCCTTGAGGCAGTAGTAGTTCCACACGGCGCCGAACGGGAGCGTCTTGAGTTCTTCGAGGATCGCCAGCCGGGAGGTGAAGTCGCCGTCGAGCTCAACTTTGCGCAGCAGGGAGAGCGGCTCGAGCATGGCGATCAGCAGCGATTTGATCATGCAGCGCGCCCCGATGACGTAGGCCGCTACGCGGTTGATGCTGGCGTCGAAGTAGTCCAGGCCGATGTGAACCCGGCCGAGGAAATCGCCGCGGACGAGTTCCTGGCCGATGGCCAGCAGGTCGTTGTCGAGGATGACGACGTGGTCAGAATCCCAGCGCACGCCGCGGCTGACGTGCAGGAGCAGTTCGGGGATGTGGTTGAGCACGGAGCTGATCTTGTCGGCGATGCACTCGGTGGGGTGGTAGTGGCCGGCGTCGAGGCACATGAGCGTGCCGCGGGTGATGGCATAGCCGAGGTAGAACTCGTGCGAGCCGACGACGTAGCTTTCGGAGCCGATGCCGAAGAGCTTGGGCTCAACGGCGTCGAGGTTGTGTTTCGGGCTGATCTTCGGCTTGAAGACGGCATCGAGCGATTCGGTGAGGCGCTGGCGCGGGGCCTTACGGTCGACCGGCGTGTCCTTGATGCCGTCGGGGATCCAGGAGTTGGTGACGCAGGGCGTCTTCAGGGTCTTGCCCATGTACTCGCCGATCGTGCGGCAGGCGATGCCGTGCTCGATCCAGAACTGGCGGATGCCTTTGTCCGGGTGCGCCAGGGTCATGCCGTCGGCGGCCTTGGGGTGGGCGAAATAGGTGGGGTTGAAGTCCATGCCGATGCCCAGATTCTTTGCCCAGCCGACCCAGTTTCGGAAATGCTCGGGGCCCATCTCGTTGCGGTCGACTTTCTTGCCGCCGGTCTCGGCGTAGCAGGCGTGGAGGTTGAAGCGGTGCGTGCCGGGGAGCAGCGCGTAGACTTTTTCCAGGTCCTGGCGGAGCTGGTCGGCCGTGCGGGCTTTGCCCGGGTAGTTGCCGGTGACGGCGAGCCCGCCGCCGAGTTCCTGCCCGGCGTTCTCGAATCCGCCGACGTCGTCGGCCTGCCAGCAGTGCAGGGAGATGGCGACCTTGGCGAGCTTGCGCATGGCCGCGTCGGTGTCGACGCCGATTTCCGCGTATCGAGACTGGGCGAGTTGATATGCTTTTTCGATCTGGCTGATTTTTGCCACGACGGGCCTCCTTGGGTCGGTTGATGTGGTGTTGGCGAAATCTCACTCGGCACAAAGCGAACGGGGGATACTGTAAGCGAGGGGATGGGCGTTGACAATCGGGCGGCGCGTTTGTTCTTCAGGCTTAAGGTTTAACTCCGAACAAGGGTGGATATCTGCTGAGATGTCCGGGTGGACGCGGGAGAACTATTGCGGGCGCGATTTCGGCCCCAGCGGGGCCACAGATTGTAGCCACGGGTGGAGCGATGCCGCTCTGGGCGTCGCGGAGCCCGTGGACGTAAGTCTCGTGCTCCGTCTTCGCCCCGACGGGGCGACGGAGATTTGCGGGTTGGTCTGTTGCTTGTGGGAACAATTCCGCCGCCCCTTCGGGGCGGACTTTCAACTCAACGCATTTTCCACGGGTTACGCTCCGCCCGTCCTGCGGCGGGCTGCGCTCCACCCGTGGCTACAATCGTTGGCCCCGCCGGGGCCGAAACCGTGCCCGCAATATGTGTCCCGCGCCCCAAACCCACATCATTCATTCCTGACGGCGGGCTTGTTTTTTCGCCAGCGCCGCCGTGGGGCAGGCCTCGGCGCATTCCTCGGCTACTTTCTTCAGGGCGTCGGAAAGCTCGCGGTTGAAGGGGACGCCGACGCGGACGTCGAATCCCCGGCCGACGAAGGTCAGGCCGAGGGTTTCCTTTTCGCGGTTGGCGATGCCGACGCAGATGCCGCAGGAGATGCATTTGCCCTGCTCGTAGACGATGTTGTGAGTCTCGATCCGGGTGAACGGGCGGCGGGGCATTTTGTACTCGTTCACATTCGCGTCGTAGGTCTGTGCATACTTGCGCAGGTCGCAGTCGTACTGTTTCGCACATTCACAGTGCATGCAGCGCGAGGACTCGGCCCGGGCCTGCGGGTCGGTGAAGGCGGCCAGATTGGGCACGGCCGTCCGCCCATCTCGCGAGACGCCGGCCATGATCGTGGCCATCTCGGCATCGGACAGCACGCCCAGGCGCACCGTGAACTTGCCCTCGTGCTGCGGCAGCAGCCCGCGCAGGTGCTGGTCGATCATGTGCGCGGCCGATCGCCCGTCGGCGACGGCGCGGATGGCGTGGCGATACGGAGTCACCGCAGCGCCGGCCGCGAAGACGTCACCGACGTTCGTCCGCATGGTGTCGCGGTCGACCTTCAGGCCCTTGCCGACGAGGGCCAGGCCCATGGCCTGGGCCCTGGCGGCATCGACTTCGCCGACGGCGATGAGTACGGTGCCATATTGCTGCTTGAGTTCCGCGATCGAGACATCCTTGCCGATGGCGGTTTTCTGCTGGAACGTGGCGCCGAGCCGGCGAACCAGGTCGATTTCGGCATCGAGCACGTTGTGGGGCAACTTGACCGGATCGACGGCGTAGCGCAGGTTGCCGCCGGGCTCGGGTTGCTGGTCGATGAGCGTGCAGGCGTGGCCGAACTGCTGGAGATACCACGCGGCCGCCAGCCCGGCCGGGCCGGAACCGACGATGGCCACGCGCTTGCCGCTGGATTCGCGGCAGGGGGGCATCCACGGCTTGCCACTTTCCAGGTCCACATCGGCGACGTAGCGTTTGAGGCGGCAGATGGAGACGGCGGTATCAAGTTGCCCGCGCCGGCAGCCCTTTTCGCAAAGCTCGGGGCAGATGCGTCCGAGGACGGCTGGCAGGGCGATGTGTTCCTTGACGACGAGCAGCGCATCGTGCAGGCGGCCAGCCTCGATGTGCCCGATCATGCTGGGAATGTCCATGTGGGCCGGGCAGACGTTGGTGCAGGGCCCGCGGCAGTCGCCGGCATGGTCGGCCAGCAGCAGTTCCAGCGAGGTCTTGCGGGCTGCGTGGATGTCCGGCGTTTCGCTCTCGATCGCCATCCCATCGACAACCTTGGTCGCACACGACGGCACCAGACGTTTGCCGCCGTTGATCCGCACCAGGCAGCAGAGGCAGGAGGTGTTGGCGTTGCATCCGTCGTATTGGCAGAGCGCCGGGATGTCGATGCCCAGGGCGCGGGCGGCGTCGAGGACGGTCGAGCCGTCGGGGACTGTCACGGGGCGGGAATCTATCGTTAAACTCGGCATAAACTCTTGGTTTCAATTCTCAGATTAAACACGAAGACACGAAGACACGAAGCGGGTCTTGGTTGTTCAATATCGTTGGGCGTGACCAGGTTGTTCGGGCGATGAAGAGTGTCGGAGTACCGACAGCATGGGCGAGACGCCCATGCCACGAGATTCTGGCAGCCACGAGCGTTGCTCGGGAAAAGGATCACATCCAAGTTGATCGGCTTCAGTTCTGTTCATCTCTTCATCTCAAACCGTCATGTCTTCTGACCGGCTTTCCATAACCAAGAACCGCTTCGTGTCTTTGTGCCTTCGTGTTTAATCCTGTCTGCTAAACAATTGTGATCGCCGTCTCCGGGCACGCACTGCGGCACATGTCGCATCGCGTGCATTTGTCCAGCTCGATCTCGTGCAGCAAGTACGGCCGCATTTCGATGGCGCCGGCCGGGCAGACCTGGGCGCATTTCGTGCAGCCGATGCACTTGTCGTTCACCACATACTTGATCAATCCCTTGCAGCGTCCGGCCGGGCAGTGGCCGTTCAGGTGCGCTTCGTATTCATCACGGAAATATTTCAGCGTGGTGAGCACGGGGTTGGGCGCGGTCTGGCCCAGGCCGCAGATCGAGCCGGCCCGCACGGCGCCGCAGAGTTCTTCGAGCTTTTTCAGGTCGGCCGGCTTGGCCTTGCCGGCGCAGAGTTTATCGAGGATATCCAGCATCACCTTCGTACCCACGCGGCAGAGCGTACATTTGCCGCAGGATTCGGCCTGGGTGAACTTGAGGAAATAGCGGGCCATGTCCACCATGCAGTCGGAGTCGTCGAGCACGACCAGGCCGCCCGATCCCATGATGGCCCCGGCTTTGGCGAGCGATTCATATTCCACGGGCAGGTCGCCGAGTTCGGCCGGGATGCAGCCGCCGGATGGCCCGCCGATCTGCACGGCCTTGAACTTGCGGCCATGGGCGATGCCGCCGCCGATGTCTTCGACGATCTGGCGGATGGTGATTCCCATGGGCACTTCGATGAGCCCGCCGCGGGCGATCTTGCCGGTGAGGGCGAAGACTTTTGTGCCCTTGCTGGTCGGCGTGCCGATGGCGGCGAACGCCGGTCCGCCGTTGCGGATGATCCACGGCACCATGGCCAGCGTTTCGACATTGTTGATGCACGTTGGTTTGCCGTGCAGGCCCGACTCGGCCGGGTAGGGGGGTCGCAGGCGCGGCATGCCGCGCTGGCCTTCGATGCTGGCGATGAGGGCGGTCTCTTCGCCGCAGACGAACGCGCCGGCGCCCTGCACGATGCGCACGTGCAGCGAGTGGTCGGTACACATGATGTCATCGCCCAGCAGGCCGCGCTGCATGCAGATTTCGATGGCCTTGCCCACGCGTTGCACGGCCAGCGGATATTCGGCGCGGATGTAGAAGATTCCCTCGTGTGCCCCGACGGCCTTGGAGGCGACGATCATTCCTTCGATCACGCGATAGGGGAACGACTCGAGGATCATGCGGTCCATGAACGCGCCGGGGTCGCCCTCGTCGCCGTTGCAGATGATGTATTTCCTGTCGGCCGGATACCCGGCCGTGATCGCCCACTTCTGGCCGGTGGGGAAACCCGCGCCGCCGCGCCCGCGCAGGCCGGAGGTTTTCACCTGGTCGACGATCTGCCCGGGCGTCAGGTCGGACAGCGCCCGGCGCGTGGCGACGAAGCCGTTGTGCGCGAGATATTCGTCGACGTCGAGCGGGCCGAGTTCGCCGCAGAATTCCGTGGCGATGCGTTTCTGCGAGCCGAGAAACTCGCAGACGGACTGGTCGCGCTTGCCGATGGCGTGCCGGTCTGTTTCCACGACCTCGTCCACCGCGACGAGGTGGTCGAGCACCGACGAGAACCGCTCGCGCATCCGCCGCCAGAGTCCCTGCGGCGGCACGTGCCGGCGGACGATGTCGTTGGCCTGGGCGGTGGTGACCTTGTTGTAGAGCGAGAGCTTGGCGCCGCCGATGCCCACCTCAACCAGCGGAATCTGGTGGCACATGCCGACGCAGCCGACCGTCTTCACCACGGCGTTTGCCCCGCTACGGGCGACAGCGCGCTCCAGTGCCGATTTCACATTGGCCGCCCCGCCGGCCACGCAGCACGAGCCGGTGCCGATGCGGATTTCCGTGGCCGGGCCATCGCGGCGAATGCGCTCGATGGTCGCGGCGGCCTTCTCCGGCGGCGCGGTCTGCAGCGAGAGGAAGTCCTGGATGGACGCGGCCGCGTTCTCCGCCAGGCGGTGTCCGTAGACCACGTCGCCGATCTGCACGACGGGGGCGAGGGTGCAGCAGCCGAGGCAGCCGACGCGCTGCATGGTGAAGGTGCCGTCGGCGTCGGTGTCGTCACCGTTGGTGAGATTCAGGCAGCGGCGGATGGAGTCCTCGACCAGCTCCGAACCCTTTACGTGGCACGCCGTGCCGTGGCAGATGCGGACGAAGTGTTTGCCGGCCGGTTCGTGGCGGAATTGTGCGTAGAACGTCGCGACGCCGACGAGCTGGGCCGGACTGATCTGCGTGGTTTCGCAAACCCGCTCGAGGGCCTGCTTGGGCAGGTAGTGGTAGTGCTCCTGGATGGCATGCAGGATGCCGATGGCCGCTTCGGTCGATCGGCCGGTCCGTTCGACGATCCGGTCGACGGGTGAGAGGTCCAGAGGATGTGCGAGCGTCGCGGGCATGGGTTATTGTAGGGCCTGTGTCACTTCTCCCCAATGCAATAAAGGTTCTTCTCCCCACGCATGTAAATCTTCCCTCCGACAAACGCCGCGGTGGCGTTGACGGGTTCGCCCAGCGGGTTGGCCGCCACCTGCTTGAATTCATCCGCGGGTTCGACGATGTGCGTAATCCCGCTGGCGTCGGTGTGATACGCCAGCTTGCCGATGCCGATGGGCGTCGCATGAAACCCGCCCTTGACGTCCTGTTCCCAGAGCAGCTTGCCGTCGGTCGTGCTCACGCAAGTGAGCTTGGCGCTCGATGACAGCCCGATGAGCGCCCGGCCACCCAGCACCAGCGGCGTGGAGATGTCCGACAGTTGATCCACCTCGAACTTGCTGCTGTGTGTCTTGGTCACGTCCCCTTTTCCGTCGGTCTTGACCGCGATCAGGTCCGACCGCTCCATCGTCGCGTAGACGACGCCGTTCTCGTACGCCAGCGACGGCGTCACGTCCCCGGTCATTCCCCTGGCCCGCCAGAGCTCCGTCCCCGTTTTCAGGTCGTATCCGATCACCCACGGATCGGCCGAGGTCACCACCTGGGGCCCCGCGGCCGACGGGACCACGATCGGCGAGGTCCAGCTCGACCGCACTGGCCGGGGCGTCTTCCATGCTTCCTTGCCCGTGGCCGCGTCGTAGCCGTAGAGGATCGAGAGGTTCTCCTTGGCGTCAGCGCCCTGGTCGTACTGCACGACGACGATCCCGCCGGCCAGCGCCAGCGATGACGCGTGACCGTACTGGTTCCTGGGAACGCCGAAGGACTTGCTCCACAAAATCCGCCCATCGGCGTCGATCGCCGTCAGGTCGCCGGTCGGGAACATCGCGAACACGCGCTTGCCGTCGGTCGCCATCGTACACGGCGCCCAGCCGGTGTTGTCGTCGAGCTTAATCTTGCCCGTAGCCGGTTTGGGCACGCTTGTGGTCCAGCGGATCTTTCCGCTGGTCGCGTCGAGACAGTAGACCTCGCGGCGCTCTTCCGTCGCCCCGCTCAGGAAGACCGAGTTCTCGAACACCACCGGAGAGTTGTTCCCTGGCAGGGGGATCTCGGTCTTCCAGAGGATGTTCTTGCCGGCGGCGCCATCCCACTGCGTGGGATATTTCCCGATCGCCCGAGCCAGTCCGCCGGGGCCGAGGAACATCGGCCAGTTCTTCGCCAGCAGCGCATCGTCGGCCACCGTTTGCGTGGTGCCCGCGGTGGGTCTTGGTTCCACGAGCCCGGGTTGTGGACCAGGTTGCGGATGGGTCAGGACCAGTGATGCGAACTGCATCCCCCGTATGCCCGGCAGGCGCGCGCCGACGAAGAACGCCCCCAACAGCAGCGACGCGAGCGTCAGCCCGACTTTCATCGGCGTATCCAGGCGCGGCCCGGCCGGCACCGGCCCGGTCGGCAGGAACGGCCGATATCCCAGGTCGGCCGCCAGTTTCAACGAAACGCCCAGCACGATGGCCCCGCCCAGCAGCAGCCATGCCCCGCGCACCCAGAACGCGCGGCGAGCGAAGTAGACCTGGCGCAACTGGTCATCCGCATCGCGAATCTGATTCTTGATCTTCTCGTTGGTGTCGTCGGCCCGGAACTGTTTCTTGAGTTCCCCAATCTGCTTGGTGATGAGCAGACCTTGGTCATGCTCGCGGAAGACGCTGCCGACCATGATTCCCGTCACGACCACGATGAAGGTGGCGGCGACGGCCGCGGTCGAGGCGCAGCAGCGCCGCCAGGCCACCTTGGCCGGGCTGTCGGTGAAGACGGGAAGTTGGAAGAGGGTCTTGGTCATCTGCTGATGGTCACTTGTCACTGGTCACTGGTCACTGGTCAGACACTTGGCGTCCATCGAAGCTGTGCCTAAGAACTAGCTGCCGGTTGGAGGCTGGCGGCGAGGGCCGGCTTTTCCACGGGGCACGCCACGTAGCACCGGGCGCACGCTACGCAGGCGCCTTCGTCGGCGATATATCCGCTCTTCTGCCGGCGACGCAGCAACAGGCCCACGATCCGCCCGCCGATGGCGATGCCCATCCAGGCGCCGAACAGCGGCGTGCCGACGGCGTATCGGTGCTGCACGACAGCGGCCTTCTGGTAGATCTGCTCGTTGGTCGCGCCGGTCGAGCGAAACGCCCGCGTCTCATCCGACTTCGCCAACACGCCGGTCTTTTCTTCCTGGTGGACCAGTTCGGCCAGCGTCACCGTGTAATCCATTCGCGCCAGCGCCCCGCTGGCGAGGTAGCCGAGAACGGCAAATCCGATCGTCAGCACCGGCACCATCACCATCGCCCACACCAGCCGCCGTTTTTCCTGTTCGATGTTCTTCTGCAGGACGGGCAGCGGCGTGCGGATGGCGCCGAAGGGGCAACTCTGCTCGCACAGCCGGCAATCCACGCATTCGCGCGGCGTGATCGACAGCGTCCGCCGGGAGAACTTGGACATCAGCCGCAGCAGCACGCCGTAGGGGCAGAAGAACCGGCAATACACCCGGCCGACGAACACACACAGCGCCAGGATGATCCCCCCGGCCAGGATCATGTGGGCCGGCCCGCTCATGCGGAAGAAGCCCACGAAGGGGTCGTAGCGGCAGATGAAGAAATCGCTGCCGATCCATGCGAACAGCACCGCCAGCCCGAGGTATGCCCAGGCCATCATGCTGAGCGGTAGTTCCACCCACACGGGCACGTTGATCGGCTTGAACAGCACCAGGTCCTGGATCGCCCCCAGCGGACAGACCCCCGAGCAGAATACCCGGCCGTAGAACAGCGCGAACAACAGCGGCAGCACGAAGAACGCCCCCACCGTCCACGGCAGCGGGCCGTGGCTGCCTATCGCATACGCCACGTTCTGAATCGACCCGATCGGGCAGATGCAGCCCTTGCGATAGAACCCGAAGTAGAGCAGCCCGGCGATGGTCAGCGCCAGTGTGTAGTTTCGCGACCGTTTGTGGTAAATCAGGTACGACGCCACCAGCAGGAACACGACGAGCACGCCGACATCCACACGCTCCCGCAGCCGCGTGCGGTCGACGGGGGATGTCACCGTCTTGGGCATGACGTAGCCGGACTTGAAATCGGGCGCGGGGAAGCGTTCCACGCGATCTTCGGCCAGCGCCGGGAGCGCAAATAGCAATGCAAAGAGCAGATTAAACACGAAGGCACGAAGACACGAAGCGGGTTCTGGTTGGTGAGAACGAGCTGGCGAGGCAGACGGGGATTTGAGAGTTGAAATCACAGATTTGAAATGTGATATTTGAAATTTGAAATTTGAACTCTCAAATCTGAAATCCGAAATCTGGAATCTGGAATCTGAAATCTGAAATCCCAACTCCTCTTTTTCGCCGCACCGCTCCCCACCACCAAGACGCGCTTCGTGTCTTCGTGTCTTCGTGTTAAACCGTCTTTCCGACGAGGTTGTCCCGCTCAAACAGCTCATCCATTCCTCGTCCTGTTCACCAGGATATACGGCTTGGAAATCGGCACCCGCGAGATCGCCTGCGAGGGACAGACCGCGGCGATCGAGCACTGGTTGCAGCGCACGCACAGCGTCTGGTCGATCTGCAGGAACAGCGACCCGTTGCCCAGTTCCAGGCACCCCTTGACGCAGCGGGAGCAGCCGATGCATGAGGCCGCGTCCACCGTGTATTCGTAGTATTGCTTCTCGACCCACTTGCGCTTCAGCGCCCCCGTCGGGCAAAGGTGATTCTCGCCGGCCTCGGCCTCGCGCGTATTGTCCACCCAGGCTTCGAGATATCCGGTACATTTGTTGCAGTAGCCGC
The DNA here is from genome assembly GCA_044450885.1 of Tepidisphaerales bacterium. Lineage (GTDB taxonomy): Bacteria > Planctomycetota > Phycisphaerae > Tepidisphaerales > Tepidisphaeraceae > JANYKD01. The sequence continues at coordinate 11,640 of JBIOJL010000166.1, forward strand.
ACATCGGGAAGACGTTCAGGCATTTCACTGCCGACGGGTTGAGCACGCACGAGGTGGCGCACTTCCCGCACTGCACGCACTTGAACGGGTCGATCTGCCAGACCGTGTTGTTGTCGGCCCGCGCCAGCAGCGTTGCCAGCGCCCCGCCCGCCGCCAGCAACCCGGCCGCCCGCGCCGATTTCGACAGCACGTCGCGCCTGGACAATGTCGGATCTCGATCAGGCATGGCGCGGGTCCTCCAACTC